>JADGQB010000053.1 GCA_017882145.1 Anaerolineales bacterium
TTCTTTTCGAGGTTGGCCAGATCTGCGGGTTCCTGCACAACCCAATGCGAATCGGCCAGGCTGACCTGGTCAATATGTAAATGCGTGGTGGCAGTGACGATAACCGGCATTTCCATGGTTCCGGACTTGGATGTACCTGGCCCGCCGCTCAGGGAACGCGCCAATTGGAATAGTGCAGTCGTCTTGCCCCCTGAGCCGGTCAAAGCCAGGCAGGCTGGATCAGAAAGACGGATGGCTTCATTGAGCTTCATGCCTTTTTATATAATACGGAAATTTAGACACTCAGAGACTCGCAATGCGAACCTCAGGCTTTTGGCTTAGATCCAAAACTGCGAGCGCAGTTCGGGACGGGAGAGCATCGCCTCCAGCACTCCGCCGCCGACGGACAGCGATTTATCCGAAACCAACTGGCAGAGATGTGGGTCGTCGCGCGGGTCGATATCGCCAATCTTCAGGCCGCGCGTCACCGTCAAACCGGTATGCAGGATGCCGCGCAATACGCCCGGGAAAGGTGCGATAACCATCTGACCGGCAACTTCTGCAATGGCTTGTCCTGTTTGAATGTGCTGGCCAATTTCTGCATGAGCGAAAAATTCCCCGTCTGCCGGAGCGCGTAACACGCGCTGCGGGTCGCCATCCGGTAAACCGGTGTCAGCGTCCGGACCGCCGCGCCAGTACACTCGTCCCAGCATGTGACTGCGGCGAGTTTCGATGACGGCCTGGCAGTTCACGCCGGCCTCGAATCCCGGGCCCAAACCGATATATAAAACCGGAGAATAGCCGATTGCTTCGGGCGGATGTTTGGTCATGCGTGCATCCACAATGACCGAAGCATGCAAGGCTTTAGCTGAAGTGCAAGCCGGGTCCACCAGCACCGGTACCTGCTGTTTGCCAAGCACCATCAAGATGCGAAAGCTGTCGGTAGGATCAGATATGGAATGTGCGGTAATACCTTCGACGGTAATTTCTCCGGCGTAAACAGCCTCGGCAAAGGCAACCGTGCGCCGGACAGCCAATGGCTGGGCAATCTCGGTCACCACCACGCGCAGGCCGGATCGGATGAGGCGGAGCGCAACTCCGGTGGCCAGGTCGCCACCCCCGCGAATGAGAACAAGCATAGGTCACTCCAAAGGCAGGTGGTACGCCTGCCGCTGCTTGAATTGCATGACGTGATCGATCCCCAGGCTTTGAATGGCTTCGATGGCCTTCTCAAGGTTCAGGCCAAGCTCCGGAACGCGATGGGCATCCGAACCCAGAGTGAAGCGCTCTCCACCCAATTCGATATACCATTCCAGGATGATGGGATCCGGCATGATGTTATGAGCGGGTTTACGGAGCCCGGAGACGTTAACATCCAACGCCAGTCCGCGCTCGATACAGGTTTTCAATATTGAACGGATCTGCGCTTCGTAACGCAGTGGATCATATCCAAAGATCGGAATACCGGTACGGGCCGGGAGGTCGAAGTGAGCAACAATATCCAATTCGGTGGTACGTACCAGTTGTTCCATTTCTGCGAAATATCCGGCATAGACTTCGTCGGCAGAATGACATTTGAAATAGTCTCGATCGAACATGAAATTCCTGCCAACAAAATGTACCGAGCCGATCACATAATCGAAGGAGGCCCTCCGGAGAATTTCGGCGGTTTCCTGCGGATAGAGGTGCGGTTCGGCAATTTCGATCCCGGCCCGGATAACAAGCTGCCCGGCGAACAGGTCGCGCAAGCGCTCAAGTTCTGCATACCAGAGTTCAGGCTTAAAAAAGCGCGGATTGATCTCATACGGGCCAACGTCCCAGTGTTCTGAAAAGCCGACCTCAGGAATACCGAGCTGGATGGCGCGCTGACACATGGCTTCCAGCGTATCGTCGCCATCTTCGGAGTAGCGTGTATGCAAGTGATAATCAATCGGTATCATTAAATTAAGCCATTACCCGGCTGTATCCGGGGGTTGTTTTTCCTGCATCACCCTTCCGAAGGCATGGATGGCGAGGTAGACAAAAAGGAAGAGCAGTGTAAAGAGCAGGGTAAACCCATAGACGCGCAGGTTTGCGAAGGGATGGCGCAACCAACTCCAAATGTCATGGGCGATTGGCACCGGGTCGCCTAAAAGATCCCAACTGTTCCAGCGATAAAATCGTCCGAGGAAGATCCCAATACTGCTCAAAGCGGTTACCGAGATGGTAAATAACCAGCCCGAGATCCTTCCTAAAGCGCGTGTAACGATCTCCTGCATGAAATGAAGGGATACCATACCCAATAGCAGCCCCGTCCATGCAAACCAGACCAACATGAGAACATCATACCAAAGCGGGGCATTATTGGCATTTGTGCTGAGGTGTTGGAAATCGGTCAGGATATAGGGAGCATTTGGGAAAAAGATCAACCAGATGAAGGCACAGATTGGAACGATCAGGTAAAGAAGTTTTCGTGACCAGGAGACCACATAGGCGATGGAGGCGAAAACAAAAGGAATCCAGGCGAGGCCCAGGTTCCAGATGAGCAATGAGTAGTCATCCGTATTGCTATAGGCTATCCGGGCCTTTGCCAATAAAACCGAGATGACTGAGGCGGCTGCCAGTAATCCAAAAACAATCAGTTTGTATTTGTGGCGGGAAAGGATCAATGCCATGCTAGATCTTACCCAAGCCGCGTAATACCCGTTCAGGAGTAAGCGGGAATTCATTGATCCATACGCCCGTGGCATCATGGACTGCCGCAGCAATGGCCGGGGCCAACGGCAGGAAAGGCAGTTCACCCAGACCGCGCGCCCCAAAGGGCCCGTTCGGCTCGGCTATTTCCAGGATGACCGATTCGACTGCATCCGGAATATCCAGGACGGTTGGGATGAGATAGGTGCTGAGCTGGTCGGTCAGAATGCGGCCATTTTTGCTGATCAAGTTCTCGGTCAGGGCATAGCCCTCGGCCTGCACCACCGCGCCTTCGATCTGCCCCTGTACCAGGGCCGGGTTGATGGCCTGGCCGACATCGTCGGCCGAGACTACCCGCAGAATTTTAATAAAACCGGTTTCCACGTCCACTTCAACCTCAACTGCCTGGGCGGCGTAGGCGTAGGAAAGGTTGGGCATCGCGTAGCCGGTCTCCTTGTCGAAGGGCGTCGTTTTGGGAGCCAGGTAAGTATATTCTGCCAATGCAGGACGGTCTTCGGCTTCCCACCTGACGAGTGCTGCTTCGGCTGCGCCTTTGATCGCATTGCCCGACATGAAGGTCATGCGGGAGGCAGATGCGCTGCCAGGGTTTCCCATTGTGGCCGTATCGGAAGTGACCATTGTGACTTTCTCGAACGGTAGACCGAGCGCCTCGGCAGCCATCTGGGCCATCACGGTGTGTGTGCCCTGACCGACTTCTGCACCGGCATGCCAGACAATTGCCTGTTCGATCTCGGTCTTGCCGTGCAATTCGACGCGCGCCCAGGAGTTTTCCTGGTAACCAAAGGAAAAACCGACGTTCTTGAAGCCGCAGGCGAAACCACGACCACGGACGATGGACGATTGACCATGCTTGGGCGCCTTTGAAATCGGTTCTTTTGACCAGCCGAATTTATCGCGGGCAGCTTCGATGCAGGCCACGATGCTCACGCGACCGGGCGCCGGAGTGCCCACGTTGAGCGTATCGCCATCCCGTAATGCGTTACGGTGACGGAATTCCACCGGATCCAGGCCTAATTTCTCGGCCAGTTTGTCCATCTGGAGTTCGGCCATCCACAGCGCCTGGGGTGCGCCGAAACCACGGAAGGCCGCGGTGGGTACGTTGTTGGTGTATACGCCGATCACATCTTCCTTGACGTTGGGAATGAAATAAGGACCGGTGGCGGTAATGGTGCAGTTGCCAAGCACTTTATTGCTGGTGTACATGTAGGCGCCTGCGTCGGCGATAACTGTGGTTTCAGCTGCCAGTAACTTGCCGTCTTTCGTGGCGCCCCATTTGGTCTTAAGCGTCATCGGATGGCGTTTGCCATGTCCGAGGATGGATTCCTTCCGGCTCCAGATGATCTTTACCGGGCGTTTGAGTTTCATGACGGCCAATGCCAAAACGATCTGAACGGATATGTCTTCGCGTCCGCCGAAAGCACCCCCAATCGCCGGGTAGATGACACGTACCTGTTCCTTGGGCAGGCCAAGAGCGTGGGCGATCAATTCCTGGTCGACGTGTGTCCATTGACCGGCGCACTCGACCGTGATGCGGCCTTCATCATCCAGGTAAGCCAGCCCGGCTTCCGGCTGGAGATAAGCATGCTCCTGGTAAGGCGTATGGTATTCAGCTTGTACGATGACGTCTGCCTGGGTGAAAGCGGTATCCACATCGCCCTTGCGGATCTTGTCCCAAACGCAGATGTTTGAATCGCCCCTTTCCGGATGGACACGCGGCGCGTCTGGCTTGAGCGCCTCGGCCGACTCGTACACAGCCGGCAGATCCTCATATTCCACCAGAACCAGGTCGCGCGCTTTAGCAGCAATAGCTTCTGTCTCGGCGATAATGACTGCCACGCGGTCACCCTCGCAGCGGACAATGTCAACTCTCAACCCCATATTGGGGGTTTCAAAAGCCGTGTTTGTGGATGGGCGCGGGGCAGGCCCACATAATACGGGCTGGTCTTTCCATTGCAATCCATGCTCGTTAACGGGGACATCCGCGGCGGTATATACGGCGATTACGCCGGGCAACGCCATCGCCCGGGCGGTATCAATGCTGACTACGCGTGCATGCGGGCGGCCTGCGAATAGGGTTTTCATGTGGAGCATACCCGGGCGAACCAGGTCGCCGGAGTAGAGCGCTTCGCCTGTGACCTTCTTGCGGGCGTCGATGCGGAGGACGGATTGACCAACAGAATTTTTCATATAATTCAGATTTATCCGGTTCAATGGTAGCCTGCTACCTCTTATATTCTTTGGCTTTATATTTCGAAGGAGGTGCGTCCGTTTCGCTGTAACGGGGCGGGCCAATGACCTGGAGCACCGACACGTAAATCAAGGAAGAAATGCCGGTCAGAATGACCAGAATGACGATGAAGATGATCAGGCTCAACCACAGGTTATTAATACTCGCAATGAACGCGGCAATTGCACTCAGAATAGGAACCTTGGAAACCCAATCAGGAAAAATGACATGCCCCATTAACTCGCGCGGCACATAACCTGTGGTGGTTAATAATGGGGTTAGGATTGCCGTCAGCCCGAGGGAGATCAATGGGACAAGGACGATGAGGATGCAGCCAATGCCGCGCCAGATGGGATTCATCGCTTTCTTTGCACTTTTCCCAGTTTCGAATTTGTTGTAAGCCGTCATTTTCACCACCTCTCAATCAGAATATATTTGTTATTATTGTTTGGAGGCATCTTCAATCGCCTGCACAATTTTATAATACCCGGTACAGCGGCACAGGTTGCCGGTGATCGCCTGCATGATCTCGTCCCGTCCCGGCTGCGGACGTTCCTCGAGCAGTTTGGCTGCCGACATGATAAATCCGGGTGTGCAATATCCACATTGGACCGCTCCATCAGAGACAAAGGCTGCCTGGACAGGGTGCAATCTACCCCCAGCCCCTTCAGCGGCGGATGCGGGGCTGAGGTCCGCCAGACCTTCCACAGTGATAATTTCTGCTCCATTGGCGCGCGGTGCAGGGACAAGACAGGCCATGACTGCCTTGCCATCCAGGAAGACGGTGCAGGCTCCACACTCGCCTTCAGCGCAGCCTTCCTTTGTACCGGTCAATCCACCTTCTTCACGCAGGAGTCGCAATAAGGATTTGTCATGCCCGCTCGTGAAAGTATATTCTTTTCCATTAATCAGGGTGTGGATTGGGAATGGATACCCCTCAGAACCTGATCCGGAGACGGAATGTTGAAGACTGAAGGCTGATTGCGCGGCCGTGAGCGTTGCCGGCTTTCCCCATAGCAACACCGGATCTTCCGGCACCTGAGCCTGTTCCTGTCCATCCCGCAGGGAAAACAGTCCGCGCTTCACCAGGACATTTACCATGGCTTTTCGATAGGCAGCCGAACCACGGATATCGTCAATCGGGCGGGCAGCCGCAGAGGCCATTTCGGCGGCGCGCAGAATGACCTCGTCAGTCAATTCTTTGCCGACCAGATACGCTTCGGCTTCAGGAGCGTGAATGATGGTCGGAGCGACTGCGCCCAGGGTGATGATCGCCGATTTTACGTTCCCGGGTTCCAGATCCAGCACAATGGCTGTATTGATCAGCGAAATGGCCTGGGCACGGCGCAGACCCAGTTTCAGGAATGTACCGCGTTGGCCGTAATTGCCGGCAGGCTTGGATCGAAGCGCCGGGAACGCGATATCCACCAGCATTTCGTCAGCCTGCATCACTGTTTTTCGAACACCGGTATAAAATTCTTCCAGGGGCACCTGGCGTGTGCCAGTGGTCGAAGCAAGCACCACCCAGGCTCCCAGCGCCATAAGCGGTGTGATGGTATCGTTGGCCGGGCTGGCTGTGACGAGATTACCTGCCACTGTGGCTCGGTTACGGATTTGCGCTGCACCCACCTGCCAGGCCGCACTAACCAGCGGAAAGGCACGCTCGCGCAGTAATTTGGAGGCTGCCACAGCGTTATGCGTTACCAGCGGGCCTACGTGAATGGTTTCGTTTTCATCGAGCGTAATGCGGTCCAGGCCTGGCAGGCGCGTTATGTCGATGACGGTTTCGATGCCTTTACGAAGACCACGTTCGAGTTCGAGCATCAAATCAGTCGCTCCGGCCACCAGGCGGGCTTGTGCGCGTTTTTCAGCCAGGAGCCGCAGGGTTTCGTCAAGGGTTACAGGGATGAAATATTCGTTCCACATGCTGTTATTAAACCACAAAGTAGCGCAAGATGCCATCTTGCGCTACTTTGAAAAATTGTTTGCTTATGCCTGTTCGCCGCTGCCGGTAATCACCTGGTAGCGTTTATCGTAAGTCTGTCCAACCTGGCGGGCCAGATCGTCGACGGCGCGGATGGCGGACTTGAGGCCGTCGCCTCCGATGCCAGCTTCCACGTTATCCAGCCCATTGGAGATCTGGTTACCCAGTTCGAAGAAAGCCGCATCGAAGGTGTAGATCTGGGCCAGTTCCTTCTCATTGATCTTGACTGCATCGAAGAAGCCGGAGTAACCGTAAGAGGCATTCTTGATGCGGTCGGAAAAAGTGCGCAATTTCAAGGCAATGTCGTCAACATCATCGAGAAAGTCAAGTTGACCGGCCTCGGCAATATCCTTCTGAATGTGCGATGTACGCGCGATCAGCTCGGTGTATTTGAGGGCAACCTGGTCTCGCAAGAGCTTGTCGGCTGCACGGCGGTTCGTCCGTTCCACGTAGCCGCTAAAGCCGGGAACATAGGACAGGAGTTTCTTGAAGATGTCCTGTCCGCCTTTAACAGTTTCAAAAAGGTCACTCATGGTTCCTCCTGGAAGAAATGACGGCAGCTTATCAACTAATGCGATTATACTGCCAATTGCATCAGATTATTTGTCATCCAATAGAAATACGTCTTAAAGGGGAGAAAGTTGTAAAGTATCAGGTGGAATTGGTATAATGGGGCGAAGTGCCACCTGGGACTGAAATTATGATCGAGATATAGGAGACTAGAATGATTGTTACCACGAAACAACTGTTTGCAGCCGCGTATGGCAAATATGCCATTGGGGCCTATAATATCAATAACCTGGAGCAGACCATGGGCCTGTTCCGTGGCAATATGGACAGCCAGGCACCCTTCATCATCCAAATTAGTAAAGGTGCGCGTTCCTTTACGCACAAGACCATGCTTGAAGGACTGATCCGGGCTGCCGACCAGGTCTTCCCGGATGCCGTTTTCGCGGTCCACCTGGACCACGGCGATGAGCAGACCTGCTATGACTGCATCAATAGCGGTTTCTATTCTTCCGTCATGATCGATGCCAGTGGTGAGCCGTTCGCCGGCAACATTGCAACCACCAAGCGGGTTGTGGATGCGGCGCATGCCAAAGGTATCGTAGTCGAAGCTGAACTCGGCCAATTGGGCGGCGTTGAGGAGCACGTCAAAGTGGATGAGGCCAATGCCAAATTGACCGATCCGAACCAGGCCAGGGAGTTCGTCGAAAAGTCTGGCTGCGATTCGCTGGCCTGCGCCATCGGCACCAGCCATGGAGCCTTCAAATTCTCCGGTTCGCAAGGCCTGCACTTCGAAGTGCTGGAACAGATCCAGAAGCGCTTGCCGGGCTTCCCGCTGGTGATGCACGGTTCGAGCTCTGTGCCCCAGGAAGAGGTCGCCCGCATCAATGCCGCCGGCGGCAACCTGAAAGGCGCCAAGGGTGTCAACGAGGATGAGTTCAAGCGCGCGGCCCAGCTCGGGGTGACCAAGGTCAACATCGATACGGATGGCCGCCTGGTCTGGACGCGTGTCCATCGCGAATTCTTCCGCGATTTCCCCGAGAAATTCGACCTGCGCGATCCTGGCAAGATCTTCATGACCGAATATGCCAAGTTCATCGCCCACAAGAACGAGAAACTGGGCAGCGCCGGACACCTTGAAGAAGTTCGCAAACTGGTCAAATAGATAATGCCGTAGGGCGAGAGTAATCCCGCCCTACGATTTTTAATTATGCCAGCCTCTGACCAGGGCGTCTCACGCGACCGTTATATGCTTATCCCGCGTGTATTGATCTTTCTTACACGCGGGACTTTGGTATTGTTGCTCAAGGGGGCGGCTACCAAACGGTTGTGGGCCAATAAATATAATGGCGTGGGCGGACATGTCGAGCCTGGCGAGGATATCTTGTCTGCGGCGCAGCGCGAGCTGTGCGAAGAGACCGGCCTGACCGCCGACCTGCGGCTGTGCGGGACGGTGGTTGTCGACACATCAGAAAACCCCGGCATCGGAATTTATGTTTTTACAGGAGAGTGCCCGGAGGGGGAGCTGGCAGCTTCTGCCGAAGGGACATTGGAGTGGGTCTCCTTCACGGACACGCCAAAATTGCCGGCAGTGGCAGACTTGCTGGTATTCCTCGACCGGATCCAAAAAATGGAGGCCGGCAGTCCGCCTTTCTCGGCCCGGTCGTTTTATGACCGCGACGGGAAATTGATCATGAAATTCGCAAACTAAAAAACCGTTGTCTGAAAACAACGGTTTTTACTGTTTAAACTGTCGTACCGCTTTCTTTATGTGGTTCATCATTATCTTTCCCCACATTCAACCACATCGTAAACGTACTGCCTTTGCCGGGTGTGCTGACCACATCCAGATGGCCTTTATGCTGTTCGATCACTTGCTTCGTGATTGCCAATCCCAAACCAAGACCTTCGAATAATTGGTCGCCGCTGTTATCCATATGATAGAAACGTTCGAAAATATGCGGAAGGATTTCGAGGCTGATACCGATTATTCGATTTTATAGCCAATTTTTCGAAGGAACCCTTTGCGCCAGGCAATATCCGCCTCTCCTTCAATGCCTTTCGGGGAGGCGCCGTCCACCACCCCCAGGATGCCGCGGCCCAGTCCGGTCACGGCTACGAGCACTTCGACCTGGTTGGCGGTGGCGCAAAAGACGCGGCAGACTTCAGTCACGTTTTTTACGGCATTGAGCACGTTGATGGGGTAATACCCATCTGCCAGAAAGATAATGAACGAATGACCGGCCCCAATGGCCTGGGCGTTCTTCCTGGCCAGCTCGATCATCTCATCATCCGTTCCGGACCAACGAATAAGACATTTGCCGGAGGCTTCGCAGAAAGCTACTCCAAACTTGATTCCGGGCACGGCATTGACAAGCGCCTCGTGAACATCCTCGACTGTTTTAATAAAATGAGATTGTCCCAGAATGAAATTGATAGCTTCAGGTTTCTCGATATTGACAGTCAATATTTCCATCGCGACCTCCTGGCCTGCTGACCAAAAAAATTATGATGATCTATCATACAACAGGGGAACGAAATGCGAAACCCTTTTTTATTTCTTCTCGTAGAATACCAGCATGGTGCTGCCGTATTTGCGCTGCTCGAACTCTTCGAGGGAATGTAATTCCAGTTCCCGATACTCACGCGGGTGTATCTGCATGATCACCCAGGCGCCTTCGTCATTTAGCCAGCCCGGGTTGGCATCCAAAACCTGGAGTGCTTTGGAGGCCATTTCTTTGTATTGGGGCGGGGCAACGTAAATATAATCGAATACCCTGGTGGGGGCAGCCTCCAGCATGGCATAAGCATCCCCTCGGCGGATCTCAGCCTGTGAACTGAAGCCGGTGGTTTCGAGGTTGGCCCGCATGGTTTCAATCGGGGCGCGATTCAGATCGGAAAAACGCACAAACGCAGCTCCCCGGCTGAGGGCTTCGATGCCGATCGCACCCGTCCCGCCGAACAAGTCCCACCAGGTGGAATCCTGCACATCCCCGGCCAGGATATTAAACAAGGCTTCCTTGACCATATCGGTCACCGGGCGGGTGGTGTCACCGGGCACATCTTTTAATTTTCGCCCTTTGGCTTTACCAGAGATGACTCGCAGACTCATAATTCCTCCGTAGTAACGACTTACCCTAAAGGATGCTTCGCGAAGTCGTTACCACTTCCTTAACCGCAAGGATATTCCCGTGCGGGGCAATCACCGGGACCACGCAGCCGGTGCCGAGCAGCAGCCGGCGGCCCCTGGTCTGCTGGATCGCATCGGCCGCCTCTTCCCGTACCTGGGAACCATTTCCAAAAACGATCGTATTCTGGCTCACGCCGCCGCACACAACGCCCGTGAAGGTCTTCTGCGCTTCTGCCAGCGAGGGAGGCGTTTCGCGGTCATGCCAGTTGACAATCGGAAACAGGCCCTCCGGGAAAAGGGATTGGGCAACCAGGTCGAAATAAATATTCAAGCCGTGCAAATGCAGCAGGTTACACCATAGGGCTGATGCAGGTTGAGTGGTCTGTAGATCGAGAGACAGGCCAAAGGTCTTGTATTCAGCCAGCGTCAACAAACCCGCCTGGGCATGCTGCACAGCGTAGAAAATCCCATCGATGCCGGTCTCCATGGCAGCTTCAACGAAACGACGTGTGGTCATAGCAATGGTCTGCAATCCCTTCATCACCGCTTCAGGATACTGGCGGAGATGGGCAACCAATACGTCGCCACCGGCCAAATTTTTCGCCTGAGCCAGCGGGCTGAAGACTGTCTCGAGCAGAGCTGTATCCGGGCCAAGCCCAGCACGGATTTGCCGGAGACAGGCTATTTGTGCGGAAAGATGCGCGGCTTTGAGCGGGTCGAGCACGGGCAGGTGTTCCCAATCCTGCGGCTTCTGGATGACGCGTTTGGTATAGCGGCGTGTCCCCTCGCTATGGCCCTCCCAGGCATCCTGTGCTCCCCAGTCCTTGATGGAAAAGGAGGAAGCTGGAGTGACTTTTACCAAATCAAAATCGTAATGGCGTTGGAAATCCAACGTGGCGGCTGCCAGAGTATCGGGATCCTGGTCGTCCACCGGGAAATGGCGCCAGAGCGCTACGGGCGGGCGGTCAAGGGCGGGATCGTCTTTCAAACAGGCTTGCATTCGTTCACGTGCGGTCAGAGACATTGCAACAACCTATTTCTTCATGGATGAAAAAACCTGCAACCACCCATCGGCGATGAGTTGTGCGCCAAAGCTACCCGGATGGACAATATCCATATACATATTATCAGTGTTTGGATGGTTTTTATAGATCCTCCAGGCGTCCACAAGGTAGACCGGTCTCTGCTCAGCTTCAAAATCGGCCACCATTTTGCGTTGGGCTTCCACCAATTGCTCCAGGCCGGTATTGAAATCGCAGCGGTAATCATTTTCCCAGACGAGTTCATTGTCCGGGCTGAAATGACTCCAGGGCAGTGTTCCCAGGACCGGCATGGGTGTGATGACAACCACCTGAATTTTCCTGGCGAGTAAAGCCTCAATTTGCAACTGCATGTACATCAAGTGTTGGTTGAGGTACGCATCCAGTTCGTATTGAAGGATCTTGTTGGTCTGCCGGTCAAAAATACCCGGGCAGCCACCCAGATCATTCAAGCCCCACCAGAGCGTAACAATATCCGGGTTGTAAACCAGGACATTTTTATCAAGGTTTTCGTATCCCCACCTGGCCTTGCGCCCTCCGTGGTTTGAGGTGATGATTTGATCGGCAGGATTGAGATCACTGCGCAGGATATCAACGATCGAGAAACCTACTTCCCCTTGGCGGCTCACGTCACCTACTTTCAAAACACTATCCCCATAGAATACCAGGGATAGAGGCCTTTCAGTAGGTGTGAAGGTTGATGTGGGTGTTCTGGTTGCAGCCGGTGATAAAGTTTGCGTAGGAGTAAGTGAAGGGAGAAGAGAAGGCGTATTGACAAATGTAACAGTCGGTGTGATCGGATGAGAATCTGCGCAGCTTACCAGGAAAAATAATAAGAACATCGCGGACAGTCTTTGAACGATTCTCATATGTGATTTACTGCTTCTTGCGTAAATAACTTAATTTTCCTTGATCCATGCGTTTGAAATAACAAGATTTTGGTTCGGTAATTTACACAGCACTCTGTAGATCTTCCGTGGGATTTGCTCAGCTCCTGGCAGGAACAGGGGAATGAATAAAACGATTCGTTCCTGATTTGAACTGGATTTGGTTTCGAATCTCCAGGCATAATTCAACTGATCTTTGATTCAGAACAAAGATGCCTGGTTGTCTTGTGTGCGTAAGATCTCGCGTAAGGCCTCTTGCAGTTTCGGGGATAGACCGGGCAGCATGCGGCGTAATATTCGCAGCATTATGGGGCTGGGGGCTTTGCTGACGATTTCGCGCAGGAATGCAACCGTTTCTGTCAATGAGACACGTTCCAGCGCGCCCAGGCAGGCTTGAAATTCCAATTGTGTTGCGGGAGCCAACCTCTTGATAGCCGGGCCCAGGATGCGGAATACTGCTGGAAGGTTTTCGAAATGCGGATCCTGAAGCAGGGGGATAAGCGCCTGCATCCCCCAGACTTGTTGTGCTGGTTGAGGGGAGTCCAGCCAGCCCTCCAGGAGCAGAAAGAATTCATCTGGTTTTTCACGACGCAGGCGGGTCAAGGCAGTCGTCAGCAGGGCAGTTTGGATTTCCTTATCTGTTGACTTGACCAGCCAGCCCGGCAGGGAGGTCAGGGCGGGGCCGGCCTGGTCTGACGGGATATTTCCCAACAGATAAGCCGCCAGCAGGCGTGATTCGAGTGAACCAGCCTTCCATAAGACCTTGGATAGGGTAACTGCTTTGGCCGGTTGGTTTTCTGCAAGCACAGCCAATTCGCCTTCGATTTGGCGGAGGACCGGACGCGGGGTATGGTAAGTGGGAGCGGCCAACCGTTGGATGGTTTGGGTAGTGCGGATGGTCCGATTAGTGTAGTGATCCAGCAATTCGTTCAAATCATGCAGGAAGACTTCCGGTTCGCCGAATTTATCGGCAAGCCGGGCGGCCTGGGTTTTGAGACGGGCAAGCTCTATGGCAGGCATGTCAGACCTTGAGCTTGATCCAAATGAGACGGAAGAACCATCCGATAAATCCGAGCACAAATAGGATTTCGAAGGGTGATAATACCATTTTGGCAGTGGTAAAAAAATTAGCGACCCGGGCAACGGCGGCCAGCTCGTGCGGGTATCCCAAAAGCAGGACCAGCACACACACATTTTCGAGGTAATCCGCTAGCATGACTGCCAAGGGGAGCAAGGCCAACATTTGCGCCCATTTCTGGTTGGGGAACCCGCGTTGGAACGAATAAAGGGTCAGAAGGCTGAACAGCATGCCGGAAACGAAGGGATATGCCAGGTCGAGGGTTGCTTCGACGATGGCATAGGATTGCCTGCCCTGCTGGCCATACGAAGCAATCAATTGGTTGGCCTGAGCAGGAGTATACCCGTTCAACATATCCAAAGTTTGAAACCTTGGGTACACCAGCGGGACAACCACAAGATTCGCCAGCAGGAACAAGGCCAGCAGGATCAGGATGTTCTTACCGGTTGCCAATCTGCCCAGAGTTTTTATGATCATCCTTTAGCCATTGTAATCCACCCGCGTGACCCTGGCGGAGATATCGGCTTCCAGCGCGGCGAGTGCCGCTCGCAGTTCTGCCAACATTTCAGCGAGCGGAACAATGATCTTTTCTGATTTACTGCGTAATTTCATTTCCACTCCGCCCTGGGCGAGGGCGCGTTCGCTGACGGTCAGGCGTACCGGCAGACCGATCAGGTCGGCGTCGTTGAATTTTACACCCGGGCTATCGTCGCGATCGTCGTAGAGCACTTCGACCCCCGCAGCTTGCAGGTCAGTGTAGAGTTTATCGGCGGTCTCTTCAGCCTGGGGCGTATTTTTACCGCGCAAAAGTACAAGATGCACCTGGTATGGAGCGACCGTTACCGGCCAGACCAGGCCGTGATCATCGTGGTATTGTTCGGCCACGCAGGCCAGCAGGCGGCCCACGCCGATGCCGTAGGAACCCATGATGACCGGTTTGGGCTGACCTTCCCGGTCAAGAAAAGTACAGCCGAGGCTATCCGAGTAACGCGTGCCAAGCTTGAAGATATTGCCGACCTCCACGCCGCGTTCCATGCGCAGTGGATGACCGCACTCCGGGCAGAGAAATCCCTCTTCCGCTGCAGCGATATCGGTGACAAGGTCTGCAGTGTAGTCGCGAGGATAGTTGGTGTTGAGCAGGTGATATCCATCTTCATTGGCACCCGCCACCAGGTTGGGTGAAGATGGAATACTATCATCCAATACAATTTGTAGGGGCGACCCTGGGTACCTCGAAGGGGTCTGTGGTCGCCCTTGGACTGCCCCGGCCAACCCAATAGGTGACGCGAACCCCGGCACCGCTCCAACTGCCTTGATTTCGTCTTCCGTTGCCGGGCGCAGGTCACGTGCATGCACGGCGTTGGCAAGCTTGGTTTCGTTCAACTCCATATCCCCGCGGATGACGGCGAAGATGAATTTTTCGATCAGCTCTTCGCCTTCCGGGATTTGCGCCATGAAGAATACCGCCTTGGCGGTTTTGGATTTCGGCACATTCAAGAAGTTTGCCAGGTCCTCAATCGACTTGCAGTTGGGGGTGAGCACTTTCTCGGAGGGCTTCAATTCTTCCGGCGCAGCCGGCGTTTTCTGGAACCTGGCCACCTGGCGGTTGGCGCTGTAGTCGCCCGCTGTACAAATGATGAGCGTGTCTTCCCCGATCGGAGTTAGATACATGTATTCGTGGGCCAGCTTCCCACCCATCATGCCGCTGTCGGATTTGACGGCCAGCACCTCCAGGCCGCAGCGGTGGTAGATGTTGAAATAGGCCTGGTAGTGGGCGCGGTATTGTTTATCCAGCCCATCCCAATCGGTATCCAGGCTGTAACTGTCCTTCATGGTAAATTCCCGCACCCGGATCAAACCGGCGCGTGGGCGCGGCTCGTCGCGGAACTTGGTCTGGATGTGGTAGATCAGCCGCGGCAGGTGCTTGTAGGACTGCACCTCCCGCCGCACCAGGTCTGCCACCACTTCCTCGTGGGTCATGGCGAGCACCATATCGTGCTTGTTCCGGTCGTTGAACCTGCCCATTTCGGAGCCGATCTGGTACCAGCGCCCGGTTTCCTTCCATAAATCCGCCGGCTGGACAACCGGCATCGAGATCTCCTGCCCGCCGATCGCGTCCATTTCCTGGCGCAGGATCGCTTCGATCTTCTGCATTGAGCGTTTGGCGAGGTGCAGATACGTGAAGATGCCCGCCCCAACGGGACGGATGAATCCGGCGCGCATAAGCAGGCTGTGGCTGACTACCTCGGCTTCCGCTGGGGCGTCGCGCAAGGTCTGGCCGAATAATTGACTGATTTTCATGATGACCGCCTATAAGTGTTCCCGTGTCACGTGTTCCAGTGTCATGTGAGAACGTTTCGTTTCTATGTGACTGCGTGTCATGAGCGAGGTTTGAGGCAAGGATATCCTCAAACCGTTTTATCAATGCCATTATTCTTCCAGACGTGCCTCACTCCCACGTGACACTTGACACTGGATAACTTGACACATTAATACGATTTTGCAAAATAGACTTTATGAGCGGCGTCTTTCCC
>JADGQB010000260.1 GCA_017882145.1 Anaerolineales bacterium
AGCCGCGGCGGCTGGATCCTGGACCCGTTCGGGGCCTCGCCCCAGCTGGCTGCCGAAGTCGCCGCCCAGGGCTACCGCACCCTGGTGGCGGTCAACAACCCGGTGGCGCGCTTCCTGCTCGAAATGGCCGCCGACCCGCCCTCCCGGGCCGAGCTGCGCGCCGCCCTGGCCGAGCTGGGCGCGGCCCGCAAGGGCAGCGAACGCCTGGAAACCCACCTGCAGTCCCTCTATCTGACCAACTGCACCAAGTGCCAGAAGGAAGTCCCGGCCGAAGCCTTCGTCTGGGAACGCTCCAGCGGCGCGCTGGTCGCCCGCATTTACCACTGCGCCTGCGGTGACAGCGGCGAACATCCCGCCGCCGATTCGGATCTGAAACGCGCCGCCGCCATGGCCGCCACGGATGGCCTGCACCGGGCGCGCGCCCTGGAGCGCGTCGCCGCCCCGGATGACCCCGACCGCCAGCACGTCCAGGAAGCCCTGGAATGCTACCTGCCGCGCGCCGTGTATGCGCTGATCACGATCATCAACAAGCTGGATGGGCTGGGATTGAGCCCCGAACGCAAACGCGCCCTGTTCGCGCTGGTGCTGTACGCCTGCGACGAAGGCAGCGCCCTGTGGCCCGTCCCGGCCGAACGCCCGCGCCCCAAGCAGCTGGTCCTGCCGGGTCGTTTCCTGGAGAAGAATGTCTGGCTGGCGCTCGAGCGCGGCGTGGAGCTGTGGGCCGGGGAACGCAAGACCGCCCAGGTGCTCACCTGGCCCGCGCAGCCCGGTGAAGCCGGCGGCCTGTGCCTGTTCGAAGGCCCCATGCGCGACCTGGCGCCGCACCTGAAGGAGCTCTCCATCCAGGCGGTGGTGACCGCCCTGCCGCGTCCCAACCAGGCCTTCTGGACGCTTTCGGCGCTGTGGGCCGGCTGGTTGTGGGGCCGCGAAGCCGCCGCCAAGTTCAAGCCCGTCCTGCGCCGCCGGCGTTACGACTGGACCTGGCACACCTCCGCCCTGTATTCCGCATTGAAGAACTTCTCCAGCCAACTGCCGCTCAACGCGCCCGTCTTCAGCCTGATCCCCGAGCTGGAGCCGGCTTTCCTCTCGGCCGCCCTGCTGGCCGCCGCCGGGGCCGGCCTGGACCTGAGCGGGCTGGCCTTGCGCACCCGCCAGGACCCCGCCCAGGTCATCTGGAGCCGGGGCGCCTTCTTCCACACGGAAACCAAGCCGGGCGAGATCGATGCCGAATCCGTCCAGCAGGCCATGCTGCTGGCGCTGCAGGAACGCGCCGAGCCCGTGCCCTACCTGTTCCTGCATGCCGCCGGCCTGGCTGCCATGGCGGACGACCATTCGCTCGTTTGGCGGGAGGAGGCGCGCAACCAGATCCACGGCCCGCTCCAGGCCGCGCTGGCCGGCCCCGAATTTGTGCATCTCACCGACAGCCCCAACCCGGAATCCGGCCTGTGGGCGCTGAAGGAATGGGACCGCCAGGTCGAGCCCCTGCCGGACCGGGTCGAGATTGCGACCGTGACCTTCCTGCAAAAGAACCCGGGCTGCACGCTGCACGCCCTGGAAAGCGCCCTGAACGCCGAGTTCCCCGGCCTGCAGACGCCTTCCCTGGGGCTGATCCGGGCGGTGCTGGCTTCCTATGCCACCACCACGGACGGCACCTGGAGCCTGCGCCCGGAAGATTCCCCCTCCGCCCGCCGCCTCGACCTGGAAAGCGCCGCCCGCGGGCTGGCTGCCCTGGGCAATCAACTGGGGTACGTTGCGCAGATGGATCAAGAGAACCCCCGCCTTTTCCGCTGGCTGGAGCACGGCCAGCCGGTCTACAATTTCACCATCCTGGCCTCGGCGGTGACCGGCTCCCTCCTGCGCCAGGACCCGCCGCCTCAGGGAAAGAACTGTCTCGTGCTTCCGGGCGGGCGCGCCGGCCTGCTGGCCTACAAGCTGGGCCGCGACCCGGGCCTGCGCTCGCTCGCCGAAGGCTGGCGCATGCTCAAATTCCGCCAGCTGCGCCGCCTGGCCGGCACGGCCGGTCTGACCCGTGAGCAGCTCGAGAAGGAGTTCTCCGGCGACCCGATCGAGCCGCCCGAGCAGATGAAACTGTTCTGAGCTGACATTCGTATGTCATCATTAGAAGTTGTCATTGCGAGGCGCCTGCCCCAGTTCTTTTGGGGTTCTTTGCCGAAGCAATCCCCTAGCTAGTCGGAGATTGCTTCGTCGGGCACAGAACGCCCTCCTCGCAATGACATATGCATACGATTTCGTTCCGGATTACCTTTTACGAATTACGTTTTACTTATTACGTTTATAATGGTCTCATCATGCCTAAAATCACCCTCGAACGGATTGGAGCGGCCTCAAAGTACCTGGTGGTCGTGGCAGCCGTACTGGTATTTACCGGTTGGTTCCTGAATACGCCCCCCGGGCTGCTCGGCAAAGCGGATGCGATCGGCTACGCGGTCTGTCACCGCATCTCGGAGCGCTCGTTCCACATCGGCAGCCTGCAGCTGCCCTTGTGCGCCCGCTGCTCCGGCATGTACCTGGGCGCGGTCACCGGGCTGATCTTTCAATCCATCCTGGGCTGGAAGCGCGGCAAGGCTCCGCACTGGGGCATCATCGCCGTGCTGGTGGTGTTCGTGGCGGCGTTCGGCATCGACGGAGTCAATTCGTACCTTTACCTGATCAAGCAGATCCGGCCGGGCTTCCTGCCGCAGATCCCCAACCTTTACGTCCCCAACAACACCCTGCGGCTGCTGACCGGCAGCGGGATGGGACTCGGGATCGCGGTCATGCTCTTCCCGGCCTTCAACCAGAGCATCTGGAGCGACGGAGACGACACGCGCGCCCCCATGCCGGGTTGGAAAGCCTTCGGCCTGCTGCTGGGCATCCAGGTCGTCCTGGACCTGTTGGTGCTGACCCAAAGCCCGGTCGTGCTCTACCCCCTGGCAATCATCAGCACCCTGGGCGTCTGGCTGCTGCTGACCATGGTTTACACCATTGTGTGGGTGATGATCACCGGCCAGGATAACAAGTTTGCGAAGCTGCGCCAGTTGTGGCTGCCGCTGGTGGCCGGTTTGACCATTACGATGATCCAGACCTCGGCGATCGACCTGCTGCGCTTCTGGCTGACCGGCACCTGGGGCGGGTTCCCACTCGGCTGATAGAAATCTGGAGAATGCGATGGACGCACTTTTCGGTATCTTTTCTGCTTTTGGACTTTCGGCCAGCGCCGGGCTGAACGCTTACATCCCGCTGCTGGTGGTGGGCGTCATCGGCCATTATACGAACTGGATCAAGCTGACCCCGCCCTATGACCTGCTGTCCAACGCCTGGATCCTGATCCTGGTCAGCGTGCTGCTGATCATCGAAATGCTGGCCGATAAGATCCCGGCGGTCAACCACGTCAACGACATCATCCAGACCATCTTCCGCCCGGCGGCCGGTGCGATCGTTTTTGCGGCCAGCGCCCATTCCCTGACGGGCGTGAACCCCTACCTGGCGCTGGTGTGCGGGCTGCTGGTGGCCGGCGGCGTGCATACGGTCAAATCGGCAGCCATCCGCCCGGCGGTCACCGCCGCCACCGGCGGGACAGCCAATATACCGGTCAGCATCGCCGAAGATGTGGTCTCGACCGTACTTTCCATCCTGTCGATCGTCATCCCGATCCTGGTCGGGGTGTTCCTGGTCATAATGGTCGCGTTGATTATCTGGTTCTTCTGGCGGCGCGCCCGCCGGAGAAGCCAGGCCGTTTCATAATTTTTCGTCAGGAGGCATCTTATGGCTTACCCCACCCCGTATGCGGTTCCACCTGCGCCGACTCCCCAGGAGCAACACATGGTCCAGGAGTTGAGCATGCCCATATACCAGGCGCGCGGCTGGTTGAAGTTCCTGGGAGTCCTCTCCATCATCAGTGGAGTCGGAACAGCGCTCTCGATCGTCGGCATCATTTTCGCCTGGCTGCCGATCTGGATGGGCGTGCTGATGTTCCAGGCCGGATCTTCGATCGAGTCGGCCGGCCAGTTTGGCGACAAGTTCGCTTTCCTGCGCTCGTTGGGCGGTCTGAAGACCTACTTCATGCTGCAGGGTATCCTGTCCCTGCTCGCGATCGTGCTCACCTTGTCGATCCTGTGCATTTCGTTTGTTCTGCCGCTGCTTGGCCTGACCCTGATTCCGTGGAATCAGATCATCAATAATGGCATCTATTAAAAATCTTTCATAGGAGAATACTAATGATCGAACAACCCAACACCCCCCTCAATCCTGCTCCGGCCATGCCCCAAAACAGCACCATGGCAATCATCAGCCTGGTGGCCGGCATCGCTGGCTGGACACTTTTGCCGTTCCTGGGCTCGATTGGCGCCATCATCACCGGGCACATGGCGAAGAACGAGATCAAGAAAAGCGGCGGCATGCTCACCGGTAACGGCATGGCCACCGCCGGCCTGATCATGGGCTACCTGAGCGTCGCCCTGGGCCTATGCCTGATCTGTGTATTGGTTCTTCTTCCAATCCTGGGCGTGTCCATCTTCTCGATCACCAACTCGGTCACCAACACGATCCATTAATCCATGGCCGAGCCCGCCGGGGTACCCATCCTGCCGCTCACTGCTCCCCGGAAAATGGAGCCCTGGGTGATTGTCATTATAGCCCTGGTGGTTCTGTGCTGTTTGTGCGTGGGAGCCACCGGGCTGCTTTTCGCCTTTGGCGGGCCGATCCTGAACGAGCTGGGCCTGCTCCACACCCAACTGCCGGCACTAATCGTTTAGATGTGGGCGGAATGGCATTCCGCCCACTACATAAACCCGGGCTGCTGGTTGTTTGAAAAAAGCTTTTGCAGTTCCACCAGCGCCGCCTGGGCCTTGGACTTTGTTTCCGCATCCAGATCCAGGGCAGCGAATTCGTCTTCATCCAGCACCGTCTGGGTGCCGTCCGGGGCCACCCACAGGTCGAGCGCCAGATCCACGTAGGCGATTACATCTTCGGCTTCCATCCGGGCCGGCCTGGCAATATTGCAATACCAGCCCTTGAGCCGGCCATCCTGCGGATCATGGATCTCGAAGATGTTGTACCAGCGCCCGGTGAAGTAGGTTTCAACGAAACGGTCGCCCAGCCTCAAAATTGTATCCATGAACGGCATATCCGCCCGGTTGAATTCGGCTTCCAGGGTAATGGTATTCTGCTCACGCCGCAGGACCACGCCCTGGTAGCGCATTACTTCCTCTCCGGCTGGGTTGCGTTTGATGACGGTGATGGATGGATTCACAAGAGGCATTGTATGCCCGACGGTGACAACTGCAGCTGGATACGCTCCCCGATCCTGGGCGCTTGCGGGAGATAAAAATAAAGCTGGTTAGCCAGCACGACCTTGAAACGGTCCTGGTGGAAGATCACATCCGCCACCACCCCGCTTACCAGGCTCGTTCCGTCCCCACCTGGACCGCTCCGGCCTGGCTTACGGGAGCTGGTTCCCGGATCAACCTGTAGCCCGCTGGGACGTAGCAGGAGGCTGCGCTTTTCCCCTTGCAGGTGTTTATGCGCGCAAGCCACATTGAACAGCCCTGCGGCCGTCTCGACACAGCCATCCGCGCGCTGGACCCCTTCCAGGACATTCCCGATATCCAAAAAACGCGCCACCCAGGCCAGGCCGGGCTCCGCCCAGATCTCGGCCGGCGTCCCGGCCCGGACGATCTCACCTGCATGCAGCAGCAGGATGCGGTCCGCCAGGGTGAAGGCTTCTT
>JADGQB010000261.1 GCA_017882145.1 Anaerolineales bacterium
CGCCATGCTGGCATTCGCCAGGGCACTGTTGGAACGCTCCCGGGCCAATACCTATGTTATTTCCCTGGGCGACTACAACCTGCGGGATTATGAAGAAGCCTACCAGCTTATCAACAGCGTATACACCAATGCGTGGACGAGTGTCTATCCATCCAAGATCAGCCCGGACGGAGTGGATATGTCCGGCGAGAACCGCATCGACCACATCTTCCTGTCTCCGAACCTGTCGGCGCGCAACCCGGTTTACCTGCTGCCGCCCGCTTCGGCCACCGATCACCCCGTGCACTGGAGCGAGGTTGTTTGGGGGAATCCGTAAAGATATAGAAATATCGCATATATGGGAATGTGCCTGTCATCTTGAAGATGACAGGCACATTTTTGTTATTTGAAATGATCACTTGAGCTTGCCGTACAGATCCATCAGCGGCACGCCCTGGGAACTCACCTGGTAAACAGGAGTCTTGTTCTTGATCGCCATGAGCGGCAGGTAATCCAGGCCAGCTGTGCCGTATTGGGACTGCCGGTATTCAAAAATGATCCAATCGGCTGTAAAGATATTTCCGTACAGCGGCTGGGGAGCACCCGGTCCGAAAATACTCAATGACGGCGGGTCGGTCAGGATGAAGACATCTTTGCGCAGTTGGCCATGCATCTGGTAATAAATAAGAATATCGTAGCTCCACGGCTCGATCCAGACCGTATCCCCCGGGCTGGCGTGGGCGTTGATATATGGAATGCCAGCAGCATAGGTTTCGCACCAATAGGTGGTCTCCAGGCCGAGCTTCGTTGCACCGGGCAACCCGCCGACAGCCTCCGAATAATAGGACAGCAGGTGGGGGTATTGGCCAGCCATTGCCACGGACTGCGGGGCAAGCATTACCAGGCCGAGAACCAGGCTGACCGGGACGCTCAACGCCGGGCGCTTCAACAATGCCAGCAGCCTGCGGGCGCCTTGCAGGAGCCAGTCGAAACCAATCCCAGCCAGAGCTGCCAGGAACGGGTAGACCGGCATGAACAATCGGTCATTATCATACAGCAGGCTTTTCCCGATCAGGAACGGGGCGATTGAAACCAGGCTGCTCAGGATCAACAGCCAGACCAGGCCGCGATCTTTGCTTCCTTTTCCGGCACGCGCCATGCCAGCGAACGACAAAACCAGCACAGTCAGGGGTAGCACCACTCCCAGCATCACCAGAACGAAGCTCCAGGGTGGCGGCAGATAAAATTTTCCAAGGTACCACTGCCCGATCTGATAATGATTGATATGGAAATCTACATATTCCAGGATGCGCGTCCAGGTCTGGTGGTACAACCACGGCCACGCCAGCAGGAAAGTTGCAATGGCAGACAGCCCCATCAGCAAAAAGCGCGTAACGATCGACCATTTGCGCCGGAAGATCAGACACCAGAGCGCCAGGCTGATCGGGATGAAAACACCGTTGAGCTTGACCGCCACCGCCAGGCCCCAGGCTACTCCCAATAAAATACCCCAGCCCCAGCCTCCACGGTCGATCGTCTTCCAGAACAGGAAGGTGACCGCAAAGGCAGCCACTGCCACCGGTACGTCCAGAGCTGCCAGGTGAGCATGGAAGAAAAATCTCGGCATGGAAAGCAGCGCCAGGACGGCGAACAGCCCGGCGCCCATTCCGTATACCGGGGCAACCAACAAAAACAGCAACGCTACAAGCAGCGCAACCAAAAGGATGACCCCCAGCCGGCTGGCAGTCAGGTCATCGAAGAAATGCCGCGCAAGGTTTGCAACCAGTCCGGACCAGACCTTCTCCACCGGTGGATGTTCGTGGTTGACGGTCCAGTACTGATCGATGCTGGCCGCGCTGAGCGCCTGGGCCGGACTGGTTGCCAGCACCCCAAACCAGGCCGCATAGGAATCGGCCCCGGCAATATAAAACGGCTCATCCCAGGTCAGCCCAATGGCCGGAGCCGTGGCGGTCAAAAGGATGGCCGTGAGACAAGCCAGAAGGATTGCAATGATCCCGTTCCCGAAGGGGATTTTTTTGTTCGACATCCACCTCTCCAACACGCGATAATTAAATTAATCCATAACTATATGATTATAGGGTATAACTGCGCCGGTTTCATCGACCTACCGGACAGTCTCGCCCTGGTCGGGAGGCTAGGGTTGAGAATCGCACACCACAACGATTGACCTTGCTTGTTAAATTTACTATACTTTAGGAAATACCCGGAACCATGATTATTTACAATGCGAACTTTCCTCCAATCTACTGCTTCTTGCGTAAATAACTGAATTTTCCTTGATCCATGCGTTCGAAAATAACGAGATTTTGGTTCGGTTATTTACGCAGTACTCTGCAATTCACAGGATCAGGCTTGATAAAACAAACCTTTCAAAACTGGCGTCAGCGCGCAAACGAGTTAAAAACTGAAACTTATGCCGTTTATCTGGCTTATCGACATCCCGGAGTCCCCTGGTATGCGAAAGTATTGGCTGCCTGTGTGGTGGCATATGCCTTTAGCCCGATTGACCTGATTCCAGACTTTATCCCTGTCCTGGGTTACCTGGATGACCTGGTCTTGATACCTTTAGGGATTGCGGTTGTAATAAAAATGATCCCGCCGGATATCCTGGCAGAGTGCAGGGAAAAAGCCCGGTTGGAAATGAACGTAGGTAAACCGGTCAACTGGTTTGCGGCGATCATCATCGCAGCGACCTGGTTGATCGTTGCGGCTGGAGCAATAGTGCTGGTATTGCGGTTATTCGGTGTTGGGAAGTGACCCGACATTTTTTAATTTATACTATGCTCAGAGTAAATAATCAAACAAAAAAAGAGGAAATATGACCATTCGAATCTGTCTCGCAGGCGCAACCGGATGGGCGGGGTCTGCCCTGTCGCGGGCGATCGCCAAATCCGAGGGTTTGACGCTGGTATCAGCCGTCAGCCGCACACATGCCGGGCATGTTCTGGGGGATGTGCTGGGCGAACCACTGCTCAAATGCCCCATTTATGCAACAGCCAGGGAAGCGCTGTCTCACCAAACCGATGTATTTTTCGAATTTACCAAACCGGATGTAGCAAAATCCAATGTGCTGGCAGCCTTGCAGCAGGGCGCCCGGGTCGTGATCGGTACTTCGGGACTGACGGACGCAGATTATTCCGAGATTGCATCGGTCGCTGAACAACGCCAGTTGGGTGTATTGGCAGTCGGTAATTTTGCGCTTACGGTAGTCTTATTGCAGAAATTTTCGGAAATCGCAGCCAGGTACATCCCACAGTGGGAAATCATCGATTATGCAAGTGATTCCAAAGTTGACGCGCCCAGCGGGACTGCCCGTGAACTGGCTTACCGGCTATCAGCCATTCGTCCATCTGAGCTGACCGTCCCACTGGAACAGACCCAAGGCGTCGTAGAAACACGCGGGGCGCGTCTGACAGGCTCACAGGTTCATTCAATTCGCTTACCAGGCTATACTATCTCAGCCGAGATCATCTTTGGGATGCCGGACCAAAAACTGACCATCCGGCATGACTCTGGCACCAGCGCCCAACCGTATGTGGATGGGGCGCTATTGGCTATCCGAAAGGTCAACACCTTCGTGGGATTAAGGCGTGGATTGGATACGGTCCTTGATTTGTAAGGGTAAAAGTTTCTTTTACCGGATCCTCAAAAACTTCCGAAGTTTTAGAAACTTCGGAAGTTTATGTTCATAGGGGATAAGCAAATATTAATATATTCCGGATATAATACAAATAATATCCGATTTATCCATAGGAGGTCGTTATGATAACCTATACGAAGCCAGCGGAAACTGAATTACGGCAACGCTTGACTCGTGTCCAGTTTGAAGTCACCCAGCACGAAGGCACCGAGCCGGCTTTCAACAATGAATATTGGAATAACAAGAAACCTGGCATCTACGTGGATGTTATTTCAGGCGAGCCGTTGTTCAGTTCCCTGGATAAATATGATTCAGGCACGGGCTGGCCAAGCTTCACACAGCCGCTCGAGCCGGAGAATATCCTTACCCACACCGACCATAAGCTTTTCATGTCCCGAACCGAGGTGCGCTCAAAGCAAGCCGGTTCGCACCTTGGGCATGTTTTCGAGGATGGCCCGGCGCCCACGGGCCTGCGTTATTGCATGAATTCAGCCGCGCTGCGCTTTATCTCGGTTGAGGAGTTGGAAAAGGAAGGCTACGGCCAGTTTCTGGCGTTATTCAAGGGTGAGGCAAAAAAGGAATAAGGCGAGTGAGGTTCCAAAGGTACCATGGGTTCCAGAAATGGCTGGAGTGCTTATAAAGCGTGTGAGCCCATCGGGACTTGCAAACCATCTGGCGCAATAGTACACAGGGTACCTTTGGAACTTTCGATCCCAAAGGAACAGCTTTCCTTGGTCTTTTTTGGCGGAGTTGAAAGTAAATAGCATAAATTAGGCGGGGTCCTTATTCGGGTTCCATACGCGCTGCGCTTCCAAATTCTTGTGGGCAGCGCGGCGGTATCTGATCTGATGAATGCGAGTTGGGCCGCTGACTTTTAGATATTAGCAATCATTTGGAGGCAGAAATGGATTTTAAGGTCAACGACGATGCTCTGGAAGATAGTTTGGTGAAGATTGAACGGGTAAGGGCCTGGACCCCCAGAGTGATTTCCAAGCTGGAAAATTCCATTCGCACGGCTAATGATGAAGATCTTTTTCGCGTCAACCCGCTGCAGTGGGCTCAGGAAAAAAATGTTGACAGCCATGAAGCCATAGATCTGTTTCTACATGGGGCAAAGCTCGGCCTGTTCAATATGGAGTGGAACGTTATCTGCCCGTGTTGCGGCAAAATCACACAAAGCCTGCGCGATCTACACAGTGTTAAGTCACAGATCAACTGCAGTGTTTGCTTTCGTAACGACCAGGCAACTTTAGATGATTATGTGCAAATTTCATTTACTCTCTCGCCTTCCATCCGCAGCCTTCGTTTTCACCATCCTGAATCTTTATCGCTGGAGGATTATTGTTTTAAATACCTGTTCGAACGAAGCACAAGATTTGGGGAAGGCGGGAAGTGGACACATGAAGAGTTTATTGGGATGTTGACCAAACATTTTTCAACCTTTTCACCCGACGAAAAAATTACTATCGAAATGGAAGCCGGTCATGGGATCTTATTTTGTAATGACCTTTATAGCCAAAATAGTTTTGCCTTCCTGGTGGATGAAACCCCTGCAACCGAAGTTCAAACTTTAGCAATCAGGCTTACCGAAGCTGGATTTGAAGTACCCTTACCTGAAATTCAACCGGGCGAATTGCGTATTGCTCATAAATTGATGACGGGAATTTTTTACCCCCTGCATCCTGGCAAAGTTGTGTTGGAATTCGAACAAGTATCCACTTCCAAGGCGGCCTTGATTGTTTGGGGCGCTTCATTGGACGAGGTTAGAGAAACTCCGGATGCCGGGTTTGTGCCCAATTTGACAGCCAAGCGTCTCTTCACCTGCCAGACCTTTCATGATCTGTTCCGCGCAGAGGTTTTTCAAGAATCGCAAGGCTTTGGTGTAAAGGATGTGACCATTTTATTCACCGATCTAAAAAGCTCCACCCAACTCTACCAGCAGATCGGCGATCTAAATGCATTTGCGCTGGTGAGGGAACATTATGGCGTTTTGAACAAGGCCATCGTAAACCAGCACGGGGTGGTTGTCAAAACGATTGGTGATGCGATCATGGCGACCTTCAACCAGCCGGTGGAA
>JADGQB010000262.1 GCA_017882145.1 Anaerolineales bacterium
CGAACTCCTCCTGAATTTTCGGATAGGTTGACAGATTTCTTACGACAATGCAGGTTCCCTGAGCATGCCCCAGGTCTTGGGGCCGCTTTGGATGGCATGCGCTGTGCCAGCCAACCTGAAACCGAAACGTTCGTAGTATGGGATATTCAGTTCGTTATTTGTGTCGAGGTAGCAAGCCTGGGATTCCTGGTCGGCGCGTGCCAGCACCGGCTGCAAGAGCGCGCCTCCCACGCCATCGCCTTGCCGGGCCGGCTCAACGCCCAGCTCCACCAGATACCAGTGCTGCCCCGTGATGGATTGCTCATGCAGCTTTCTGGCGGAGTTGGCCTGCTGCAGGCTTTTTTCCAACTCCTGGCGGCTCAATTTCAGCGGCAAAAGGAATAAGCCTGTCAGCAAGGTCCCCGTCCACTCAAGGGAGGGCTTTTGCGGGCCAAGCCACATGGCGATGCCCTCCAGGCTTGCAGTGGTATAGATCTTACCGTAGCGCTGCCCGTACCCGAGGATCTTCTCGAACATCCAGGGCAGGATACTCCTGCGTCGTTCGCCTTCCGGTAGAACGAAAGTGAAAAAAGGATCGTCATAAAATGCCCGGGCCATAAGCCTGGCAGCCTGCCTGACCTGGCATGCCATCAATGGGATGCCTTCTTTTTCCATCATCCGGCTGTGCTCGAGGTCAGCTTGGCTCATCCTTCCATCCTTCTTGGCGGGAATTGGCTACCCGGCCCATCGGTGAATTGCTTTGTTAATATCATATCACTTTCGCGCCCATTCAGAGCCGACAACCATCGGGCCTGGGCCTTCCAATGTTTTTTAATGAATAATTGCCAATTTTTGCCAATAATTTCAAATTGCACGCCAGCCATGCACTGCTAAAATCTTAATATGCATTATGATCCAGAGAAAACCTTTCTTAACACCTGGCAAATTCCAGCCGTTCATTAACCTCATGACTGACGATGAATTCAAGGCAGTCTGGCTTTACCTGCAATCGCTGCCCCCAAATAATTGATGAAGAGATTGAACATGAGCATGCCTGATCACCCGCGGGTAATCATCATTGGAGCCGGTTTTGCGGGACTATGGGCTGCCCGCAGGCTGGCTCATACGCAGTTGGATGTGCTGGTTTTGGACCGCAACAATTACCATACTTTCTTCCCGCTGCTCTACCAGGTTGCCGCGGCTGAAATTGAGCCGGAGGATATTGTTTATCCCGTGCGCAGCATCCTGCGCCGGCATAAGAATATTCGCTTTCTGATGAACGAGGTGACCGGCATCGACCTGGCAGCCAAACAGGTCAAGACCACCGACGCAGTATTCCCATATGATTTTCTTGTCCTGGCGATTGGCAGCAACTCACACTTCTTTGGGGTGAAAGGGGCGGCCGAGCATGCTTTCCCGCTGAAGACGCTGGGGCAGGCGATCGCCCTGCGCAACCAGATCCTGCTGCGGTTTGAACGCGCCTTGTATGTGAGCGACCCGGTCCGCCGTAAACAAATGCTGACCTTTGCCATCGTCGGCGGCGGGCCAACCGGCGTGGAGTTTTCGGGGGCCCTGTCGGAGCTGATCCGCGGCCCGCTGGCGAAAGATTACCCGGCCCTGGATCCGGCAGAAATGCAGGTCACGCTGTTCGAAGCAGCCGACCGCCTGCTGGCTGCCTTCCCGGAGAGTCTTGGACGGTATGCATTCAAACGGCTGCAGAAGATGGGTGTGGAAATCCGTCTGCGGGCGCAGGTCAGCCAGGTTACGCCTGAGTCGGTGCAATTTTCGGATGGCACAAGCCTAGCGCTTGAGACTGTGATCTGGACCGCGGGTGTGCAGGGCAGACCGGTCAATGCCGAACTTCCGGTGCTGCGAAATGGACAGGTGAAGGTCCTGCCAACGCTGCAATCTCCCGACCACCCCGAAGTCTACATCACCGGCGACCTGGCATACCTGGAAGAGGCCGGCTTCCCCGAGCCCATGCTGGGCCCGGTCGCAACTCAACAAGGCGATTCGGCCGCCAGGAATATTCTCCGGCAGGCCAACGGGCAGGCGCCGCGGCCTTTTCACTATCACAATAACGGCACCATGGCGACGATCGGCCGGAATGCCGCGATTGCCCATAT
Organism: Anaerolineales bacterium; assembly: GCA_017882145.1. Taxonomy (GTDB): domain Bacteria; phylum Chloroflexota; class Anaerolineae; order Anaerolineales; family Villigracilaceae; genus UBA877. The sequence goes on from JADGQB010000262.1 coordinate 2,106, forward strand.
CTGGGGGCATGCTTTTACCGGCTTCCCGGCCTGGATCTTATGGCTGGGGATCCATCTTTACGGCCTGATCGGATTTCGCAACCGCCTGTTGGTGTTGATCGATTGGGCCTGGGACTACCTCTTTTATGAGCGCGCTGTGCGACTGATCGTCTCCTCGCCGGATTCGAGGACGAAAGAATCGATCTCGTAAAAAGTAAATAGAGCCTGGCAAAAGAATTGGCCATATCAAACTGCTGACGAAAATTAATCGACCCCAGGTTTTGAATCCACCCACCCTGGGACGAGCCGCCGGGGCCGGGGGCTGTTGAAGCTGGCAAGGAAAGCCAGTTATGATCATGAGGAGATGCACATGAAACCAAAGGAACCTTTGACCATTAATCTGAATGTGGATTGGAGAGGTCTGGCTATTCTGGGAATCATCGTGAGCCTGTTGGCGCTGGCTTATTCTGTCGCACAGGCCAAAGCCGGCGCTGCTCCGGATGCCAACGGTCTCCAGGCGGAGAAGCTGGCTAACCGGCAAAACCAGGATGCCACTGCGATCCCCATGCCTCCCCAATTGAACTGTCCTGAAGGTCTGCTGCCCACAATCAATGGCGAATGCATAGCATTGGATAGCGTTGGTGAACCAACTTTGTCCGCGGCTGCTGATATCGGGATCGCGGCCACTGGCGCGGGAGACAGGCATTTCTATTTAACTTCCTTGTCCTATTTCTCAAACGCAGTTCTGAATGCCTGCGCGAGCGGATATCACATGGCGTCGCTGTGGGAGATCCTGAATGTGTCGAACCTGACCTACGACTTTGACCAGCCTAGCGCCAGGGTCCAGGATGATAGTGGTTATGGCCCGCCAGCCGGCAGGAACGGTTGGGTGCGCACCGGATATATCGCTGACTCCTCCAACACACCGGGATCAGGCAATTGCCAGGATTGGTCCAACACCGGCAGCGGCCTCTTAGGCACAAAGGTAATGCTCTCGACTACCTGGGAGGCAGCTCCCGGTCATATCTCCGCCTGGGAGGCTGCGACCGATTTCTGCAGCACTGTCGGGCCAGTCTGGTGCGCAAAATGAACAATGTGATCCGGGTTGTGATCCGCATAACCCACCCATGGGCGGGAACACTCCTGCTCATCTGCTTCCTGGTTGGCCTGACCCTGAGCGCTTCGGTCATCGCTCCCGAGCTGCGCAGCAGCCAGCAGGCGTTCCCGGCGGCCGCGTTCATACCGGCTACAACCGGGCGCCATTTCTATGTGACGTACGCGACCTATACCTCGGGCACTGCCCCGACAGCGTGTTCGGCTGGGTACCACATGGCCTCGGTGTGGGAGATCCTGGATATGTCTGACCTGGCCTACGATTATAACCAGCCGGATGCCAAGACCGTGGCTGACAGTGGTTTTGGTCCGCCCTCCAACTGGTACGGTTGGGTGCGCACCGGAAATGATGCTTCCAGCGACAGCACGGCCGGCACAGGCAACTGCCGGAATTGGTCCAGCGTTTCCCCCAGCGATTATGGCAGTGCGGTGAGTCTGGCGAAAAACTGGCAGACCGCCTCTGGCCATATCCCCGGCTGGGATGCCGCCTCCTTCACCTGCGACAGCGCCAAGCCAGTCTGGTGCGTGGGAGATTTTCATAAGACGTACCTCCCGTTGATCCTCAAGTAGTTTCGATGGGCCGGCCGGAAAGACGGAGCGCAGTGCTAAGGAAAAAAATATCCTCCCCCGTCTGAGTGCAGCGGGGGAGGCAGCAGTTCGAATGGAGATGGATCCGGTGGCGGTTACCGCGGGTTAGCCTGAGGCAAATTACTCATTCCTCATTTGATCCGCCACTTGCGCGAATTTCCGGATGGCATCGATATGTTCCGCGGGGGTTTTAAAGCCACAAGACATGGTATTTATTGAAAGATGGGTTGCGCCAACCGCCTGCCAGGCGCGTAAGGTTTCTTCCCAGGTATTCGGATCGCCCGGTTTATAAGAAATGCGCGCCTCCAGACCCACCTGGCTGCGCTCGCGCCCGGCTTCTTCGATAAAACGTACCAGCATGTCCAACGCCGGCCTGACCAGCGCCGCGCTGCGCTCCAGGGTGATCCAGCCATCACCCAGGCGGGCGGCGCGCCGCAGCGCGACTTCAGCGCTGCCTCCAAACCAGACCGGGATCGGGCGCTGTACCGGCAGCGGGTTGATCCCGGCATCCGGCACACTGTGCCATTTTCCTTTGTAGGTCACCAGCGGATCGCTCCATAAACGCCGCATCAGTTCGATCTGCTCTTCGATGCGCTTGCCGCGGTTGTGGAAGTCTTCGTTGAGGGCCTCGTATTCGACCTCGTTCCAGCCCAGTCCCACGCCCAGGCGCAGCCGGCCTGCGCTGAGCACATCCAGCGAAGCAGCCTGTTTGGCCACCAGAGCCGTCTGGCGTTGAGGCAGGATGACGACACCGGTCACCAGCCCCAGGCGTTGGGTGATGCCGGCCGCGTAGGCCAATAACACGAATACTTCGTGGAAAGGGGTCAGATGGGTATACGGCCCCGTCCAGCCGCCCGGACGCTGCGGGTTGGCTCCCAGAACGTGGTCATACACCAGCAAATGACTGAAACCCAGCCCTTCGGCGGTCTGGATATAATCACGGATGGCCGCCGGGTCGTTGCCGATCTCCGTCTGTGGAAAAACCACGCCAATCTTCATCGTGTTCAGCCGGCCCGGATCGCGGCCCCACAATAAGCGCATTCGGCGGTATTGGAATCGATCCAGGAGGCCTCGGTTGAGTTGAGCGGCGCGCCGCATTTTGGACAATTGGTGGGCAGGCTGGCATGCTGTTGCGCGGCAGGCTGGTCGGGAACGGGCATGCCTCCCACCAGCGGGCCGAACTCCCGCACCAATGCATCCGCCGAGGTTTTCATGCCATGGTTGCTCAGCTTGCGGGTGATGTTGGCGTAGAACACCGGCGTACGCTGAATCATCTGATATTGGATGAAAAGCGTGAGCGCCGAACGGGCATGCGCCAGCGCGGATTGTTCCGCCTGGCTGTCGGCATACGCATTGGCGGCCTGGGAGTGCAGGTTGGCGGCGCGGCGCGGATGCTTTTCGGATTCCATCGCCCCCGCCAGCCGGGCAAACAGCGGGGCGGCTTTACCGGGCTGACCGCTGGTTAAGAACTGGTTGGCCTGGTGCAATAATTCCATCTGGGCGGGTCCGAGCACTGTGCCATTGACAGCCGGGTTACGAAAACGTCTGAACATGGTCGCCTCCATATATGCGTCACAAATAAAGCTTAATGATGCTTTATCTTAGTTCATCTGTATTAAGCAGGTGTTAATTCCATATGACCGGGGTGTAAAAAAAAGGGGAGGGGAAAAGGGATAAAGGGAAATAGGGCGAGGCAGCCGGAAGGGTTGAATGATTTGCCCCGGGAAAATGTGAGGAGATTTTTTGAGGAGCAGGGGAGGATTTTGGGAGCGGCTTGGTTCAATAAATGTGATCCTTTGTAACCTGCGGGGTGAGATCCTTGCCTCCCGTTCCCAGCAGCTCCCGGATGGCAGGCGTATCCAGCCCGGACTCTGCCACCAGCGCCTCGAGCTCATTCGCC
>JADGQB010000263.1 GCA_017882145.1 Anaerolineales bacterium
CAAAGCCAAAGCCAGCGGTGCCAGCCAGTTGGTGGTACACGATCTGCGCGAAGAGCTTGCCGAAGACCACATCTTCCGGATGCTGCGCGCCGGCGCGATATATGAGCGCAAATACCTGCTCGGCACCTCCATCGCCCGCCCACTCATTGCCAAACACCAGGTGGAGGTCGCCCATGAGGTGGGTGCGGACGCAGTCTCGCATGGCGCCACCGGTAAGGGCAACGACCAGGTCCGTTTTGAGCTTACTTATGCCGCGCTTGACCCGCGCCTGCGTGTGATCGCTCCCTGGCGTGAATGGGAGATCCGCTCGCGCGAAGATGCGATTGCTTATGCCAAGGCGCATAAGGTGCCGGTCAAGGCCACCCTCAAATCCATCTACAGCCGGGACGGCAACCTGTGGCATCTTTCGCATGAAGGCGGGCTGCTCGAAGACCCCTGGCAGGAACCGGAGGAAGCCATGTTCCAAATCTCCTGCGCACCCGAAAACGCCCCGGACGAACCTGCCTATATCGAAATCGAATTCAAGTCCGGCACGCCCTTATCAATCAATGGGGAAAAACTCTCCCCGGCCAGCCTGATCGCCCGCTTGAATGTCTTGGGGGGCACGCACGGCATCGGCCGGGCAGACATGGTCGAGGGCCGGTTGGTGGGAATGAAATCCCACGGCGTGTATGAAACCCCCGGCGGAACGATCCTGATGGCCGCTCACCGTGAGATCGAATCGTTGGTGCTCGACAAGGATACGATGCACTACAAGGATACCCTGGCGCTCAAATATGCCGAACTGGTCTACAACGGCATGTGGTACTCGCCTTTGCGTGAAGCCCTGGATGCTTTCATGGACAGCACCCAGGGGCCCGTCACGGGCTCCGTGCGCTTGAAATTGTATAAAGGCAACGTCATCCCGGTCGGGCGCAAGAGCCCCTTCAGCTTGTACCGCGAGGACTTCGCCACGTTTGGCCAGGAAAATGTCTACGACCAGTCCGACGCCGAAGGCTTCATTCATCTGTATGGACTGCCGTTGAAAGTGCGCGCCCTCAACGGCCTGCCGATCTCCGGGCTGAACATGCCAAAGCCGGATTACTCGCGATTTAAGCGAGATTAGATCCTGTCCGAAAAATATTAAGAAACCGCAGTTTTCGGTTTGGTACTTGGAGAATACAGGCAGAGAATGGAGAATTCAGGATGAATCTTTGGGGCGGACGCTTCAGTGGAAAACTTGACCCGCAAGCCTGGGCCTTGAATGCCTCGCTCGGCTTTGACCAACGCCTGAGCTTTCAGGATGTGCGCGGCAGCATTGCCTGGGCGCAGGCGCTTGAAAAAGCTGGCGTGCTAAGCTCTGCCGAATGCACGCAGATCTGCGATGGGTTGAACCGGATCCGGGCAGAATTCGAAAGCCAGGCTTTTATCTTCCAGGAAAGCGATGAGGATATCCACACTGCTGTCGAACGCCGCCTCGGGGAACTCATCGGGCCTGCCGCCGGTAAACTCCATACCGGGCGCAGCCGCAACGACCAGGTGGCTACTGACCTGCGCCTGTGGCTGATGGAAGCCATCCAGGGCCTGGAAGCCGTCCTGATTGAGCTGCAAAGCGCATTGGTGGCACGCGCCGAATCCGACCTGAACCTCCTGATGCCCGGTTACACCCACTTGCAGCGTGCCCAGCCCATCCTGCTTGGCCACTGGTGGTTGTCACACTTTTGGCCGCTCCAGCGCGACCGTGAGCGCCTTCATCAGGTGGGCGCACATGCGGCCAGCTTGCCGCTCGGATCGGGCGCACTGGCGGGCACAGCTTTTCCGGTCGACCGGCAGGCCTTGACGGTCAGCCTGGGCTTCTCGGAACCTTCTCCCAACAGTCTGGATGCCGTCTCCGACCGGGATTTCGTGGCCGAGTTCCTGTTCTGGGCCGCCCTGACCGGGCTCCATTTGAGCAGACTGGCCGAGGATGTCATCCTGTTTTCAAGTGCCGAGTTCGGTTTTTTCGAACTCTCCGAAGCTTTTTCCACCGGCTCCAGCCTGATGCCACAAAAGAAGAACCCGGATGTATTCGAACTGGCGCGCGGTAAGGCCGGCAGCCTGCTGGGCTATCTCACCGGGCTGATGGCGACCCTCAAAGGCTTGCCATCCAGTTACGATAAGGACCTGCAGGAAGATAAACTGCCAGTCTTCAACGCCTGCGATACGCTGATGGGGCTCTTGCCGGTCCTGGCGGGTGCTGTGCGCGGCATGAGTCTGCACCCCGAACGGATGCGGGCTGCCATCGAACCCGGTATGCTGGCCACTGACCTGGCCGACAGCCTGGTCCAAAAAGGTCTGCCCTTCCGCCAGGCGCACAACGTGGCTGGCCAGGCCGTCAAGTTGGCGGCCAAACTGGGCAAACCGTTGGATGCGCTTTCCCTGCAGGAATTCCAAACCCTCGATCCATTGATCGACTCGAATGTGTACATGGTTTTTGACCCGCTGCAAAGTATTGCAAGGCGAAACGTTATTGGGGGTACAGCTCCGGAAGCTGTCCGGATTCAACTGCAAAGCGCAAAATCCAAGTTATACAAATAGAAAAGGAGAAAATCATCATGAACGCTGTATCTTGTCCTGAATGTGAAGCCAATATCGGTTTGGATCCATCTGTGGAGACCGGTGAAATCCTGGTCTGCCCGGATTGCGGTGTGGACCTGGAAGTGATCGGACTCGACCCGGTCAAGGTCGAGCTGGCGCCCAAGGAACAGGAAGACTGGGGCGAGTAACCGATGTCAAAAAGACCGCGAATTGGCGTGCTCTATTCACGCGTCCGCGTGGAGGAGAAATGGATCTTCGCCGCCCTCGACCGGCGCGGCATCGACTATGAACGCCTGGATGACCGGCTGGTCCATTTCGACCTGGACAATCCTGAGCCCTGGCGGCAGTATGATGCCGTCCTGGAACGCACCATCAGCTACACCAACGGCTTGTATGCCTGCCGGATATTCAATATCTGGGGCATCCCGACCGTCAATACCGCCGCGGTGGCCGAGGCCTGCGGGGACAAGCTGATCACAACTGCCCTGCTGGCGCAGGCCAACGTGCCCCAGCCCAACAGCCGTGTGGCTTTCACACCCGAGTCGGCCCTTGAAACCATCGAAACCATGGGCTACCCGGTGGTGCTCAAGCCTGTCGTCGGCTCATGGGGCCGGTTGCTGGCTAAAGTCAATGACCGGGACAGCGCCGAGGCAATTTTGGAGCACAAGTCCGTGCTTGGCTCGGTCCAGCACTCGGTCTTCTATATCCAGGAATATATCGAAAAGCCCGGGCGGGATATCCGCTCGGTGGTGGTGGGTGACAAGGTCATCACGGCCCTTTACCGCAAATCCCCACACTGGATCACCAATACCGCCCGCGGCGGAGAAGGCGAACTATGCCCGGTGACGCCGGAGTTGGAGGAGCTTTCCCTCAAGGCCGCACAGGCGGTTGGCGGTGGCGTGCTGGCTGTGGATGTGATCGAAGACCCAAAGCGCGGCTTATTGGTCAATGAAGTCAACCACACCATGGAATTCCATACCCTGCAGCCGCTGAGCGGGATCGATATCGGGGATGCCATTGTCGGATACACACTCGAGGCGGCCGTAAAAATGGGAGTGGAGGCAGGCGCATGATCCGAGCCAGCATTATGGGCGGGTCCGGTTACAGCGGAGGCGAACTTCTGCGCCTGCTGATCGCCCACCCGGAAATCGAAGTAGTCCAGGTCAGCTCGCGCAGCCACCTGGGAGAATATGTCTATCAGGTACATCCCAATTTGCGCAAGCAAACTCAACTTAAGTTCAGCGACCCGGATGCCATGCAGCCGGTCGACCTGCTGTTTCTGGCGCTCCCGCATGGCACTACGCAGCACAAGATCGACCAGTTCGCCGGCCTGGCCTCCCGGATCATAGACCTGTCGGCGGATTTCCGCCTGCACGACCCCAAAGATTACCAACACTGGTATGGTTCGCCGCACGCCGCCCCCGGCTGGCTGCCGAAATTCGTTTACGGCCTGCCCGAACTGCATCGGGACGATTTGCGTAACGCGCACTACGCCAGCGGAGTGGGCTGTAACGCGACCGCCAGTAATCTGGCCCTGCTGCCGCTCGTCAAGGCTGGCCTGCTGGAAAGCGGGCAACCGGTCATCATCGAGCTCAAGGTGGGTTCTTCGGAGGGCGGGGCGGAAGGCAACCCGGGCACGCACCACCCTGAAAGGTCCGGGGTGGTCCGCACGTTCTCTGCTTTTGGTCACCGCCACACCGCGGAGGTCATCCAGGAACTTGGCCTGTCGAAAGTTACCCTGACCATGACCTCCGTGGAACTGGTGCGGGGTGTATTGGCAACTGCTCATGCGACGGTCAAGGCCGGCGTGACCTCCAAAGACCTGTGGAAGGCCTACCGTGCCACCGCAGCCGATAATCCCTTCGTGCGCATCGTTAAGGAACAGCGCGGCATTTATCGCGTCCCGGAGCCGAAGGTTTTGGCGGGCTCCAATTATGCCGACCTGGGCTTCGAGCTGGACGAGGCCAGCGGGCAGGTTGTCTCGATCTGCGCCATCGATAATCTTATGAAGGGCGCTTCCGGCACAGCCGTCCAGTGCATGAACCTGATGCTGGGCTTCGACGAAACGCTGGGGCTGGAATTCCCCGGCCTGCACCCGATCTAAACTATTATTTGAGGTATCCTTGTGAGCAATCATGTTATTGTCGTAAAACTCGGTGGGACCGAAGGCGTGGATTTCTTGGCCATCTGTCAGGATGCCGCCGCGTTGTTTTCCCAGGGGCAGTGCCTGGTGTTGGTGCACGGCGGATCGTCAGAAGCCAACCAGTTGGGCGAAGCGCTCGGATACCCGGCGCGCTTCATCACCTCCCCGTCCGGGTTCACCTCCCGCTACACCGACCGCCGCACACTGGAGATCTATATCATGGCAGCCAACGGTAAAGTCAATACCCTGCTGGTCGAGCAGCTCCAGCGGCTGGGTGTCAACGCGCTCGGGCTGAGTGGTCTGGATGGCCGCTTGATGGCCGCCACCCGCAAGGATACCGTCCAGAGTATCGAGAATGGCAAGCGCAGGATCATCCGGGATGATTTCACCGGCAAGATCGAGACAATCAACACCCGGCTTTTGCAGACCTTGCTGGAGGCAGGTTACCTGCCCGTAATTGCCCCACTGGCGGTCAGTATGAACGGTGAAGCCCTCAACGTGGATGGCGACCGGGCGGCTGCCATGCTTGCCGCTGCACTTCAAGCCGATACCTTGTTGTTGTTGACCGCTGTTCCCGGCCTGTTGCGCAGTTTCCCCGACGAGAGCACACTCATCCACAACCTTTCCCAGCAAAAGCTCGAAGAAGCCCTGACCTTTGCCGAAGGGCGCATGAAGAAGAAAGTGCTGGGTGCCCGGGAGGCTCTGCAGGGAGGCGTGGGCCGTGTCATCATTGCAGATGGAAGAGTTCAAAGACCCATCTCGGAGGCCTTATCCGGCAAGGGGACGGTAATTGAATGAAGGCAGCAACCAATTTATCAGCTCATCAAAGGAAATTTTATGGACATTATTGCCACTGAAAACAAACATACCTCCGGGTTGTATACCAAGCAGCCGCTCATCATCGTGCGCGGACAGGGCGCTTCACTGTGGGACGCGAACGGGATTGAGTATATCGACTGCTCTTCCGGACACGGCG
>JADGQB010000054.1 GCA_017882145.1 Anaerolineales bacterium
CCCGGATGCGTTCTTCAGGCAAACCGCGTAAACACCAAGCGAAAGCGCGTTGCCAGTAGCGTTCATTCCGGCCACCAGCCAGCCGGTCGGGTCCGGCATGCTTTTGGTGATCTGAATCCCCTTATCGGAGGCAAATCCGCCGCCTAGGGTTAAGCTGCCTTCCGGACAAGCCGCAATGCCGGATCCATTCTCACCAGCCGGGATGTTGACTTGGGCGGTAACTTGTCCGATCTCTGCAGGACCGGATGAAACCTTGGCCCCACTTGCTGGGACAGTGACGACTGGTGTTTCCGGCGCAGTCACTGCCTGGGTGCTTTGGCTGCCGCTGGATGAGATTGCAGGTGTTGATGTAGTCCCGCTGCTGGAAGGTTTGAGTGATCCGCTCGAACAGGCGATAATTACGAATACCAGAATGATAGCTACTGGAACAAGCCAGATTCTATTGGGTGTTTTCACATTATTCTCCTCTGGATGGATGCTGGCGATCGATTCAATTTTACAATATGTCTTCGACTTTGTCTCGTAGATAAGGCTAAGCTTCCGAAATTATGGTATCCTTGAATAGTCACCAACACCTAACAGTTATCTGAAAATCACCCTATAACGGGAGGAATGATGTACATTGCCATAGAAGGAGTCATCGGGGTTGGGAAAACCACCCTGGCACGCCTGCTCCAGCCGGCCTTTGACTCAGATCTATTACTTGAAGTCTTCGAAGAAAATCCGTTCCTCTCTGATTTCTACAGCGACCGTGAGCGTTATGCCTTTCAGACCCAGATATTCTTCCTGCTCAGCCGTTATCACCAGCAGCGCCGCGGCGTAAAAACCATCCTGGAATCCGGCAGGAACTTGCTCTCCGACTATACCTTTGCCAAAGACAGCCTGTTCGCCCGCATCAACCTGAAAGGCGATGAGTTGGAAATGTACAAGCGCGTCCACGAGGCCCTGGCTGAAAAGATCATCATGCCTGACCTTCTGGTTTATCTGAGTGCCGACACCAATGTCTTGATGCAGCGCATTGCCCTGCGCGACCGCTCCTACGAGCGCAATATGGAACGCGCCTATATCGAGGATCTCAACCAGGCCTACGATGAATTCTTTTCAAAACCGTATGATGACACACCCGTGTTGACCATCGACTCCAACCCGCTCAATTTTGTTCACTTCCCGGAACATCTCAAACTGATCGAGAACCGCATCCATGAGGCTCTCAACATTTCGCCCTACCAGGCGGAACTCCCGCTCAATCCGTGAGCCAATTATGAATATTACCCGCGAAAATCTTGTTCGCATCGCCAAAGAAACCGCCGTCAAAACCGCCCTCTCGGATCCCGAGTTGGTGGCAGCCTATCTGACCGGGTCTTTGCGCACCGATAACCCTTTTCTGGGAAACGCTACCGATGTTGATATTGTTTTTGTTCACCTCTCAGAACCGAAGATCCACCGCGAGATCATCCCACTGACACCTGAAATCCACCTGGATATTATCCATAATCCTCGCAGTCTATATGACAAACCGAAAGAACTGCGCATCCACCCCTGGATGGGACCGGAACTGTACGACTCTTTGCCTCTCTATATTACCCACCACTTTTTTGAATTCATCCAGGCCGGGGTACGTGATAGATATCACGAACCTGCCAATATCGAGGTGCGCTCGCGGCGGTTGGCCGATAATGCTCGTCAGGTTTGGAAAAATCTGCCCGGTGGTCAGCCCCATGGCCCGCAGACAATCCTCGAATATCTGAAATCGATTTCTTTGGCTGCCAATGCCGTCGCTTTGCTGACGGGCAACCCGCTGGCCGAACGGCGTTTCCTGATCCAGTTCCCCGAGCGAGCCCGGGCCGCCGGACAACCTGGACTCGCGGCTGGACCATTAAACCTGCTGGGTGCAAACCAGGTCGATTCGGCTACTTTAGCCGGCCTCCTGCCGGAGTGGGAGAAAACCTTTATCGAAGCCGGCGGCAGCCCATCTGTCAATTCGCACATCGCCGCTCCCCGGCTGGGATACTACAAAGCTGCATTCAAGGCCATACTGGAAAGCGAAAATCCCCAGGCCCTCCTTTGGCCCTTGATCCTTACATGGACACTCTCCGTATCAGTGCTCCCAGCCACTTGGAGTGTCCGCTGGCGCTCAGCTTGTGTTGCCCTTGGGCTGGATGAGTCTTCCTTCAGCGAGCGTTTGGATGGTTTGGATCATTTTTTGGATACCATCGAGGCCTTGCTGGATCAACAGGCCGCCGGTCACGGTCTGTAAACCACCATATATGGTGCACCTGTTCTATCAGCATTACCCCCAAACTGTGGATAACTGCCCAAATTCTGTGGATAAGCCGCGCGTATTGTGGAGAAGTCGCTCAATTGTTCGGTTTTGAGACCCCCATATCTGGCCTATATTCCCTTCTCCATCCAAGCGCTGGAAGGGGCAAAAATTCCTCCATCCGGGCGTTTAAAAGCCGTTTTTTTCTCCAATTTCTTTCCACAGGCTGTGGATGATTCCCAGCGGTGCAACACCCCAGCGCTTGGCGTTTAGCTCACCGGCAGGTCACAGGTAGGGTCTTAATGCAGTTCTCCACTTATCCACATGTCCTACTACCACTACTATTAAACATATACTTAAATATATATGTGGAGGAATGAATGACAACATTCAACTTCGATGAATTGACCTGGCCGGAAGTAGCTGCTTTGAACCGTACTACGCCGCTCGTCTTGCCGCTTGGGGCATTGCCAGACCAGACAACTATTTCCGAAATCCTTCAAACCTCGCGGCCTGTTGGACTGCTTCCATCCATTCCATTCGGCTGGTGCGGTAGTGGTCTGGATGTCCCGGCAGAAACCTTCGATGCCTTGCTTAGCAACCTGGTTTCCAACTTATTCGAAGACGGTTTCACCAATGTTCGTGTGCTTGTACCACCAGGCCTGCAACTGGGCACGGAGATTCCACAATTGCCTTTACCTGGTAACTCGTCACTCAATACCCGGTTTTTTGATCGGGATGTCGAAAAGGTGGTTATTCTTCCCATCGGTCACACTGAACAGCATGGCTACCACGCGCCGCTGTCCACCGACACGCTTATCATCGAAGCCATCGGATGCGGTACCGCTCAAGCTGTTCCGGAGCAAGCGATATGTCTACCGGTCTTCCCTTATGGGGTTAGCACCCATCGGCGTTCATTTCCCGGCACGTTTAATGTCGGTGGGCGGGCTTTCGAGGATTTCTGGCTGGCAGTTGTGGATCGGCTGGTTGCAAGCGGTTTCACCCGTTTCTACCTGATGAGTGGACATGGTGGCAACTCATCCTTCCTGGTCAACGTGGTCAAGTATGCCGGGGAAAAGTACCCGAAAATCTTCTGTGCCACCGCATTCCTGTATCTATCCGGACCCAAGGGTGTCGCAGCCTTGGAAGCCAAACGCCAATCACCACTGGGCGGTATGGGGCACGCTTGCGAATTGGAGACTTCCCTTATCTTGCATTTGCGTCCGGATCTGGTCCACCTTGAACGGGCTGTCGACGAAATGGATTTCATCACCACCCCCTCTTATTATATGGATTGGATCGAGGGCGGCGCTCTGGCGGCCAACCCGCCATGGGATGATGACACCCGCACCGGTGCCTACGGTGCGGGTTCTCTGGGAAGCGCTGAAAAGGGCAAATACTGGCTGGGTGTGGCGATCGAAGAAAAAGCAGGGCACGTATCCGAGATCCACGACCAGTACCGGCGCAGGCGCCTTAGGGACAACCCCCATACTGATAGTTTATTCACAGCCAGCAAGGAACAGTAGCGCCTCTTTATTACGTCGTAGGCACAGGCGTCTCGCTCGGTGTTTCAGTGGGTGTCGAAGTGGCTGTTGATACTTCAATCGGGGTGTTAGTCTTAGTCGGTGCCACTGTGGCGCTGCCGGTGGCGGTTGGCGATACCGCGCCTACATTGATGACAACAGTAAGGATTGCTCCGAAATGCTGGCCTTTATCATCCACCAACGTCCATGCGCCGGTCAATTTACCGGTTTTGCTGGGTACAGTCAGATTGACGGAAATATCCGCGGTCTGGCCTGTCGGGACCGAATTAGCCAGGGCTACCGTCTGCCCACCCATCGCCTCTCCAAAAGAAAAGATCAGCTTGAAGTTGGTCGTCCAGGCGCACGTGCCTGAGTTCTTCACACGCCAGGTTTTCGTGAAGGTAGTATTTGCAGGCATCTGCGTACCATCCGGAATGGTGACATCCGAGACAAAGGTATAACTTGCACAACTCGCAGAAGTCGGGATGGCCTGAGTCGCGGTCAGGCGAGTAGGCGTCGCGGTTGCGGTTGTCAGCGGCGTGTTGGTAAACAGCGGGGTCGGTGTAATGGTGGGGGCTGACTGTGTAAGTTGGGCAATGACTGTCTGTGCTGCCGCCGTTGAAATTTCTGCAACACTTAGCTGGGTGGGTGTCGGGGTGGCCTTTTCGGCCGCAGGGCCACAGGCGCCAAGCACGAATGCGCCCAAGATCAATACAATTGCAATTCTTATGGTTTTATTTTGCATTTTTTCCTTTCTCATGGAAAACCCCGAGCAAGCCGGCTGATCTGCTTGCGTCGAGGTCGGGATTGGCTGGGCATCCTCCCCAGCACGATTTCATACACAGTATAATGCCTTTTTGCTGATTTTTAATGTCTCTCTCCTTTTCTTGTCGAACGTTTGTTCGGATACAGGGGAACCATTTTTATCTTCTCAACATGCCTGCCTGCTTGTCTTGCCTGTCCTGACGTTTTTGGTCGGGGCGATCTTCGCACAGACCCGCTTTTTTTCGGGATAAATGGAAGAAAAAGGTGAGAATGCTTTTTGGAAATGATTATGCCGAGACTGATTTTGATAACCGCCTCTTCACCAGAAATTCGCAGGGTCAGACGCTCGCGCTTCCTTAACTTCCAGCAGATTACCATGCCCTATTTGGGCGCCCGGGTCCCCCACAACTGGGAAGTGATTCACGTTGATGAAGAAGCCGAGGAAATTGACTGGAACATGGTTGCAGATGTGGTCGGGATTACCTTCCATACGCCCAGCGCTTTTCATGCCTATGAGATTGCAGAGCGTTATCGATCGCGCGGCACCTGTGTCGTGCTGGGCGGACCGCACGTAACCCTGTTGCCAGGCGAAGCCAGCCAACATGCGGATGTGATTTTCATTGGAGAAGCCGAAGGAGGCTGGGAGGAATTCTTACAAAGCTTTGCATCCGGCACCTATCAGCGCATTTACCAATCGATCGGTCTGCCTTCTCTGGATAATATTCCCATGGCTCGCAAGGATTTGTTTCACAGGCATGATCATACCGGCGGGGTTATGTTTGCGACGCGCGGTTGCCCCAACCGCTGTGATTTTTGTACCATTGCTGTAATGTACCAGCATGCCTTGCGTAAACGACCGGTCTCCGAGGTTGCTGCGGAATATGCCTCTTTCAAGGGCAAAGTCATTATCTTATGGGACGATAATATTTCAGCAGACCTGGAATATGCCAAAGAACTATTCCGGGCGATTACTCCTTACCGCAAGTGGTGGAGCAGCCAGGCCAGCATACATGCTGGTCGGGATGAAGAATTCCTGGATGCCGCCGCTCGCAGCGGATGCAAGCAGTTGTTCCTGGGTCTCGAGTCGATCTCCCAACCCAGTATGTTGGAAGTAAAAAAAGGGTTCAACCGGGTGGATGATTATTTTCATATCATTGAGCGCATCCATGCGCACGGCATTTCGGTGCAGGCTGGGATCGTTTTTGGCTTCGATCATGATACCCCCGGGATATTCAAATCTACCCTGGATTTTTTGGAACAGGCCGGTGTCCAGAATGCCACCTTCAACATCCTGACCCCTTTTCCAGGCACGCCGCTCTTCCAGAAACTGGAATCCGAAGGACGGATTTTAACCCGCGATTGGCGCAAATATAACAGCCGTGCAGATGTGGTTTATCAACCCAGGCAAATGGCACCTGCCGAATTGATGGCTGGTTACCGTTATGCAAATGAGCGTTTTTATTCTCTTGCCAGTATTGCCAGACGCTTATCCCGCTCGCCCGTTCAGTTGGGCTGGACCCTGCCATTGAACCTGGCCTATGCCTATCAATGGCAAAAAACTGCGCAGTCGTAATTAACCCAAGAAGTGGATCGTTACTATTTCCCCGGGCTGATGATCACCCGCTCCCCAATCCCGGCCCAATCATACAGCCATTTCGCATCGGCCGGAGCCAGGTTGATGCAGCCGTGCGAGGCCGCGATACCAAAGTTGTCGTGCCAGTAGGCGCCATGAAAGCCAAAATTGCCGGCATAGGACATGAAGTACGGCACCCCTTCGATGTAATACTCACTGGTCGATTCTACCGGGGGAGTGATCGAGCTGTAAGGTTCATTCTTGTTAAGAATGGCGAACCTGCCTTCGAACGTCCAGGAATTCTTGCCGGAAGAGATCAATGTGGCGAAGACCAGCTTGCAATTATCATAGACGGATAAGGTCTGGGTTTTCAAGTTGGCGTAAATAAAGCGGCAGGTGTTCTGCCCCGCATCTGCCGGGACTGCCGGGTTGACCAGGGCCAGCGCTTCTTCAGGCAGCCATTCGTCCGCACCGATCGCGATATAGCCGGGTTTCTCAGCGGCCGACTCGATCTCATCCACGATCTGATAGCGTTTAAAAGTCTGGACCGGCTCGCCATTTGTGTTGACGCTCTGGGTATCGGCCAGCACCCAGCCGAAGCGGAATGTCACCTCACGTGTCAGCAGCATACCGGTGAATCTGGAGGGCGTTAGTGGCTGCAAATCCTGCCCGTCCATCCAACCATAGCTGACCAGGAAATAGGTGCGGCCGTTGTCGCCGGTCTCGCTGGTGGTGGCGGCCACATACGCCGGGAATTTGGGCAGGTAGCCGTAATTTCCGGTCTTCCCCTCGGCATCCTTCAAACTGGCATATACTTTTGCCCGTTTATTAATTACTTCGGCATACTGGTATTTCAGCACGCCTAAAGCCGGGTCGAGCGGCTGGTACCAGGCTGGCTCAGGAGTAGGTGTCGCCGTCGGTATTTGGGTGGGCGTGGCTGTCGCGGTTGCTGTTGCGGTCGCGGTAGGGATCGATGTGTCAGTTTGTGTGGGAGTGAGCACCGGCTCAGGTGCAGCCTGGCAGGCGGCTAAGAGCAAGATGAGAACAAGCAATCCAAAAGATTCATAAAACTTTTTCCCACCTTTGTGTTTTTTTCCTTTGAGGCCCTTCGTGTCCTTCGTGTTAAAAAGCGTTTTATCCATGCGGCCAATCCAGCAACAAAACTTCCGCCAGCAGGCGCGGGTTGACGTTGCGTTCCAGCTTATCGATCGCCTCTTCCACCGCCTCCACCTGCCGGCGCGCCTCATCCAGCGATAACCTCCCCGCCAGCGCCTGGATTTCCTCACTGCAGTCCACGTTGGTGAGCGGAGCTGCCCCTCCGGACGCGCACAGCATCACATCCCGCCAGTACGATAGCCACAGCAGCAATGTTTCACGGAAACGTTCCTTTGCCTCGTATTTCCGGTCGGTCAGCTTTTCGGCGTATGCGAAACGCGCGCGCCGCGTGGATTTGAGCAAACTTTGCAGGTCATCCAACCGCTGTGTGCGAAACTTTAGAGTTTCCTGGTCCTGCATTAAGCGAAACGCGTAGCCGGGGCGTCCGCTGGATATGTGTGCGAGCAGGTAAGCAGTTGCCTGATCCGCACCATGTTCCATCAGGGAGGCTTCAACTATTCCCACCGGCAGCGGGCGCAGGCGCAGTACCTCACACCTCGAGACGATCGTCGGCAGGAGTTGTTCGGGCGTATCGGCGGTCAGGATCAGCACTGCCTGCGCCGGGGCCTCCTCAAGCGTCTTGAGCAAGGCGTTGGCGGCATTGGCATTCGCTTCCTGGAAGCGCAGGAATAGCGCCACGCGGTATTTTCCCTGGTAAGGCTTGAGCACCAGGCTCTGCCGTAATGTGCGCACCTGTTCAACTTTAAGGATGGCGCCTTCCTTCTCAGCCTGGATGACTGACAGGTCGGCATACTGCATCCGCTCGATCTGCTGGCAGGTTTTGCATTTGCCACAAGGTTCGGCTGGCGCCAACGGTTGTGGGCAGTTCACGGCCTGGGCCAGGCGCAGCCCGAGTGTGCGCCGCCCCAATCCGGGTGGCCCGCTGAAAAGATAGGCATGCCGGATGGAATCGTGCGTAATATGCTGTTTGAGCATTTGCACTGCCCATTCATGGCCGGTCAATCCCCAGTTTTCCATTGCCCGCACTCCATCATCCGTCGTCAATCGTCCACCGCTCTTGATCACTCTTCTCCGGCTCTCAAGCGCAAATACGAATCATACCGTTCCGGACGCACCGTACCGGCTGCCACCGCCGCCCGCACCGCGCAACCTGGTTCGGTCTTATGGTGGCAATCGTTGAACTGGCAGTGTTCCACCAACGGTGCCAGTTCGGGAAAGTAGCCATCCAATTCCTCCGGTTCGGTATCCCATAGTGCCAGTGAGCGCATGCCGGGTGTATCGGCCACGTACCCGCCGCCCTCCAGTGGGAACAATTGACGTACCGTGGTAGTATGGCGTCCTTTCTGGAAGGCCTCACTGATCTCACGCACTGCCAACCCCAGCCCTGGCTGGACAGCATTCAACAGGCTCGATTTACCCACCCCGCTCGGCCCGGCCAATGCCGATATTTTTCCCTTCAACAGTTGGTGCAGCTCGTCCACTCCTTCCCCGGATTTCGCGCAGGTATAGATAACCGGATACCCGATCGCGGGATAGAAGCCAAATATTTCCTCTGCCTGGGTGCGACTCACCAGGTCGATCTTGTTGGCCACGATCAGGGCCGGTAATTTCTGACGTTCCGAGATGACCAGGAAACGGTCCAGCATGCGCAGGTGTGGAGCGGGGCGGGCGCAGGCGAAAACAAAGACTGCCTGGTCGGGGTTGGCCAGTAGAACTTGCTGGTACACGCCCTGGGGCCGCGGATCCAGCCTGACCAGTGAGTGGGTGCGCGTTTCGACCGCCTCGATGCTCCCGCTCCCCTCTGACTGGCGCGTTACCTTTACCCGGTCACCCACCGCCGCAATATCGCCCACGTGTTTGCCTTGCTTTAGCCGCCCGCGCAGGTGACAGGTCAGGGTTCCGCTTTCGGTCTGGACCGCGAAAAATCCCGATTGGGAGCGGATAATGAGACCGGAGATTTCTTTGTCTGGCATTTGTAAATCGTTACGGTGCTGGAGTGGGTGTGACTGGCAGGCCATAATCCGGGTTGACAACGCCCATGCTGGACTCCCAACGGTAGTACGTCTGTGGTTTGCCGTAGAAATAGATTTCCATGATACGCCGGAAGATGGGCGCGGCCCAGATTGCGCCTTCGCCTTTGTTCCGCACCAGGACTGCTACTGCAATATCCGGCTTGTCAGGATTGCCTGCCATGCTGTAGCCCGCGAACCATGCGTCTGGCTCGACGGCGCTGCTCTCGGCGGTGCCGGTCTTGGCGGCTGTGGGGATACCAAAGTTCCCCAGTGTTGAGTAAGCCGTGCCACGTTTATTAATGGCCACCTCACGCATGGCGTCCTGGATGGTTTTCAGGTTCTCTGGCGTCACCGGTAATGTTCCGTTGACGATTGGTTTGAATACATTCACCGGGTCGCCGCTGACCGGTTGGATTTTTTCAACCAGCTGCGGGCGGTAGAGCGTGCCGTTGTTGCCAACTGCGGCGATATAGGTCGCCACCTGCAGCGGTGTTACCAGGACTTTCCCCTTACCGATGGCAATACTGGTGGCGTCCAGCCCATCGGTGGCATTCGGGATGGTTCCTTCTGATTCGGCCACCTGCTCGATCCCGGTGGCCTTGCCCAGGCCAAAGGAACGTGCCATATCCGAAAGCAGGTTCTGTTTGATCAGGTTTTCCTGAGCCTGCTGCCATAATGTGTAACCGATGTGATAGAACCAGGGATCGCAGGAACGCATCAGGCCTTCCGGCAGGCTGAGCTTCCCGCTCGGAGGCCAGGAGGGACAGGTATTTTCGCCTGTTTGGAGCTTTTCGTTCTGGCAGTCCTGCCAGGTCCAATCGTACAGGGTGGTGCCGGGGATATCGGTGAACTCATATTCGCAGTCGAGCGTGCTGTTTGCTGTGAAGACACCGCTTTCCAGGGCAGCCGCTATGCTGATGATCTTGAAAACCGAGCCGAGCGGATATGTCCCTTGAGTGGCATAGTTGTATGCGGATGGCTCTGGCATCCAACCTCGATTGATATTATTTCCATCATACCAGTTGGGGTCAAACCCCGGACTGCTGACCATCGCCAACACACGCCCGGTGCTGACTTCCATTACAACAATTGCGCCCGGTAATCCGTCCATGGCGGCCTGCGCCTGTTGCTGCAGGTCGCTGTCGATTGTCATGGTGATCGACGAGGCCGGCTGTGAATCTACTTTCTTGAGCAGTGTCTGGTTCGAGCCATCTGCGGCTACGAGGTAAAGGCTGGCTGCGTCGTGTCCGCTCAGATAAGGTTCACCCCATTTTTCAATGCCAAATTTTCCTACCTTCTCATTCCCGCTGTAGCCCATTCGCCGGTAAGTCGAAACTTCTTCGGGAAAAATGGGTTGAGTGTACCCAACTGCATTGGGGGCGGTATTCGGTATGTAAAATCGGGAGTTGTATGGACTGCCCTGAACCCCGCTGTAACCTAATATACCGGAATTGTTTACCGCCTCAACGGTGGCTTCACCGACCGGGACATAATCGCCGGGGTTGTAATTTTCATAATTGCTTCGGATGTCCACTCTTGATACGCCTGTCAACTTGGCCAGGGCATTGATGACAGCATCTTCAGAGTCAGCCGAAACCTCTCCGGCTACCAGCCCGAGGGCATAGACGTCAGTCGTGGTCGCAATGGCGTTGCCGTTGCGATCGTAAATGTCCCCACGCGCCGGGATAACGTATTCCGTGCGCATATGTTTCCCCCCTGCCAGTTCTGGCAGGATCAGACTGTCATCCCAGTTCAGGCGCCATTCACCGTTTTCCAATACAAGGGTGGTGTTGAAATCGCGTTGGAAATCACCGAACAGGACTGTTTTGTAAGTCAAACTGAAAGCCACCTGCGCCGATTGCGGGTTGGTCAGCGAGGACAGGATGTTGTATTCCACCTTGGTGACTCCCATTGCATCCAGGGCCTCCGAATAGCGCTTGGAAAAATCAGCTTCACTGATGGCAGCCTGGCTGGCTGTAGAGATCTGCTTGTACATGCTGGCGTAATCATTCGACTGCAGGGCGCCCAGGAAGGCTCGCAAACTGGCGTCCGTGCTGGGAGCGGGGATGACGGTAACTTGCGCGGTTGGCAGGGAGGAGGTCCTGGTTGCTCCCGGCGGGGTGACTCCTCCTCCACCTCCGCAGGCAGCCAGTAACGCAAGCAGCACAATTAGATAAATCCAGCGGGTGAATTTCATTCAAAATCCCTTTCCCGATCAACCGATCATTTCCCCGCCCAGGACGGCGGCAGAAATGGGACAAACATAAATCAAGCTGGTTTGGCATTCCGCCGCGATGTCGGTACTGGGGGCAATGCCCAATTTCCGCAGGCTGCGGGTCACATGGCAGAGCGGGAGTCCCATTACGCTGGCGTAACAGCCACGCAGGCCTTCGACCGGGTGAAACCCGGGGTTTTGGATGCCATAGGCTCCGGCCTTATCGAGTGGATCGCCGGTGGCCACGTAAGCCTCGATTTCCTCGTCGCTATAGGCCCGCATGGGCACATCCGTGATGCACAGATCGGTGACCAGAGTCCCATCCGACAGCCTCAGTGCGGCAACGCCGGTCAGAACCTGGTGATGCCGGCCGCGCAGAGCTTTCAGCATCTCCACCGCCTCGGCCTTGTCCTTTGGCTTTCCCAAAATGACTTTCCCGGCTACGACGGTGGTGTCTGCAGCCAGGATGGTCTGATCGTTGTGGGCAAATTTGGTGCAAGCCCTTGCTTTGTTCTCCGCCAGCCGCAGCACGTAGCTTCCAGATAGTTCGCCGGGAAGCTGGCTCTCATCCACATCCGCACCCTGTGTGATGAACTGCCAACCGCCCAACGTCAGCAGATCACGTCGTCGGGGGGAGGTTGACGCCAGCACGAGCACAGGATCGTTCACTGCCAGGATTCTAACACACCTATATTCGCCCAAACCCTGGCGAACGTCGTTCAGACCCTTGTTATATTAGAAATAATGTTCTAAAATAGTAGCCATGAAAAAAACATTCCTGTATTTTCACCCCGGCTTTTATTCGTTCCGCGGAAACCCTGAATTAATGGACTTTAATTCAAGCCTCTATCAAAAATCAAAAATACTGGCGGGTTATCCTGCCTCGTTGTAAAATGGCATCTGTCTAGACTACTAACATGGAGGCGTTTTGTGGAAGAACTAAAGCTACGTATCCGTCAGGATGGCAGGAATCTTGGAAACGGCATTTTGAAAGTGGATGGTTTTATCAACCATCAGGTGGATCCGGCTTTGATGGAATCCTGCGGTAAGGAACTTGCCTCCCGTTTTGCAAATTTGGGAGCCACCAAGATATTAACCGCCGAAATCTCCGGTATTGCCCCGGCTCTAATGACTGCCCGCTACCTGGGTTTGCCGGTGGTCTACGCTCGCAAAACCAAGCCCATCACCATGCCCGACCAGGTCTTCCTGACCCTGGCTCCCTCGCATACCAAAGGTCGCATGGTCGAGTTGATCATCTCACCCGAATATTTAGCCGGCCATGAGAGAGTTCTCATTATCGATGATTTCCTGGCCTCCGGTGCCACCATCCTGGGCCTCATCCGCCTGGCGCAGACAGCCGGAGCCGTCGTGGTGGGTGTGGGCACCCTGATCGAGAAGGTTTTCGAGGGCGGGCGCGCTACATTGGAAGCTGTCAATATTCCGGTCGAGTCTCTGGTTTGCATTACATCCATGGATGACGGACAGATTATTCTCGGCGATTGCTGATGAGTCTGTTATCCTGGTTGGGGCAGTTCCTCATCAGTTGGATATTTACCCACATGAGCTTTATCATCCCGGCAAAACGATTACGCGAGACGGATACATTGTTGGCTTTCCATCACCCGAAACCATCCCATCCTTTTCACGTTATCATCCTCCCGAAAAAGGATATTCGTTCTTTTGCGGACCTCGAACCGGCTGACCCTTTCATCCTGGAGCTTGTCTCCTCTGTCCAGGATCTGGTGGCGGAATACCATCTGTCTGCCTACCGGCTGATCGTCAATGGCGGGGATTACCAGGATTTCCCACATCTACATTTTCATCTTATTTCAGACGTTGATCATTCTGACTTTTAAACTTTCAAAACGGTGTTCATGCATCCTTCCATCGCCATACTCGACTTCGGATCACAGTACGCTCAATTGATCGCCCGCTGTGTGCGCGAGGCGCATGTTTATTGTGAACTCTTCCCCTGGGATGCCCCCGTCCAAAAGGTTCTGGCGCTCGATCCAAAAGGCTTTATCCTTTCCGGCGGCCCGATGTCCGTCTATGCCGAGGCTGCTCCAACTCTGCCCGCCTATGTGCTCGAATCCGGACTGCCCGTACTTGGCCTATGCTACGGCATGCAGTTACTCGCGCATACTTTGGGAGGGGAAGTTGCCTACGCGGCCGAACGCGAGTATGGGCTGGCCGAGATCCAACCGTTGGTTTCAGGTACACTGCTGGATTCCATCTCCAAAGTCTGGATGTCACACGCTGACCGGGTTACCCGCCTGCCGGAAGGATTCATAGCCCTGGCCAAATCGGACAACAGCCCCATCGCCGCCATGGGTGATTTCACCCGCAAGTATTTCGCCGTACAGTTTCACCCCGAAGTCAAACATACCCCCCATGGAGCGGCGCTGCTTGAGCATTTTTCAGTCGATATTTGCGGCTGTGCGCCCGACTGGACGCCAGCCTCCATCATTGAAGAGAGCGTCAGGCATATCCGGGCCCAGGTAGGCGTAGAACGCCTCCTGACGGCAGTCTCTGGCGGCGTGGATTCGTCCGTCGCAGCCGCGCTGGTGCATAGAGCCGTTGGGGACCAACAGGTGGCGATCTTCGTGGATACCGGCTTGCTGCGCCAGGGCGAACCGGAACAGGTGGTCCGCACCTTCCGTCAGCAATTGGGCGCCGAACTCGTGGTAGTGGACGCGTCTCAAGAGTTTTTTATCGCGTTGAAGGGTGTCGTCGATCCGGAACAGAAACGCAAGATCGTCGGTGAAAAATTCATTCGCATCTTTGAACGTGAGGCCAAAAAGCTTGTTCTGCCGTCCGGTACAGGCAGCGACTCTATCCCGAAATTCCTGGTGCAAGGCACCATTTACCCGGATGTGGTTGAATCGGCTGCCCCGGACCGCAACAAAGCTGCCAGGATCAAGTCACACCACAACGTGGGCGGGCTGCCCGAACATATGGAAATGTCGCTGGTGGAACCTCTGCGTTATCTGTTCAAGGATGAGGTGCGTGCGGTGGGAGAAGCTCTCGGTTTACCCGAAGCGCTGGTCTGGCGCCAGCCCTTCCCGGGCCCGGGGCTGACCGTGCGCTGCCTGGGTGAGGTGACGCCGGAGCGCATTCTGCGGCTGCGGGCTGCGGATGCCATCTTCACCGGGGAATTATCTTCGGCCGGCCTGCTTGGGAAAGGGGCGGGCGCCAGCCAGGCCTTTGCGGTGCTGCTGCCGGTACGTTCTGTCGGGGTGATGGGTGATGAACGTACCTATCAGGAGGTTTGCGCTATCCGGGCAGTGGTTACCGATGATTTCATGACCGCTGACTGGCTCCACGTTCCTTATGATGTGCTGGCCAGGGTGGCAAATCGGATTGTCAACGAGGTGCACGGAATCAACAGAGTGGTGTATGATATTACAAGTAAACCTCCTGCAACGATCGAATGGGAATAATTCCCGGCTGAAGGATTTACTGCGTATTGCTATTAAAATGTAATTCGTGTAGAGACAGGAGAGACAGTGACCAACGCGATTGAATCCCGTCATCCCATACCGCCCGCCCCGATCCATCCTCTGGCGGCCCTGGCTACGATTGTGCTTGACAATGTTTTCGGTATATTCGAGATTGTTGACCCATTGGCGCTTATCCTGACCTGTGTCAGTGTCGGAGTACTCGGATCGGTCACCACCATGTTTGTCCAGCGCTATTTGGCGAAAGATGAGTGGGGAGCATCGATTGCCAAGGGGCTGGTGATGGGTATCTTCGCCGGAGTACCATTCCAGGTGACCGGTACTGCCATCGGCCTGCCCCTCCTGGCTTGGGCGGGTTTGCATGAATGGGTCAAGCTCCCAGCATCCAAAGATAAAACCGAACAGCTTCCTTCATCTGATGACGACGAAATCCTGGACGCGGAAGTTAAGGATGTTAAGTGAATTGGCGGGCCGCGCCTGGCGACGATAATTTATTTTGACTGATGCTGCATATGCGTAGAATCCTGACGGCATTCCTGTGTGTTTATCTGCTTTTCGCCGGACAGACCTCTGTCCGCGCCCAGAGTCAGAGCACATCGCGCTTGGGTCTGTATGCCTTGCAGACCGGCAGTTTCCCGTCCATAACCGCCGGGTTGGATGTATTCGATTCGACCGGCAGCGTGGTGACCGGCCTTAAGCCTTCTGCAATCACCCTGCTTGAAGATAACCTGCCTCGTCCAATCAATCAGCTTCAGGAAGTTCTGTCAGGCGTGGAATTCGCATTGGCGCTTGATCCTGGTCCGGCCTTCGCTTTCCAGGATGCCAGTGCCGTTAATCGCTATTCCAAGATTGTTCAAATTATAAAAGACTGGGTCGC
>JADGQB010000264.1 GCA_017882145.1 Anaerolineales bacterium
TACATTAACCACGCCGGCCGCGTGCGCCGGGGTGGAACAGGTGATGGATGTGGCAGCCACGCTGCAAGCCGCAAGGTTGGTTGCCGTGCCGCCAAAGGTAACGGAGGTGGTGCCGATGAAGTTCGTGCCACTTATGGTTACGCTCGTGCCGCCAGTCACTGAGCCATAGTTAGGCGAGACGCCGCCACCCGTGCCGCCGCTGGTTATGGTCGGCACTTCGTAATACGTAAAGCCGTTTATCGAGGTGGCGAAGTCGAGGTGAGGATTGGTGACAACCACATTCACCGAACCAGCCGCATGTGCAGGAGACGGGCAGGTTGCCTGCGTGCCCGCATAGTTCACAATGCAGTCAGTGGTCGTGCCACCGAAAGTAAATGCACCACCGGCCAAACCCGTACCGGTGATAACCACGTTCGTTCCGCCAGTCACAGGACCAGCGTTAGGGGCGGTACCGCCACCTGTGCCACCACCGGTGATGGTTGGTATTACGTAGTAGGTAAAGCCGTTTGCTTTAACCGCTGATCCACCCGGGTTTGTGACGCCTACATCCACGACAATAGCAGGATTTGCTGGAGTTGTGAAAGTAATAGTCGTGGCATTAACGACTGTGAATGAACCCGGGAGAAGCGTGTGTCCACCGATCGTGACTGCTGTTGCGCCAGTAAAACCTGTGCCCGTGAGGGTTACGGCTGTTCCGCCTGCAACGGGGCCGAATTCAGGGGATACCGAAGTGAGTGATGGAGCAGTACTTGCCCCAGGCTTGGTTGTTCCAAAATCATCTATGTACAAGTAGCCCCAGTGACCGCCTCCGGAACAACCTGCGGCTACGACATCCAGCGTGAGCGTATCGCCTGAACCAAGTTCGGCGGGAGAGTAGGTCAGATCATAGACCTGCCAGGGCATGTAAGATACGAGATCGCCGCCTGAACCAGTTTTCCAGTTTGGATTCAGATCAGACGGATATGAAAACTTGTCAAACAACACCTTATCTGGAGAGCCTGCCCTAACTCTTGTCAACCTGACGTACATGAAAGGCTGTGCATTAGCAGGGTGGCCTCCACTATCCAAGACAGGCGCGTATGCAAAAAAAATGTGGTACATGCCATCCGCACCCACATCACCGCTTCCTACCAGCCCAGCCTGTGAGAGCTTGTTCAGGTTGGTGTTATCGCCTAGATAATTGACAACAGCCGAGTCATTGCCGGCATACGGCAGACAGACGGTGCCGTTTGTATTTGGATCGCAGAGGCTCCCGCCAAAATGGGCAGTCGCCCAGGCTGCGTTTACGATAAATGTATCGTCTACAGAAGAGCCAGCTCTGGTTATGTAGCTGGGAGGCGGCCCCACGTTGATGCCACCAGTTTGGAAAGCCAGGTCTTTCGTCCAGCCGCTGAAGGTGCCAGTTTCAAAGTCGCCGTTGGTAAATATGGCAAAGGCAACTGTGACAACCAACAGGGCGGCGATGGTTGCCAAAAAAATTGCAATTCCTAGTTTTTTCATCGAACATTCTCCATATACAGATTCGAATGGGCCAGCTATCCCCAGCGGAAAATTTACCTTATGCGCATGCATTAATAAAATTCCTCCCTGAGCTACTTTGAACAGGCTGAGGTACTATATCTCATAATTTATCTGGGATAGTTCGGTTAGCGTTACAACATTCCTGACCGTACCCATCATAGGATGCCGGCCCTTTTCATGTACCAATCGTTTGATCCCTTGGAATGAAAAAGTCGGTCTACCAGGTCATCGAAGAGATCCTTTTGTATGTGCTGGAATTATGTGTAGAGCAGTGTAAAATAAGGCGGGGAAGAACCTGACCCTCTTGCGGGAACTTTCCCAGGCCGCTTCGCCGCAGAGACTGAGCAGAATAGTAAATTTCTAATTCCAATGGATACCCGGGAAATCAAAATGACGATCCGCTTGAGTGAGCAGCTCCCCGACAAGCACGAGTACTTTGACCTCTTCATCACCACCGGCTGGAACCAGCAGTACCAGGCCAGCCCGGAAGAAGTCGAGCAAGCCAACCGTAACAGCTGGCTGACTGTTTCCGCCTACGATGAGGAGAAACTGGTCGGCTTCGGGCGGGTGGTAACCGACTTTGTCTTGCACGCCATGATCTTCGATATGATCATTTTGCCTGGCTACCAGGGCCAGGGAATTGGTACAATGATCCTGGAAAAATTGGTGAAAAAGTGTAAAGATCACGGCATACGGGATATCCAGCTGTTCTGCGCAAAAGGCAAACGCGGCTTTTACGAAAAGAACGGTTTTGAGGTCAGAGCAGAGGATGCACCCGGCATGCAGCTGAGAAAATAATCTGCGGATGGTGATCATTTGAACCCAATTCAACCCAGCCTGACGGCGTACCGGGCAGCTTTTTCAAGAGCAGCCCACCAGGTCCTGGATAACCCCAGGTTATTCGAGGATCCGGTTGCCACAAGGATCATTGGCGGCTATGAAACGACATTAATTTGCGCCAACCCTGAGCGCTATCTTACGCCGGCAGCCACGCATCTGCGGGCTTTCCTGGTGGCGCGCAGTAAATTTGCGGAGGATGAGCTGGCGTGCGCAATCCTGCACGGAGTGCACCAATATGTGATCATGGGTGCCGGCCTGGATACGTTCGCTTACCGGAATCCTTATCCGCCGGAAGTCTTACAGGTATTCGAAGTCGACCATCCGGCCACCCAGGCCTGGAAACAGGAACGACTGCAGGCAGTTGGCATACCCATACCCGCCTCCCTGGGCTTTGCCGCGCTTGATTTTGAAACTGATGCGTTGGAAGACCAACTCCCCAAAGCCGGCTTCAAGACCGGTGATCCGGCATTTTTCTCCTGGCTGGGAGTAACGATGTATCTCTCCCCAGGAACTGTAATGAACATACTGAAATCCATCGCCGGTCTGGCCCGGCCATCCAGCGAAATTGTTTTCGATTACGCCCTTCATCAAGAACTACTGAATCCCAGGCAATTATTGAGCTACCAGGTGCGGGCGGAGCGCTTGACCAGGGTGGACGAGCCCTGGAAGAGTACTTTCGAGCCCGATCTTCTGGCTGCCTCGCTGAAATCGATCGGTTTCTCGGTTGAAGAAGATCTTGGCATGGAAGAGATCAATGCAAGGTTTTTTCAGGATAGCCAGGAACCGTTACGAGTGCATGGAGCTGCGCACTTGCTAAAAGCTATAATTAACCCGAAGGCGTGAACCATGGCGCGCGTTAACTACGATCAAATCGCTCCCGAATACGATCGGAGGTTTGTCTCCTCCGAACTGGAAGAGCGCGGCAAAGCTTTGCTGGCCCTGGCCTACCTGCTGCGGGCCGACCGCATCCTGGAAGCCGGCTGCGGTACGGGGCATTGGCTCTCGGCGCTGCGTCCTGTTGCAAACCGATTGGTCGGGCTGGATTATTCAGACGGGATGCTCCGCCAGGCCCAACAGCGCCAGCCCGGTCTGGAACTGGTGCGGGGCTCGGGCGACCGCCTGCCTTTTTGTGCCCAAAGCTTTGACCTGGTCTACTGCGTGGATGCCATCCATCATTTCCCCGATCAGGCCGGCTTTATTGCCCAGGCCCTGGAAATTCTCCACGGCGGAGGAATCCTGGCGGTCCTTGGCATGGACCCGCATAACCCCAAAAATAGCTGGTATGCCAATGATTTCTTCGATGGGATGCTTGAAACCGACCTGAAGCGTTTCCCTTCCCATGCCACTTTACTGGAGTGGATGAAATCTGCCGGGTTCGTGAACATCCAGGTCGCGGAAGTGGAACGGCTGGATGAAACCCGAATCGGCGCACAAGTCTTAGACGATCCATATTTGAAAAAGAACTCCTGCAGCCAGATGGCGCTGCTCAGTAACGAAGTCCATCAAGCCGGTATCGCCCGGCTCAGCGCGGCTGTGAAAGCTGAGCAAACCCGCGGCGGCAGCTTCATCGGTCGCACGGTGTTGTGCATCGATATGATTACCGGTCAGAAGGAGGCCTCATAATGACAGACAGGCAATATTGGATAGGTGTGGTCTCGCGCCAGCACGTCCAGGTGGGGGTGAATGGCGGATTTGTGCAATTAAATCACGGCAAAAAAGCCCCGCTCCAAAAGCTGAAGGCCGGGGATGGTTTTGTGTACTATTCCCCTAAGACCAGTTACCCGGATGGCGAACCCCTGCAAATGTTCACTGCCATTGCAATTGTGAAAGGCGGAGAAGTCTATCAGGGCGACATGGGCGCTGACTTCCACCCCTTCCGGTTGGATGTCACTTACCTGCCCGCCAGGGAAACTCCCATCCAGCCCTTGATCGATAAGTTATCCTTCATCAAGGATAAGACTCATTGGGGCGCCGCTTTTCGATTTGGGAATCTTAAGGTGCCCGCCCAGGATTTTAAGATCATCGCGCAAGCAATGGGCTGCGATTTCGAGCAGGAGTTCGGAGAGTAGGAACACCAGAATGGAAATTTTTCAGGCCAGCATCCAATCCTGGCAGGTATTTTATGCTACTGTTGCGGCCGTCTCGGCTACCTTAACCGGCTTGTTGTTCGTATCCTTGTCCCTGAACAGGGACAGATTAAAGGGACAGAATCCCCATACAATCATCGGCCGGGCCCGCCAGACCTTCGGCGACTTCCTGTACGTGTTAATGATCTCGCTGGTATTTATCGTCCCGCACCAGCTTCCGATCAGTTTGTCGATCGCATTACTCGTGCTTGGGTTATCGCGTGGGTTTGCTTTTTTCCGACAGACTGCCATCAGCCTGAAGGACAAATCCATAAGCCTGTTGATCCTCGTAAAGGAAATCGGCCTCCCGTTTACCGCCTCGCTGGGATTAATTATCGTGGCGATCGCCATCAATTTCGGGGTATTGAACGCCATATACGGACTGGTGGCAGTGATTGCCGCCCTGCTGGTCACAGCCTGTTGGAACGCCTGGCTGCTGCTGATTGAAGAATAAAAGCCGCTCAGGAATAAGCCATGATCAAATCGAAAGAATGGGATTGGTCCGGCAATATTAACGAGTATTGGAAAAATGTCGCCGGTGAATTCATCCCCTTGGCCTTGCAGTGGAAGGCCCGGGACTTCAAAAAAGTCCTGGACCTGGGCTGCGGGATCGGCAGGAACGCGCTCTATCTGGCGAAGCTCGGATTCTCGGTGAGCGCTTTCGATCTATCTGCAGACGGACTTTCTCAACTTAGGCAAACTGCGCAGACAGAAAATGTGAACATCGATCTAATGTTGGGGGACATGTTAAAACTGCCTTACGAGAGCGGGTATTTTGATTGCCTGTTGGCCTTTCATTCCATCTATCATACGGATTTTTCCGGCCTGACCAGGATACTCGCTGAAATTTACCGGGTCACCCGGCCGGGCGGGGAGATTTTCATTACATTAAATTCCAAGGAAGCAGACGCCTGGAATTTATATTCGCAGAGAAGGATTGATGAATATACGTTACTCAAAACGGAATGGGCGGAAGTGGATGTGCCGCACACTTATCTGGATTATAAGGACATCGTGAATCTGTTGAAGGATTTTCAAATCCTCAAGATCCAGCAGATTTTCGATTATGAGGAAGATCGAAGGCACGCTCATTTTTTCGTGACTGCCAGCCGGGTATGAAATCGCCAGCAACCGTAAATAGTACTGGCTGTACGCCAACCTCCTTGGTGTGCGGCGGAAACCAC
>JADGQB010000011.1 GCA_017882145.1 Anaerolineales bacterium
GCAATCCCCCCATAAATGGCAGGGAACCACTACATTTCGCTCGCGGTGCCAATACCTGGTTAATTGGTGGAGTGTGCAATGTGTTTCTGACCAAGACAAAATAATGCTTTTTTGCCAAAAAACAACCAAAATTAACCCATTTAACCCCCGATTCCGGAGGATCAATTCATCAATTTTATTCGCATAGCTAAGCAAATAAAATAAATAGTCCCACTGACCGCCCAAAGAAAACTTTAAAATGGGAAAATAAATCCAAGAATGGTTATGTCCAGCCACTTGTCTCCCACTTTCTCCTAAAAGCATCGAATTGTTCCTGGTTGTTTTGTACAAACGATCCCTCGGAAACCCAAATTACGGGCATTTCCCAATCATAGGCCTGCTCTTCTTAATCTCGCTGTATAATTTATCCGATGCGTCCATCCTTCTTCCATCACCTCCATCCACCCACCATCCCGGCCAAACAGGCCCGTTTTCGCTATACTTTGGCTGCCGGTGGGCTTGCAGTTTTCCTGGTGCTGGTTCTCTTTGTTACCGGCATCCTGGAGGTGTTCTATTACATCCCGACCCCGGGTGATGCCGCCCTTTCGGTCCAGACACTGACCTTCCTCGTCCCCTTCGGCGGACTGATCCGCAATCTCCATTATTGGGCGGCACAGTTCCTGGTGTTGGTCTCGGTCGTGCACTTGGCGCGCGTGATCTTCACCGGTGCCTACCTGCCGCCGCGCCGCTTTAATTACCTGCTGGGCATGGGCTTGTTCGTGCTGGCAGTTTTACTGGACTTCACGGGATATGTGTTGCGCTGGGATGAAGGCATCCGTTGGGCGTTGGTGGCTGGGACAAATCTGATTAAATCCATTCCTTTGATTGGGACGGCGCTGTATGGCAGCCTGGTGGGTGGCGCCGAGCCCGGACCCGCTACCCTGATCCGGTTTTACGGCTGGCACATCTTCGGCTTGATGCTGGCAGCCGGGATCCTGGTAGTTTGGCACATCTTCCGGATTCGCCGGGATGGTGGGATTGCCGTTCCGCCGCCCGCCTTGCGCGAAACACAATTACGCATTTCCCGTTTCGAACTGGTCCGGCGTGAGCTGCTGGCGATGCTGTTGGCTTCAGTGGCGCTCCTGCTTCTATCGGTTATTGCACCCGCGCCTCTTGCCCAGCCTATTACAGCCGGTTCGGCTTTGCCGGCCAACGTACGTGCTCCCTGGTTCTTCCTGTGGGTCCAGGAGCTGCTCAAGCTGGGCAGCCCGTTCTTGTGGGGCGTGGTTGTCCCTCTGGCAGTCCTGACCCTTATAACCCTCATTCCTTATATTCTCCCGAAGCCTGCCGTATCCGAACAGGGTCATTGGTTTCCCAAAAGCAGCCTTCTCGCCCAAATTCTGGCCGGCTTCATTTTCCTGGCTCTCATAATCCTTTCCCTCCTCGCCCTCATCCCTGCGTTCTGATCATAGACCTTCGACTTTTGACCAAAAACCTTTGAACTTCTCCCTTCTTCCTTCTTTTTTCTGATATGCGCCGACTGATCGTGATTGCTTCCGCCCTGTTATTGCTGACCCTGCTTGGTATTGCCTGGCTGGAGAGTCGGCGCGTCAAGCCGGTCGCCCTGACGCCCACGTTGACCGGTCAGGTGGAATATTGCCTGTCCTGCCATGCCGGGCTGCCGGAGATCAGTAAATCTCATCCGGTCAAAACCTTCGGCTGTGTGATCTGTCATGGCGGCGAAAGACTGGCGCTCGATGCCAGCCTGGCACACAGCAGCATGCGCGGCGGAAAAAATCCGGCCGATTATTCGGTTGTCGAGGCCTCCTGCGGCGGGGCGAACTGTCATAGCGGCAGCACGGCCAGCTACAACGACCACATCCAGCGCGCCACCACCAGCATCCAGGCTACATATGCCGGAGCGATCGCACTAATGCGTTACTCCTACGGCGCCCAGCCCAACCAGACAGCCCTGTTCGGGATAAGTACAGTTCAAGACAGCCAGAGCACCAGCGGCATTACCAGTCTCCAGGCTTACAACCCGGCCTCAGAGTCCAATCCGCAGCTCCGCCTGTTTGGAGAGAACTGCCTCACCTGTCATATATCCGCCCAACCCACCCAGACCGGCGGCCGCTATGATCATTTCACCGGTTGTTCAGCCTGCCATACGCCCACCCAATCCACCGACCTGACCAGCGTGAATACCATCACGGCCACTCAGGTGCATAAATTGACCACTGCCATCTCTTATACTCAATGCGATACCT
The DNA here is from genome assembly GCA_017882145.1 of Anaerolineales bacterium. Taxonomy (GTDB): domain Bacteria; phylum Chloroflexota; class Anaerolineae; order Anaerolineales; family Villigracilaceae; genus UBA877. The sequence continues at coordinate 2,247 of JADGQB010000011.1, forward strand.
GCCACAACCGTGGCAATTACGATTTACGCGCAATGACCTTCGAACCGCGCACAGACCAGCCCACCGACCGCCTGCACGACTATTATCAACCGATTGCGCAATTTACCCGCTGCGAGTGGACGTTGGATTGCCTGGATTGTCATACCCGCACCGAGGCGATGGGGGACGGCAGCCTGTACGGAAGCAAATTCGATATCCAGTATATTCGCTGCAAGACCTGCCATGGCACGCCGGCTGAATTACCTCAGACGATTACGTTGACCGACCCCAACAACATTGCATTTCGTCAAGCCTTGCTCAACCCGGTGGTGGATCTTAAGCTCGGCGATACCGTTCTGGTCACCGAAAAAGGCGAACCGCTCTGGAATACGCGCCTCCTGCAGAATGGCACTTACCGATTGGTGGGGCAAGCCACCGGGCAGGTGTTCACCTTTAAGCCGGTAATGGGCTCGGGTTGCACCCAGGACCCGAATGACCAGAGTTCGGCTGCCTGCCATAAATGTCACTCGGTGCAAAGATGAACGGGCCGCGACTCTCCCGCCGGGATTTCCTGAAACTGGCCCGGGGTGTACTTCTAACCATTAGTGGCCTGCTGGGATTGGGAGGTCTGGTGCGTTTCTTCAGCTACCAATCCCAGCCGCCTGCCCCAACCGAATTCGACCTTGGCCTGGCTTCGAATTATCCACCCGGATCGCGTACACTCCTCCCGCAGGTACCCGCCATCTTGATCCATGGCGATAAAGGTTTTAGCGCCCTTAGCCTGGTTTGTACGCATCTTGGTTGCACCGTGGAAAGCACGCCGCAGGGCTTTGCTTGTCCCTGTCACGGCTCGCGTTTCGATCCCCGGGGCAAACTGATCCGCGGTCCTGCCGCTAAGGCGCTGACGGTTTTACGTCTTGAAACCAGCCCGGATGGCAAAATCCATTTATTTACGAATTAATTGGGAGCATCACTTGAATAATCAGTTGCATGAACTTCTTAAGCAATCTTCCGCCCGGCACGACCACCTTTGTCCGCGCCAGGTATTGGGTGTCCGTATGGGGTTGGCTGGACTGGCCGCGATCGGGTTGGAAGCCCCCATGCCTCATAAAGCCGCACTGGTGATCCTGGAAACGGATGGTTGTTTTGCAGATGGGGTCGAAGTTGCCAGCGGGGCGGTGGTCGGACACCGCACCTTGCGGATTGTCGATCAGGGCAAGATTGCCGCCACTTTTGCCAATGTGGAAAGCGGGCAGACTGTCCGCCTGGCCCCCAGTCTGGATGTGCGCCAGCGCGCCCTTAAGTATGCCCCGGAGATAAAAAAGAAGTATTACGCCCAACTGAAGGGCTACCAGATCATGCCGGAAACCGAGTTATTTACTTTCCAGGAAGTGAAGTTGGAACCGGCCCTTAAATTGATCATCAGCCGCCCGGGATTAAAGGCGAAATGCGCAAATTGCGGGGAGGAGATCATCAACGAGCGCCAGGTGTGCGCGGAAGGAAAAGTCCTGTGCCGGACTTGCGCAGGCGAGAGGTATTACAATTCCTTGGAAATTACACTTTGATTTAATCGACAGCTTGCGCGTTTTGTTTCTTCATTTCACGCCGGGCTTTTACTGCTTCAACTACTGCCGGAACAAGGGAAATAAGCACGATGGCTACGATGACCAACTCAAAGTTTGCCTGAACGAAGGGGATATTCCCGAAGAAATAGCCGAGCAGCGTGAAGGTTGCCACCCAGGTGACCCCACCTACCAGGTTCCAGGTGATGAAATATCCATATGGCATTTTGCTTACACCGGCAACAAAGGGTGTAAACGTCCGGATAATGGGAACAAAGCGCGCCAGGAAAATCGTCTTGCCGCCGTGTTTTTCGAAGAATGCATGGGTCCGGTCCATGTATTCTTTTTTGATCCATTTGACCTCGCCGGTGTTAGCTTTAGCGCCGATAGCGTGCCCGATCCAGTAGTTGGCGGTATCCCCGGCAAAGGCTGCAATGCTCATAAAGATAAAGATCAACCAGGGATTGAGGGCTCCAGCTGCCGCGAAAGTGGCTGCTGCAAAGATGAGCGAATCGCCCGGCAGGAACGGGGTGACCACGAAGCCGGTTTCCATGAAAATAACAAAGAACAGCAGGCCATAGGTCCACGCTCCATACTGCGTGATGATATCTTTCAGGTAAACGTCAATGTGTAGAATAAAATCTATGATTTTCATTATTAAGTTCATGAGATCTCCTTATTACCCATAATATTTGAAGTTAGTAATTTCAGGAAACGGATTTTTTACCCGGTTTAATCCAGCCAGCTTTTTTATGATTGCAGAGGGGCGATTATATCACTTTGCACATGTTTATCGTTCTCCTTCGAAGCTTTCCTTAGTCGAAGGTTGACAACCGGCAGGATGATTATTATCGCCAACAGCATCACTCCCAGGATTCCTATCCCGGCCACTACGAGCAGAATTCCCAGCAGGTCGGGACTGGCACTCTGCAGCGTTATTCGTAAGGAGCCAAAAACGGCCAGGATAACCGATCCATTCCATAATCCGTGAATGCTGATGGAAACCAGGAATATCCATGCCAGGCGTCCGTAGCGTTTCTCCAAACGGGCAGACGCGATCGCCCAGCCCATCAATGCACTTGCCGTAATATGCATCAACGAACTGGCGGCGCGCGCAGCCAGGCCGATCCCCAACAGTTGTGCCATACCACTGGCTGCCAGCGACCCTTCCAGCAGGGCAAACCCAGCGCCGCATAGAGCCCCCAATGCGAACCCTTCCGCCGGGGAACGCAGGCGTTTCCCGAGTAACCAGACCGCGGCCGGTTTGAGAGTCTCCTCTATGATCGGTGCGAGAACGGATGCAAAAGCCAATGCGACGAGAAGAACGAGTGGGTTGGTCAGGTAGGGGGCGAGAGTGGTCAAAAGCGTCTGCACATCTCCGGAATTGGTTACCTGGTTCTTGACTTGTTGAAATATAGCCAGCCATTCTGGATTGGATGCGGCTATCACGCCTGCCACCAGTGCTGCAATTGCCACGATCGAATATTCCAATAGTACCGCCAGCACTGTACTACCGGTCATTCCAATTGCAAACGCAGCCCATAAACGTCGCCAGGATCCAACCTGCAGGCCGCCGATGGCAATCCAGGCCAGGCCAGCAACCGGTATGGCAATTCCTAACAGGAAAAACGGCATAGCGATCAGCCCGCCATAATTGGATATGCTGTTCAGAACCGAACCCAGAATAACCAGGAATAGCCAACCGCCTATCAAGACGATCGCCTGCCAGAACCTGATCGGAGCGGGTTTTGCCTGGAGAATTTCCAGACCTTTAAGTTTTCTGATGCAATAAACGAGTAATGGCAGAAGCAAGACCGCACAAAAGAACATGCTGGATGCATCCAGGAGTGTTGAAACCTGGTCAGATGTGAATACGAGCTTGAAAGAACGGAATCCCATTATAAGCAAATAAATTCCTCTGCCTGTCAGACCCAATATTCCGGCAATGCTGAAGATTAGTAATAGGAGATCCCGGCGGCGGCTGGAAACTGGATTGGGCTGCATGGATTCTCCTTACTGTTCCTGGATGGCAATACTGATGAGTTTATCCCCCGGGGGGAGATAAATACCCGGCTTGGGGTCGCGCGCAGTTAACGCTGTAAGTACATCCATCCCGCTCAGAACCTTCCCGAAAATAGTGTACTGCCCATACATCTGGGCTGCGGGGGAAAGAGTGATCAGGAAGCGGCTTCCGTTTGTGTCAGGCCCACTGTTATCCAAGGCAACCATCCCTGGTTGATCGAAGTTGAGTTTAGAGATTTCGGTCTGAAACAGATACCCTGGATTGCCTATGCCGGTTTCACTTGGATCGCCGCTCATGGCAAGAGAGTCCCGTAGAACCTTATAAAAGGTAATGCCATCATACCAATGATTACGGGCCAGCCATACGAAATTATTCACGGCTAACGGGGCTTTGTCAGGGAAAAGCTGGATGGCAATGTCGCCTTTGGAGGTATGCAGGGTCGCGATATATTGTTTGAGCGGATCGATGACCCAGGCCGGGCAATTGCTGAACTGGAGGGCTGAGAGCGCTTCCATACGCACAACCGTATCAAGACTGGCGAAATCCGCCAATCCTGAATATCTGGAGCTGCTATTTACGAATAGAACCGGTGGGCTGAGCGATTGGCTGGAAGCAGATTGAACAACCTGCTTGAGACGATCTGCCACAGTTTGGCCCTTAAAATCAGTCAGAAATTTGGCTGGATCCATTCCTAGACCAGATGCCTGCTGTACTGCCCAGGTTTCGAAGTCTGCCGGTGTAAGGGCGGACCATTCAGCCTGTTTTTCGAAGAGTGCGTCGTGCATTTCCCAGAACTTTCCTTGCAGATCCGCAGCTTCCACTGCTTGAGTGGCTTCTGCATCTTTATCCCGGTTGGATATCGGCGTGTTTACGTAAACAAGTCGTACATCGGCTGGATGTGCGAGCCGGATCTTTTTCAAGCTGGCGGCTAGGATGGCACAAGCCGGACATTGATAATCGCTGAAAACCACGATGGTTACCGGTGCATTGGTCGGGCCGGCAATGTGACTGCGGCTTTCAAACTCAGCCCCCAATGCCGCGGGTGTGGCTGCGACATGCAGGATTGTACAAGACATCTCGGCGGGAGTGGGACTGGGCACTGGTGGAGCCGTCAAGCTGGGTGTAGCGCTTGCTGGGCCTGGAGCACAGGAACTCAGGATGAATGCGAAGGCCAGCAGGATGAATAAAAACGGAATCTTATGCATTGACGCTCAATTCAATGGGCCAGGGCATCCTGGAGTTGTTTGAAGGAACTCATATATCCGATCCTTTCCAAGAAAGCGATTAACGACCCGCTCTGAGCGCGCAAAGCCCGTACTGCCGGGCCAACCGGATCTTCACCGGCTGCCCCGCCCGGCACATCCGCATACGCTCCGTAAAATGCGAAATATGCCTGGTTGAGCTTACGGATGGGATAACCATTATTCCAGAAGAGCTGACGGCGTTCGTCCATATAATTTTCGGCTTCTGTAATTTTCCCGGCCGCAAGCAATGCATCCACACGGACGCGGGTGGTGTGCATTTCAACCCGGAAATCAAAACCTGCGCCTATGGGATTGGCTGGTAAGCTTGCCATCTGGGACTGGCTTGCATATTTTGCTGACAGTTCAGGATAATATTGTTGAAGCAAAGCTTTGCCAATCTCGCCTCCAACGATGTCTGCGGTGGTCTCGTTCATGGTGCGTAGTTCCGGGCTTGTGTCATAGTGTAGACCGAGCGGATGCCAGGTCAGCCAGTTATGGGTCCACTCGTGGGCGATCGTGTTGGACAACCAATCCAGCGCGGACGTACGCTCAATCATGGTAGGGTAAGTACCGATTCCGCCAACTGGAACAACCAGGGAGGAAACATCCAACTGCTTGTCCACATGGTTTTCAATATTGACTTGCTGATCAACAGTCACGTCTGGAATGAGTGAAATGGATGCCTCTTCCTCAATTTTCGAACGCGGAGATATTACCAGGTTGTAGGGCAAGGGAGTCATATGGAACAGAACCGGCGGGATGGGTTGTCCACCGGTGGTCAGGCCCATTTCCGCCAGCGTCGCGGCGACCTGTTCCTGCAAAATGGACTCGGCAAAGGGGGCAACCAGACGCTGGCGGGCATATAGCCCTGCAAGTTCGGCCCGGATAGCCGCGGATGCCTTAACGGGATCCTTTACCGAAGGATCGGTATAAAACAAGTTGAGTTTATTCTCATCCTGAAGGATGTTGTCCAACAGGTGAAAATAATCTACCACGAGCTTGTGGCGGGCAGGTTGGTTGAAATAATAAGGTGTATCCAGCGCGGCCTGGCCTAATTTAATGCCCAGGGCATCCAAGGTCCAGGTTACAAAATCGAATTCTACCGGACGTGTGAAAAGGCGGGCGGCACCGGTGGATGTTTCAGAAACCAGCAATGTACTCCCTGTTAAAAGGATACCGAAGAAAATTGTACAAAAACCAATTTCAAGAATGGTAAGGAGACGTATATACCACGGCATGCGAGGATTATAACAAAAGGTAATGGCAGTGGTTATTGAACTAATCCGCCTTTAACCCGCCAGCCATCCCACATTCATCCTATCATTGGATTACCCGCCTCGGATCCGTTGGGCTTCCAGTACGTTAGGCAGGTTCTCGATACGTGCAAGCATGCGGCTCAACTGGGAAATATCCTTGACTTCGATCACGATATGCAGGTCGGCAAGATTCTTGGAAATCCGTACCTGAACATCCACAATATTGACGCTTTCGCTGTTAAGCAAGGTGGTGATGTCACCCATCAAGCCCTGCCGGTCATAGGCACGGATGCGGATGGGGACAGGATACGTACGTACATTTTCGCCCCAGGAAACCTTTACAAGCCGCTCTCGATCCCGGATACGCAGCATATTCGGACAGTCCTGGCGATGGATGGTGGCCCCATGCCCGCGTGTGATATACCCGATGATTTCATCACCGGGGGTCGGGTTGCAGCATTTGGCCATACTTGTCAACAGGCCTTTGAGCCCGAGTACGGTGACAGCTTCAGTCGGAACCGCTTCGCTGGAGGCCGGGACAACCACCAGGACATCGTCGGTCTCCTTGCCCTCCATGAGTTTATTTACTACGCGGGTGATATTGATATCGCCACAGCCCAGGGCTACATACAACTCTTCGGGTTGGCGATCGAACTGTGAAGCGATTTTCTTCAGCCCATCATCATCCAGTTCCGGCAGGCCGAGGCGTTGGATCTCGTGCACCAGGATTTCCTTACCCTGGGTGAGGTTCTGGTCCTGGTCTTGCTTTTTGAACCAGGCGCGGATCTTCGAGCGGGCGCGCTGTGTATGCACCAATCCCAGACTCGGGTTAAGCCAGTCACGGCTTGGCCCGCCCTGCTTGGCAGTCAGGATTTCCACTTGCTCGCCGGTACTTAAGGTGTAATCCAAAGGAACAAGTTTGTTATTTACTTTGGCTCCCCGGCAGCGGTTCCCAACGTTGGTGTGCACATGATAAGCAAAGTCGATTGGCGTAGAACCGGCTGGCAGGTCGATGATGTCACCGTGGGGGGTGAAAACGTAGACGCGGTCTTTGAAGACATCGGTTTTCATGCCATCCACGAATTCCTGGGCGTCATCCACATCCTGCCGCCACTCCATCACGCGCCGCAGCCAGTTAACGCGTTCGTCGTATTTATCGCGCGAGCCGCCTTCCTTGTATCGCCAATGGCTGGCAATTCCGAACTCGGCATTCTCGTCCATTTCGAGGGTGCGGATCTGGACCTCCACCGGTCGGCCATCATCATAGATGACAGAGGTATGCAGGGATTGATAAAAATTATCCTTGGGAGCGGCAATGTAATCGTCAAACTCGTTTGGGATGGGCCGCCAATGGGTATGGATGACCCCCAAAGCAGCATAACAGGCTGTAATATCTGGTACGATGAGCCGGACGCCGCGCACGTCCCGAACCAGGTCGAAAGGCTTGCCCTTCTCGACCATCTTCTTATAAATGGAATAGATATGCTTGGGTCGCCCGGATATCTCCGCCTTGACTCCTGCCTCTTTGAGTAACTTTGTTATGGATTCTTTAATCTGCTGTATCTCAGCTTCGCGCGTATCGCGCCGCACAGCCAGTTGCTCGGCGATTTCCTTATATTTCTCCGGATTAGTGTAGCGAAAACCCAGGTCTTCGAGTTCCCACTTGATCTGCCAGATACCCAGGCGGTTAGCCAGAGGAGCAAAAATATCGAGAGTTTCCTGGGCTATCCGGCGCCGCTTGGCCTCCGGAAAGGCGCCCAGTGTACGCATGTTATGCAGACGATCGGCTAATTTAATGAAAACAACCCGCACGTCACTATCCATTGCCAGGAAGGTTTTACGCAAGGTTTCAATGGATAGCTCGTGTTTGCGATCACGCAACGCCGCTTCGTCATCTATTTGGGTGACTTCCTCCCGGTGTTCACCGCGTGTTACTCGCGGTAGTTGGGTTAGTTTTGTAACCCCTTGCACCAGGTTGACGACCCCCTCACTAAAATCACGGCTTAAGTCCTCTGCTGTGATCGAAGTATCTTCTATAGTATCATGCAATAATCCGGCGGTCAGTACCTCGGCCGGCATGGAGAATTCTGCCAGAATGGCGGCTACGGCCAGCAAGTGGTTCACATACGGTTCGCCGGAGACGCGTTTCTGACCCGTATGTGCCTTTTCGGCCACTCGGTAGGCGCGCTGGATTAATTCCCGATCAGCGGGAGTGTAATAATCCGGCAGGCGTGCCAGTAGTTCATCCAGGCTCAGTGGTGAGGCAGTTTTCATGAAACTCCATTATAATCGCCCTGGTAGCTCATATGGCGATTGTCAATAATACCACCCGTCTATTGGATTCCAGAAAGATTTCCTACACGGTCTTCGAGCTTCCGGCGGAGAAGTTGGGCGCACGTGAGACTGCCCGCCGGCTGGGCGTAGACCCGAATCTGGTTTATAAAACCATTGTTGTCACCCGGCCAAAAGGAAAGCCCATTCTGGCTGTCATACCGGGTCCAAACCGCGTCGATTTAAAGCTGTTGGCAAGTGCCCTGAATGAGAAAAAAGTCAACCTGCCGAGCGAACGGGAAGCCGAAGAGTTAACCGGTCTGTTGGCGGGAGGGATCTCACCATTGGCGCTTTTGAATAAGGGTTTCCAGGTGATAATCGATTCGGCTGCAAAAAATAAACCAGAAGTGCACGTGAGTGGTGGTCAGCGCGGGTTAAATATCCGGCTGTCCGTTAAATCGCTTTTGGACCTGACACATGCACGCTTTGCCGAGGTGAGTATTCCAGATCTGGAAGAGTCCGATTGAGAATCTTTAGGCTAAATGAATCCCGATGGGAGCAAGTTTGGAAGCGATGGCCTCTATATCTGGCATGAGAATTAAAAAAACTGGAGCGACTGTTTAGCCGCTCCAGTTTTTTATTGATTATGCATCAAAGTCCAGAGCTTTTTCACCATTAACCCATACAGTGTAATGACCGGCGGCCAGCTTACTCAGGGTCAGACTGGCTTCAAGTGGGGTGGCCAGTGCCATCAAAGTGCAAGGTTGGTCCTTTTTCATTAGGGAGTAAACCTCGACGCTGATCCGATTATCTGCACCTGGCTGACCAACAGTCATCCGGGTCTGGTGACAGGGAGTGGGCAGGAAGTAAGATATCTTTAATTCGTATTTCGACGGCACGCTGCCCAGGGTTGAAATTTCAGTCTTGACAATTCTAACCGTGTCGCGAACCAAGGACCCATCACCGGATTGGGGAGCATTGGGATTCTCGATCTGAATACTGTTTGAACCAGTTACAGGTATTTTCCCAGGCGCGCAGGCTGCGAGTAGGGCTACCAGTAGACCAAAGATGAATAAGCGATTAACTAAGTTTTTCATATTATTATCCTTTTTTTATCTGAATTGGTTGTTTAATATGAAAGACGTTTATCCATCCGTAAAAGTTCCCACTCCTTCACCCTTTTACTACTGCGAGCGGGCGCAGGCGGGCGACCTTGCGCGCAATCCCAGCCGCAACGACCGTCTCGACCACTGCATCCACATCCTTGTAAGCGGAGGGAGCCTCCTCGGCCAGTCCTGTCAGCGAGCCAGCACGAACTTGGATACCCTGTTTCTCCAGCGTACGGCGCAGATCCTCCCCGTGGATTTCGTGCTTGGCTTGGGAACGGCTCATCATCCGACCGGCGCCGTGACAACTGGAGCCCCACGAATTTTGCATGCTCATTTCAGTGCCTGCCAATACCCACGAGGCGGTACCCATACTGCCGGGAACCAGAACCGGCTGTCCAGTTTGCCGGTATTCAGGCGGCAGATCAGGTGAGCCCGGACCGAAGGCGCGCGTGGCTCCCTTGCGATGGACGCAAACTTTAATGCGCGTCCCATCAACCAAGTGAGTCTCGATCTTGCCTATGTTGTGGCAGATATCATATACCTGAACAAGCTGCCAACCCTTCAACTTCGCCGAAAATGTTTCCTCGAAGGCGCGCCGGGCGGAATGGGCCAACAGTTGCCGGTTAGCGAAAGCGAAATTGGCAGCGGCGCGCATCGCGCCCAAATAAGCCTGTCCTTCCGGACTGTCCATCGGTGCGCAGACCAACTCCCGGTCCGGCAGATCAATTCCATAGCGGTGCACGGCAGCCTGGAAATCCTGGACATAGTCGGTGCAGACCTGGTGGCCAAGTCCGCGCGAACCGCAATGGATCTGAACGACCAGGCAACCTTCCCGTAGGCCAAAGATTGAAGCAGTATCTTGATCCAGAACAGCTTCAACCCAATCCACTTCTATAAAATGGTTGCCTGCACCCAGCGAGCCAATTTGTGTGCGCCCGCGTGTCTTGGCGCGGTCGCTTACCTTTGCTGGATTGGCTCCTTCCACACAGCCACCTTCCTCGGTTCGAGCGAGATCCGATTCGGTAGCATATCCGTTTTTGAAAGCCCAGCGTGAGCCTTCGCGCATCAATCGCTCCAGTTCAGGGAGGTTGAGGTTGACAACGCCCTCTTTTCCAACGCCACTGGGACAGTATTGATTTAGTAAAGTGGCCAGGGTATTCATGAACGGTGCTGAAGCCTCAGCCTGAAGCGATGAAGCCAGCAGACGCACCCCACAGTTGATGTCGTACCCAATACCACCTGGAGAAACGACACCGCTGGGAAATTCTGTTGCGGCCACACCTCCAATTGGGAAACCATAGCCCTGGTGCATATCAGGCATGACTACAATGGATCCCACCAAACCCGGAAGTGTGGCTGCATTGACTGCCTGCTCGAGCGATTTGTCACTGGCAATATGTTCGAGCAGGGTGCGTGTGGCAAAGATCCGCACTGGCACACGCATATCGTGGCGAAAAGTTTGTGGGATTTCCCATTCGTAGTCAGTTATTTTGGTTAAGTCCTGGATGCGAATCATATCCGACTCCCTGGCGCGATGAAACCGCGCTTATACATCGAAAACTATATCCACCTGAAAACCGGTCTCTGTTTTTTGGATCTTTAAATTGTGGTAGGTTACGGCTTTGATGTATTTACTTATTGATAGAATGGGTGCACCTGTCATGAGGACATTCAATTTAGAATCCTGGATTTTAAGATTGAATTTATTAAATATCAAATGCTCCTGTTCAGCAACAAAGACCAGTTCCGAAAGGAAAAGTACCAAGAGGCTTTCATTATCTGCAGCCTCGGCAGAAAACCTGCGTGATACCAGCGGACTTTGAGCCGTTTGCGCACCTGACAGATTGTTCATGCCGCGGGCAGCTGCAACGAATAAGGCTGGCAGACTGGCAGCCCAGACGTGCAATGCCCAATCAGCAGTATGGAATTGCTCTTTGTATCCGGAATCTTTTGAGACCATGATGGATAATTGTACTCTTAATATATTCTCTCAATTCCAGAAATAGAATCGATTTGTCATGGTTTTGTATTATCCCTACGATTGACAATATCTCTTGTAAAGGTGTACGATATCTTTTGGAAAATCATTCAGGGATTGATAAAAATGCCGGTCATCCGCCACAGCTCTTCGAAAATTGGTACAGGATTCAAACTCTTTTTTCTGTTCCTGCTCTCCTGGAATCTGGGAGAAATGCCTTTAGCAACTTCAACAAATGAGGCAATAGGGGATGCAAATATTTATTCATCCACTGTTGCTCTCCAAAAAATATCGATTCAACAAAATATCCAAAAGAATGCTTCGATAGAAACGCCCACACCCTCCTTAGCTCAGAAGAATGGTCAGGTGCCAGGGCAAGCCATCCTTCCATCCCCCGACAACACCCAAGAATTTCAAGGAACCGCTGCACTCGGGCCAGGATTATCACCAACCCCTGTTCCGGATTTGACCGGCTCTTATTCTCCTGATGAAGTTTTGATCAAATTCGATCCCAACACGCCAAAAAAAGTAATCGAGCAATGCCTGGGATCGGTTAATGCCACACTTGATTCTCAGATAGAAGAACTGCATGTGTTGGAAGTAAAGATACCCAACGGAAAGGTGACAGAGTCAATATCCAGTCTCTCTGCCTGCCAGGGAATTCTTTATGCAGAGCCCAATTATGATGTCTGGATGGCAGATATCGTCCCAAACGATCCGGGTTGGGGAAATCAATACGGCTTACTGGCGATCCACGCACCCCAGGGATGGGCTCTGTCAACCGGTTCGCCGTCAGTCACCATCGCCTTTGTCGACACAGGCGTTGACACCCATCATGTGGATCTGGCGGGTAAGATTGTACCAGGCTATGATTTTGTAAACGAAGACAATGATCCCCAGGATGACAATGGGCATGGTACGCATGTCGCGGGAACAGCAGCCGCGATCAGTAATAACCGCGTTGGTATTGCAGGTATATCCTGGGGAGCCCGGATCATGCCCATCAAAGCGCTTAACGCTTATGGAAATGGCTCTTTTGCGGATGTAGCCGGGGGAATCGCCTGGGCAGCAGATCACGGTGCACAGGTTATCAATCTCAGCTTGGGTGGAACATCGCCATCCTCAGTACTTGAAGATGCGGTTAATTATGCTTATGGGAAGGGAGTGATCCTGGTGGCAGCCGGTGGAAACATGGGAAGTAATTCTGTCCTCTTTCCGGCAGCCTATCCTCACGTAATTGCCGTAGCTGCCACGGATGAATCCAATAAGAAAGCTAATTTTTCAAATTTCGGACCCGAAATCGATGTTGCCGCTCCAGGTGTATCAATCTATTCAACCGTCATCGGGAATGCCTTTGGATATATGAGTGGGACCTCCATGTCCACGGCGTACGTTTCCGGCCTGGCAGCCATTTTGAAAGGCATTCCCAATAATAGCAATCCTGATAAGATCGCACAGGAAATTGAAACGACCTCCCTGGATCTGGGGGTCAGGGGGTGGGATGAACAGTATGGATATGGTTTGATACAACTGGACGCTGCGATCCAATTCTCTTTGACGTCTACTACACCAGTTCTCACCCCCACATTTAATCCTCCCACCACGGTTCCAAACTCTGACCCCGCGCTCTTGACTGCCCAGGTGCTGCCTGCGACAGGTTTTTTGCCAGGCCGAAAAGCAAGGCTGGAGGTCCAGCCAGCCGAAAAGGCTTATGAAGATCTGGGTGAGATCTGGCTGGAAATTCCGCACCTGGAGCTGGAATTGCCAATTGTGGGTGTCCCGCAAGTGGGAAATGGTTGGGATGTCTCCTGGTTGGGCAGGCAGGCAGGCTGGTTAAATGGAACGGCCTTTCCAACCGCAGCAGGTAATTCGGTAATATCTGCCCATGTCTACGATGCTTACGGAAAGCCAGGGCCGTTCGTGAACCTCAGCACCTTGTCGTGGGGAGATCAGATCATCGTGCATGCTTTTGGTTACGAATACGTATATGAAGTACGTGAATCGAAACGAGTTACACCTGATGCAGTTTCATCCGCAATCCAGCATGAAAAACTGCCTTGGTTGACGTTGATTACCTGCCAGGGCTATGATGGAGCCAGCAACGACTATAAATATCGAACGATCATAAGCGCAGTGGAGGTGGAAATCAGATAGTGTAAATGTGTAAGTTGAAATTTGTTAACCCTGCGAAATTTAAGGATAGCCTCTTGCTACAGGAAATCAGGCAAGCCACAAGTATTTCCACTGGTTAAGAGAAAAGGATATCCTTATCAGCGAATTTGAAGTGAGATCGATAAGCGGCGGTTTCTGCCAATAAAGATTTTAGTTCAGCTAATAAGCGCGAGGCTTCTTCCGGATCTTTTGATGAGGTTTCGGAAGCCACGATTATTTCTTCCTCGTTTTTTGCCTGAATGTTTATTTTCCCCAGTGCGACCAGCAACTTTATTCCATTGCGCACTGTGATGCTTCTTTGCGCCGTGGCAGTCTCCAATTCAAGATAGGAGATTCTCCCTGTACGATGATTTATTGCATATTTCAATAGCCCGGCGAGGCGTTCCAGGAAAGGATCTGGCGTTTTGTCGGGAAGAGTTACTGCGAAAAGATATATTTTCCGGGGTTGAACTATTTCCAGGACGAGCTGCAATTCTCTTGGTGAAGGCGGAATAGTCCAGATGGCGAGCGCATCGGCAGCCGCCAATTCGAAGCGACCTTTTCCACGGACTTGTTTTTTTTCCTCGCCCTCAGCCCATACCTCGGTAGGAGATTCCTTCAAAAGGCTTGACAGGATTTTTAATGGCTGATCGACATTTCGATAGTCAATGATTTCCAATTCCGTGCGAGCGACTTCGATCTTCTCAGGCTCGAGATTTCTAAAATCCACGAGTTCCATTTGCACCTGAGCTTTTCCGCGCCAATCGGAAGCTCGCAAGCTGAAAGCCAGGTCAAAACTTCCTTGAGGTAACGAATCCTTTTCCTCTGCGCCGTTCCACCAAAACACCGTTTGAGAATTTCCGGTTTCATCCATCACCTTCAGTTTCAGGTGTTCTCCATTGCGACCAAGTGTTGCCACCGATTGTGTTTTTAGGGCGTGGGTAGCCAGAACCAGTTTTTCGTTGCCGGGTCCAAAAGGAGCCAGGCTTTCGAGAGCTTCTGCCAATTGCAGGTTGATCTCCGGCAAGGCTATCCACCCATCTATTTCGAGATTGTGTTCAGTACTTGCAGTCCCCTGCATTTCATCCACAGTCTTCGCCAGGCGGCGAGTGAACTCAGGAAGCTTTTCCTGTTGCAGTGCGAGACCGGCTGCCATCGGGTGCCCCCCAAAATTGAGCAGCAGTTCTTTCTGAGCAGCAATTGCGGCGGTTATATTCAATCCATCAACCGAACGTGCGGATCCACGTGCTGGCTCGCCCGCAGGAATTGAAAACAAGATTGCCGGCTTCTGGTAGCGCTCCACCAACCTGCTGGCAACAATACCTACCACACCCCCCGGCCAGGATGGGTGCGCGAGCACCAGGACTGGTTGGGCTAAAAGAGCTGGATCGGCGTGAAGTTGAGCTTCGGCTGCCCTGGTAACTTGGTTGCAAAGCATCTGCCGCTGCGAGTTCAATCCCTCGAGCTGGGTTGCCAGTACGCGGGCGCGGACGGGGTCTGAAGTGGTTAAGAGTTCCACAGCCGGGTTGGCATCCCCGAGGCGGCCCAGGGCATTCAGACGCGGACCCAGTACGAAGCTAATGTGTTCCTCAGTCAGGTTGGCCGGGATGAGCTCAGCCATTTCCATCATTATTTGCAATCCAAGGCGCCGGGTTTGACTAAGCTCAGCCAGCCCAAGCTGAACCAGGTAGCGTGCATCGCCGGTAAGACGGGCCAGGTCGCCAACCAGACCCAGGGCTGCCAGGTCGACCTGCTGAACAGCTTCATCCGAGCGACCATACCGCCTGTAAAGTTCTTCAGAGAGTTTATAAGCAACGCCAGAACCCGATAATGTGTAAAGCGGATGTTCTTCTGACAATAGTTTGGGGTTTACTACTGCGATAGCTGAGGGCAGGGAGGCAGGTAAATCGTGGTGATCCGTGATGATCATATCCACACGGCGGGTATTAGCATAATCCGCCGCTGCATGGGCAGTGATACCGGTATCACAGGTCAGGATGAGTTGCGCACCGTGGTCGATAATCTCTTGTAGAATTGGTAGATTGACCCCGTGGCTTTCACGTTCCCGGATTGGTATGTGGAAGCTGACCTCCGCGCCCAACTCCTTGAGAGTCTGAAAGAGGATCGTAGTGGAGGTCTGACCGTCCACATCGAAATCCCCCCACACGCAAATGGGCTGCTGTCTGCGGATAGCCGTTTCAAGCCGATCTACGGCGGAAGCAAGGCCAGGTAATTGGGTGGCCGCAGCAGGAAAGTAAGCTCGGGGATCAAGGAAAGCGTGCGCGGCTTCGGGAGTTTGTAGGCCGCGGTTAAGGAGCGTTTGGGCTACGAGCGGATGCAAATCCGGCAGGGGAGCGGAGGCTCGGAGCGGAGGCGGCTCGGTCCAGTTCATGGCTTTAGAATTCGATCTCGGTGATTTGTTCGAAGTTCAGGTTGAATTCACTGCCGGGCGTATCCGTCTCTGCTTCGGTTTCATCCAAAGTACCTGCTTTCCCACCCCGGTTGCAATACGACCGGTACGGGCAATAAGCGCATTTTTTTATGTCATCCGTCAAAGGAAATAGACGCTGGTTGCTGATTTCACGGATGATACCGGTTAGCGCGTCCCAATCACGCTTATATTGCGCGGCATTGTATTGGAACCGGGACGGCTCAGATGGATAGTCGGCGTACCAGTAAATCATCTCTACCTGCTCCGGTTGAATCGGTATGCCGTTATTCAAGTAAGCGCCAGCCTGGACCAACAACGCCCGGTAAACACGTGTCTGCATTCGGGCTGCCATCCAATCCTCCCGTGGGCGTTTGTGGTATGTTTTCCAATCGAATATGATGGCTTTTCGGCCAGGAACGATGGCCACAAGATCGTATTTCGCCAACAATCGATGGGTATCTACCGGGGCAGAGAGGATTAATTCAGTGCTTTGCGCGTAGTCATTAATGTTGAAATCGTAACCAAGATAGTTTTCCCACCAGCGCGCTAACTCGGGAGAGTTCGCCAACCGGGTCAGACTCTGATCCGGTAGACCGACCAGGTGCTGCTGAACCATACGATGGAATAGTTGCCCCTCCTGCTGACGGCGTTCGTTTTCCAAAACCGGCTCTGATTCAACCGCCGGCCACGCCAGGTTTTCGATATAGCGGAGTTGGAAGCGGCGCGGACAATCAAAATAATCCTGAAGGGAGGATTGGCTAAAGGCGAAAGAGCCTGGGAGTTCAGTTCTAAGGGTATCAAGCATCGTTTATTCGCTATCCCGCCTCACCTGACTTCGAAGCGTTCGAATTCCCTAGTCGGAGTCTCCCACTCTTCGCGGGATTCATCGACGCGGCTGGCGCGCGGGCCGGTTTTAACAACTTCTGAAAAACGCTGCAAAACATCCCGCTGGCCCTCGGCGACTGTTTCCACTTGATCGTAACCCAAATTATGTACCCACCCGGCGAGGCCAAACATTGTGCCAGCCTGCTGGACAAACATCCGAAAGCCGACCCCCTGCACGCGGCCTGAAACCCAGATGTGGAGACGTGCCAGGTCGTTCTGGCTTGTTTCTGCCATACTTTTCCTTGAAGAATGCAATAGATTATAGGTGGGTCAGAGGAATAGTCCGAAGTTACTCCTCATCCATTCCGTCTTCCTCATCCATTTCTTCTTCGTGCAGATCCAGATCCGGGTCAAGATCAAACAAGTCGAATTGAGCCATATCTTCTGTAAAGGACAGATTGTCCATGGCCTCCTCGATGAAATCGGCTTCCTCATCATCCTCTTCGGCCTCGAGGATTTCCTCCAGCCGGTTACGGACTCCTTCCCCGCCGATCTTCGTGAGCGCCCAGATAAGTTCGCGCCTTAATTCCAGATCCTCTTCGTCTTCCAACATATCGAGCAGGATCGAGCGGGCGGAAGTTAATTCCAATTCACCGGCAGCATGGATGGCCTCGGAGCGAATATCTTCGTCAGGAGCGTGCAGTTTCGAAAGCACCTGTTTTTTCCAGCGCTCGTTGCTGGAACGCCCCATGGCAAAAAGAGCGCTAACCACCCAGTCAGGATTTTTATCCTGGTAGGCTGTCTCGATAAGCGGAATGATTTCATCGCGGCCGGAATATCCGAGCGATTCCAGCGCGCGCCGCCGTACCAGGATATCTTTACTGGAAATGGCTGCCTCGAGCAGGTTATCCTCAATCTGATGGTGCAGCTCTGCCGGGATCTTTTCCAATTCGCCCAGATAAATAAATAGTCCAAGTGCATTGGCGGCTGCGGCGCGTACTTCAGGATCATCATCTTCATTAAGGATTTTCAGGAAGATGGGAACCAGTTTTGAATCTTCATTTTCCCAGAGCAGACGGATGGCACGTATACGGACCTGAGGGTCGCTGTCCTTGAGTAGCGGGCGCGCCATATCGTCGAAGTTGGTCATGGTATCAGATTCAGCCAGTTCTTCCAAGTCTTCAAGCAGGGTATGTTTACGTTTATTAGTTATTTGTGGCCAGGCTTTCAAAAGTATTGTCAAATCCGAGGGCGTTATGTCAGAGAAACGGTGCAAGAAACGCGCTGGAAAAGGAGTGCCGTTATCGAACAGAGAATCGACCACGGTCTGGAATGGTGCGTTCTGAGCCATAGAAAATTACTGCTCCTTTAAGGGAGGGTGAATGCGATTGGATTTATCAAATCCTTGATATAGAAGAACCCGAGCAGGATCAACAAAACCAGGAAACCAACACTATTAATTGCGGCCTGGTATTTCGCCGGAATGGGGCGACGCAGGATGATCTCCACCAGGGTCGTGAAAATACGCCAACCATCCAAAGCCGGGATGGGCAACAGGTTGACTACTCCAACTGTGATCGTTAGCGAGATAATCACCAGCAGCGTATAGTTCGTAGGGGTCTGGGGTTTACCGCTGGAGGTTGGTTGACGACTCGAAACATCCCGAGCTACGGATTGCTGGAATAAATTCCAGATGCTACGCGGGCCGCCAATCTGGGCTTCCTGGGTGGAAATTGTCCCGGCGATCATCCGTCCAGGCAAAGCCAGAAGATTTTGGATGTCACTACCAGCAGCAGAAAAACTGACCGGAACGGTTTCGAACCAGGAAGTGGCCTTCAAATATGGATTACCAATGGCAATTCCGATCGGTCCCTGATTGGCTGGGAAGCTGGCGCGCGGGGTTACCGTGATGTTCAATTCTTGCTTGCCGCGCAAAATAACCAACGGAAGCGGCTTGCCACCGAAATTATGGGCGATACTGATCAATTGAGTGGTATTTCCGCCGACCTTAACGCCATCTGCGCTCACAATAACATCATTGACCTTCAGGCCGGCTTGTTCTGCGGGGGACGCAGGACTGATACTCATGATCATGGTCGAATGGGTATCTGGTATTCCATATTGGCTGAACAGCAGCGTATAGACCAGTACTGCAGTCAGCAGATTCATCGTGACACCGGCCAGTAATACAGGAATACGCTTCCAAGGGTTGGCAGCCGCCATGCCTCCTGGAATATTCGGATCGTCTTCGCCTTTGATCTTATTGAATCCACCCAATGGGATCCAGTTCAAGGTAAAGTCAGTACCTTTCCAGCTGAATAATTTTACAAGGCGCGGGGGAAACCCGATGCCAAATTCCTCAACTTCGATTCCCATCAACCGGGCCACAAAGTAATGACCCAACTCATGGAGCAGAATGATTCCGGCAAAGACCACCACAAAAATGATCCCGCCGAGCAGACTCGTATTCATTAGGACCTCATTAACGCTAAAGCTCAGCCTCCGGCGAGGCTTTCAGATTGATTATATCCTTTTTGAGAAGGATGTAGAGCAGAAGTGTATTAATAAAGCGTAAGAATAGCTTGCGGTTTGATTATATCAATCTTGCCGGACCCCCAACCGAGGCTATGCGTACTTCCGTGACGTCCGGAAGTGTCCGTAATAGAGCGGCTACCTGTTCTGCCTGAGTCTTTTCCGTGATCACATGCACATTTGGTCCGGCATCAATGGTATAGCAGACCGGCAATCCTTTTGCACGCTCGGAGCGTACTGCCTGCATGACAGTGAGACTGGAAGGCTGCCAATAAAAGAGCGGTGGCCGGGAGGTCATCATTACCGCGTGCATCATATTTGAGTCGAGCTCCACAATCTCAGCAAAAGCATCAAAATCCCGCTGAAGGATGGCGTTCCGGCAAATTTCCAAGCGCCGGGGCGTATCTGCCACCCGGGCAAACTGGAGTGGGCTGGTGCCGGCTAACGCGTGGCCTTCCGTGGAACCAGTCGCCTTATGTTCGCTGGAGACTACAACGATGCAGTCTGCCAGGTCCCAGTGCCCGGGCGGAGCAATGGAAACGGCATACGAGTCAGCCTCGCCTGTGCCCACCTGCCACTCGACAAATCCGCCCGGAATGGACCGGCAAGCCGAGCCGGAGCCACGCCGTGCCAGGCGGGAGAGGTCAGCTTCCCCAAGCTCCAAACCGGCAGCTTTAGTGGCGGCCAGGGCTAAGGCAGAAAAAGCCGCCGCGGAGGAAGCTATACCTGCGCCGGCAGGGAAATTACTCTTACTTTCCACTTCAGCGCAGGCATTGATCCCGGCCATCTGCCTGACGAGATCCAGAAAATCATTCACCCGTTTCAAGCCAGGCCCGGTAATCGACTTGTTGTTGATAGTGAGCGAATCCTTCTGACCGTTACCTGAAAACGTGACGGATGTTCGTGTTTCCAAGCCTTCCAGATTCATGGAAATGGATCCATTGGCAGGCAGGCGCAAAGTCTCTTCCCTGTTGCCCCAATATTTGATAAAGGCGATATTGCTATTGGCCAAGGCAGTCGCATTCAAAGCAGGCATTGGTTTATATCAACCTTCAGATAGTATCACTTCCTCGACCCATTCCAATCAACCCGTAGCTTAGCTGCCAATAACCCTATCTGCCACAAGCGCGTTACGGCGTTCCACATCGTGCGGGTAAGTTCGCAGCAGGAACAGGCTGACAACGATCCCCAGCGCGTACATCAGCAGAATTGCCCCGCCGAAAGCCAACCTTAATCCCGCCGCATCGCTGACAACGCCAATGAAAAATGACAGCACGGCAATGACCAGGTTGAGGACCACGTTACTGGCAGAAATGGTGGAAGCTTTCATTTCCGGCGGAACGATCGTAAACTGAATGAGTGTCACCGATGGCAGGACTAGATAGGTGACAAGCCCAAGCACAAACGCGACTGCCATGACCGTGCCGAGAACGAAAAGGTTGAACAACAGCAGTGCGACCAGTAACCCGCTCACCATGGCGAAGAGACTGATCCAAACTGGCGCGCGCAGAGAGCGTTTCCGAAAGCGGTCATTCAACCAGCCACCAAGCAAAGCGCCCAGCACGAATCCGATGATCGCAGGCAGCAAGGCCAGGGCCGCGGATTCAGCGCTCGGGGCGATTTTGTAACGCGTCAGGTAGCTGGGAGCCCAAAAAGCCAGGCTCCAATTTACGCTCGCCTGGCAAGTGTCCAATCCAAAAGAGAGCAACAGGGAAGGGTAGGCTAAGAGTTTTCGGAATTCTGCGAAAGAGAATCGACCGCCATATTCCTTATGGGCTTGCTCAACTGATTCTTCGTTTTCACCACGCTTGGGTTCGCGAACGATAAAAAGTACCAGCGCTCCCAGGAATATCCCGATGATCCCAAAAATCACGAACGGTTTACGCCAGTTTTCTGTGCCAATCACGCCGGCAAGCACCAGCGCCATTGCAGTGCCGATCGGGTAAGTGAGACTCATTAATCCGAGCACCATACCATGATTTCGTTTTGGCGCAGTGTCTGTCAGCAGGGCGTAGGAGGACGGGTTGAAACAGCCTTCGGCAAAACTCATGCTGGCACGCGCTAGCAACAGCTGCGGAAAACTTCCTACAAAGGCGGTCATCCAGGTCAGGGCGCTCCATAACACCGCTCCAATGGCAATAACATATTTACGTACCCAGCGATCCGAGAGCGGGCCCCAAAAGAATTGACCAACCAGCGCTGCCAGGAATACCGACGAACGCACCAGCCCCAATTGGGTATCGTTCATGCCCAGGCTGGCTTTGACGGCGTTCGCCACGGGGGCGAGCAGCTCCTTGTCGGCGACGTTGATGATTGCGACCAGCATCAGCAAGCCTGTAAGTACAACAAGATAGCGGCGGGACACAGAACGTTTCATGCGGTGCTCCATTTTGCAGAGTGGTGTATACTACCAATAACACATTATCGACTTGTGGGAGGCTGTAATGAATGATTTTACCTTACAAGCAGATGTAATTGTGGTCGGAACCGGTCCCGGCGGGGCAACAACTGCCCGGCAGTTAGCTCGTGCCGGAAAGAAAGTGCTTCTCCTTGAACGCGGCCTTGATTATCGCTCCAAGCCATATTATGGGACCTATCCCGGTGCGCTGATCTACGCCGACCGCATGAGTCTCCTGTTTACAGTGGAGGGGCTTAATATTGTCCGCCCACTGATGGTGGGAGGCGCGACCAGCATGTACTGCGGATGCGCCGCCCCGCCGCCGGATTGGCTTAAAAACAAATATGGCGTGGATATCGACGCTGAAGTCTGCGAAACGCTGACTGAGCTGGAAATCACTCCACTTCCCGAAGATTTACGCGGGAAAGCCTCCACGCGGATTGCCCAGGCGGCGCAAGCGTTAGGCTACGATTGGGAGCCTCAGGCCAAATTCATGCGGCCAGCCCGCAGTAAGAAGTTCGACTGCGGTGCGAAGTGTATGTTGGGTTGCCGCTGCGGGGCAAAATGGAATGCTGCCGAATGGGTGGATGATGCCGTCCAAGCAGGGGCTGATTTGCGGATCAATACAAAGGTGAGCCGCGTGCTGACAGATGGCAGGCAGGTCACAGGCGTAGAAGGCAACCTTGCTGGACGCCCATTTCGCGCACTTGCCCCCATCGTCATCCTGGCAGCAGGCGGGATTGGCACACCGCGCATCCTGCAAGCTTCTGGGGTTAGGGGTGCTGGCGATGGCATGACAATGGATGTCACGACGATGGTTTACGGCGTTGTGAAGGAGCGCGGCACGGGCAACGAGCCGCCCATGACCTGGTCCTGGGAGAACCTTGAAGCCGGGTACATGCTGAGTACACTGATCGATCCGTGGCTGCTGTATCCCATCATCAATATCCTGAAAGGCCCACGCTATGCCGCCACTTGGCCACGCTGGGATCACACGCTGGGTGTGATGATCAAACTCAAGGACAGTATTTCAGGCGGCGTGTTCCAGGATGGGAAAATCAGCAAGCCGGTCGTTGGAGATGACCTTGAGCGGCAGAAAGGCGCCGAGGAAGTTTGTCGCAAAATCTTGAAGGAAGCGGGTGCTGATCCATCCAGCATGTTCATGACCCCCTTGCGCGGTACGCATCCCAGCGGCACGGTGCGCATTGGCACAATGCTCAACACAGACCTGCAAACCGAGATTGCTGGGCTGTATGTCTGCGATGCCAGCACCTTCCCTGAAGCCCTCGCTCGTCCCACTGTGTTAACCATTATCGGTTTGGCAAAACGATTATCAAAACAACTGGTGGAATGAGTCCGACGCTCCATAAGGCTGATTATGTCTTTCTTGGATAAGTTGGACTCGATCGCTCGCATTCCGTTATCGGAATATCCCACCCCACTTGAGCATCTCCCGTGCCTGAGTGCCGAACTCGGACGCCCGGTATATGTCAAACGCGATGATGTACTGGGTCCCGGCCTTGGCGGAAACAAAACCCGCAAACTGGAATATCTGCTGGCGGAGGCACGACACAAGCGGCAGCGCAAGATTGTCACCTTTGGCGGGCTGCAATCCAACCATGCCCGCTTGACCGCCGCGGCTGCCAACCGTCTCGGCATGCAGCCCCACCTGCTTTATTTCGAGAAACGTCCAACCGAATTGACCGGTAATCTGGTAATCAACCAATTGTTGGGCGCGAAGATGCACTTCATACCGTTCGGCGGCGGGGGTGGCATGACGCTCGAAGCCAGCATCCGGCTGGCGCACATGGTGGCGTGGGCGTTGGTTGGACAAAATTATTTCATTCCGGTAGGTGGACATAACTGGTTGGGCTGCCTGGGCTATGTTCGTGCGGCCCAGGAAGTCAATGATCAAGTGCACGCCCTCGGTTTGGAAAAAGCCCAGCTCGTACTGGCTGCCGGATCGGGCGGAACACTAGCTGGCCTGATGGCAGGGTTGACACTCTGCGGATCTGATATCCAATTGCTTGGCATAGATGTAGGCAAACTCTGGAAAGCTTTTCCCGTCTCGATTGCCGCCCTCGCGACTGATATTTGCACTCGGCTTGGCGAACCGCATAGCTTTACACCCCAACAAGTCCCACTGATCGAGAACTTGTATGTTGGCGATCGATACGGTGTCCCGTCTGCTGAAGGAAAATCCGCGCTGAAACGGCTTGCGCGTGCCGAAGGCCTCCTGCTCGATCCGGTCTACACTGCGAAGGCGTTTGCCGGGATGCTCGGAGAAATTGCCAAGGGCCATCTGGGCACGAATGGACCGGTCGTCTTCCTGCACACAGGCGGCATACCCGCCATTTTTGCTTTTTCCGGGGAAATGGCTTGAGTAGTGTAGATTACACTAAATTAATGCAAATCCTGTCGCGCCCGCGACCGAGCGGTTCTGCCGGCGAACGTAAAACAATCGGCGACCTGCAAGGCTGGCTCACGGAGCGCCGCTTACCCTTCCGGATACAAGCATTCACTTTATATCCATATTTCCTGATCTGTGTTGGCCTGTGGATGCTTTGCGCTCATACATTGCTGGCGGTTTCCGTCTGGCTGCGATGGGGTTGGGTATCCAGTCTGATCGCCGTGCTGGGGATTTTGGGTGGTCTGCTAGACACGGCTTTCGATATTCCAATTGTCACCTGGCCGGGAAAGACAACCGGACAGAATATCCTGATCGAGTTTGAAGCTCCCGATCCCAGGCGCGAACTGGTTATTTCGGCGCACTACGACAGCAAGACAGAGCTTTTTGACCATCGTATCCGTTATTTCTTTGTGCGCAATCTGCCTGTCGGTATCGCCCTGGCAATAATGCTTGGCATCCTTTCCCCACTGGTAAATTACCTGCCTGTTCCTTGGATTGCTCCAACCTACATTCTGAGCGTTGCTTTGACCATCCCGCTGCTGTTTCTGGTCTGGGGACTGGGATTAAACCTTTCCCTGGGTCGTTTGCGGCGCAACCCCAGTCAGGGTGCAGTGGATAACGGTGCGGCCTGTGCCATTCTACTCGGTTTAGCACAGCACATCGCAGATGGGAATATCCCGCTGGAAGGCACCAGGCTGACGTTGGCTCTGTTTGGTGGCGAGGAAGTCAACATGCAGGGCTCACGGGCTTACACGCTCGGACGCAAGTGGACACTCCCTTCTGCAGCGCTCAACCTGGAAATCATGGCGCAGGATGGGGAGTATGTCTTCTGGGAACAGGATGGCATGTCGCTAAAATTATTCCGCACTGATTTGAGACTGAATCTAGCCATATCTGAAGCGGTGGAAAAGGTCACGGGTAATCCGGCCCGCCCGGCCGGCCCGATAAACTCGGATGGCTATTCATTCATGCGTGCCAGAGTCCCGGTGGCCACTCTGGGCACATACGACTGCGAACTCAGGGAAAGTGGCCTTCACCTGCCAAGCGATAACCTTTCCCGGGTGAAGATGACAAAATTAGTGGAGGGGGTTGAAATCCTGGCTCAATTTATCCGTTCTTATCGATCGGACTTGTGACAAAAGTAGTGAGGTTAATTTTTAGACCGGACAGCGCTGGATTTCCGATATAAACGAACTCGTTCCAGCGTAATAGACTTCTTCAGAAAAATTTGTGGGGTAATGAAAAGAGCTCTTTTAGCCTTGCCGCGATCGATTAAGATTGAAACAACGTGAATCAATTCCAGCGATCACAGGATAATGTGAAGGAAGTATATGGCAGGAAGTGTCTAATTGCAGAATTTTCGTTTTTATAGATTTTCCGTGCAAAATTCAAGATGATTCGGGGTGTTCGTAAGCCGCCGCAAGCCTGGATGAGTTCAAATATCAGGAATTGATCCTCTGAAAACAAGCTAAGAACGGGGCGATTTTGCTATTTTTAGGCCAGAATAAATCGAATAAAAAAAAGTTGATATAGGGGAAAATATATATTATAATAAAGATAAATTTAGTAGAATTAAATTCTTCAGAGGATCTCTCCCTTTTATATTCATGAAAGGGAATTCTATTATCAGGAGGTACTGGTATGTCAACCATGTTGATGACTAAAACTGAGGAAACAACCGAGCTAACCACCCGAATATTGTCTCAATTATTTACGGACCAGGCCTTGAGGCAGGTCCGTTTTCGATTGTGGGATGATACCTATTGGCCGAACGAGGCTGTCCGACCAGTCACGCTGGTCCTGAAGCATCCCGGGGCGCTGCGGTCAATGTTTTTGCCAGGCACTGAGGTTGGGCTGGGAGAAGCCTATATCTATGATGACTTTGACATCGAAGGCGATATCGAGCAAGTATTCAGTATCTCAGATAGTCTGATCGCGACTGCCTCTGGCCTGACAACCAGGTTGAGACTCGGGCGCGACCTACTAAAATTGCCGGAATGGAAGGAGAATGGGCATCGTACTACCCGGCGAGGCCCGGCGAAACTTACCGGAAAGCTGCATTCGATCGCACGTGACCGCCAGGCGGTTACCTACCACTACAACGTATCGAACGATTTCTACAGCCTGTGGCTGGACGAGCGCATGGTTTATTCGTGCGCTTATTTTCATTCGCCAGAGGATAGTATAAATTTGGCACAGGAACAAAAGCTTGAGCATATCTGCCGAAAGTTACGACTGCAACCTGGACAGCGCCTGCTCGACATCGGCTGCGGCTGGGGCGGGCTGATCCTATATGCCGCGCAGCACTACGGCGTGGATGCCACCGGGATCACACTCAGCCAACCACAGGCGGACCTGGCGACCCAGCGTATCCAGAAAGCCGGCCTGGCGGAGCATTGCCGCGTACGGGTTTGCGATTATCGGGAACTGGATGAAAAGGAAGGTTACGATGTGCTGGTCAGTGTGGGCATGTTCGAGCATGTTGGGGCAAGCTTGCTGCCGGTGTACTTCGACCAGGCACAACATTTATTACGCCCCAGAGGAGTCTTCCTGAACCACGGAATCGCAGTCGGGCGGCAAACAGAGGCGGCAGCTTCGGAGTCAAGCTTCTCGCAGACTTATGTTTTTCCTGATGGAGAGCTCGTCCCAATCAATGTCACCCTGAAAGCGGCGGAAGGCAGTCGCTTCGAGGTCCGGGATGTGGAAAGCTTGCGCGAACATTATGCCCTGACTTTACGGCAGTGGGTCAAGCGCCTGGAAGCGCAGCACACCAAGGCACTGGAATATGTTGACGAGCCCATCTACCGAACCTGGCGTCTGTACATGTCGGCCTCAGCCTACGGTTTTAGCAAGGGCGGGCTGACTGTCTACCAGACCTTGCTGACAAAACCGAGCGTACAAGGAGTAAGCGGCTTGCCTTTGACACGTGAGGATTGGTACAGGCCTGCATAGGCCGTTCGATTAACTTAATTCAAACATATTTTATATAGGTCCACGATTAGAGGTATAAGCGCATGATAAAATATTGAGGAAATTCTTGGAGAGCCGTTTGAATTCCACTCTCAGATTATTTTTCATCCAAAGGAGTTCCTCAATGAAATGCACAGCAATTCTCGCCATGGTCGGAATTCTGTTCCTCAACGCCTGTGGTTCGGCATTGCCGCAAGCATCCGCGACGCCCGCCCCCACACCCACGTATGCATGGAATCCCCAGGGCTGGAACCTGGTCTGGTCGGATGAGTTCGATGGCACTACTATCAATCCGAAGAACTGGGTTTTCGATAAGGGCGGGAACGGCTGGGGCAATGTGGAAATGGAGTATTACACCGATCGCCCGGAAAATGCCCGGGTGGAAAGTGGGAACCTGATTATCGAGGCGCGTCAGGAAAAGTATGAGGGTCTCGCTTATACCTCCGCCCGGCTGAATTCCCGCGGTCTGCAGGAATTTCAATACGGCCGGATTGAGGCGCGCATGAAGCTGCCTTTCGGGCAGGGCATCTGGCCGGCTTTCTGGATGCTTGGCAGCAACGCCTCCTGGCCTTTAGGCGGAGAGATGGATATCATGGAGTATGTAGGGAAGACTCCGGATACGGTTTATCAAACCGTGCATGGTCCGGGATATTCGGGTAACAAAGGGGTTGGTTCGCATTTTGTTCTTGGGGCCGACACGCTTAAGAACGATTTCCATATATATGCAATTGAATGGGCTCCCAACGAGATCAGATGGTTTGTGGATGCCCAGGAAGTGTTCAAGATGACCCCAGCTCAAATCCCTACAGGAACGCAATGGGTCTATGACCACCCATTCTTTATTATCCTGAACCTGGCTGTTGGCGGCGGTTGGCCGGGTTTCCCGGATGACACGACTGTCTTCCCGCAGCAATTGTTAGTGGATTATGTGCGGGTTTACCAGAAACCCGGAAATTAATAAAAGGGGGATATTGTAAACCCAATGACAAAGGATCCCTTGCTCACCGGCAAGGGATTTTTGAATTTTTATCCCAAGGCAGCTTTCATACAGCCCAGGGCGTGCAGCTCTTCCACCCAGGCTTGCCTGATGGAATCTTCGGTTGTCTGTAAATCGGGCAGGGGATTATTCAATCCATAGCGTTCGTATTTTGAATTGCCGACGTTATGATAGGCCATCAGGTCAATCCCATCCAGATCCGGATACCGCTTCGAAAGCGCGGAAATGCCTGCCAGGTGTTCGGGTGTGGCATTGATGCCAGGGACAAGCGGGCAGCGCAACCGCACACTGGCACCCCGGCGAACCAGAAAATCAAGATTGGAGAGGATCAGTTCGTTCGAGACTCCTGTCCATTGTTTATGAGCTTCCGGATCGGTGGCTTTGTAATCGAATAAGAACAGATCCACGAAAGGCAGCACCTGTTCGTAAGCGCGTTGACTGGTCCAACCACAGGTATCCAGGCAGGTATGCAGGCCTTCGGCTTTGGCAGCTTTTAGCAATTCGAGGGAAAATTCGGGTTGGAGCATCGGTTCGCCGCCGGATAAAGTCAGGCCTCCGCCGGATTGTTCATAGAACAGCCGGTCGCGCAGAACAACTGTCATGACCTCACGTACGGTCAATTCCTTACCAGCCAATTTGAGGGCTTCGTAGAGACAAGTCTCAACACAATCCCCACATTGTTCGCATAAGGTACGATCGTAAAGATGGACTCCATCCACTATACTATGTGCACCGTGCTGGCAGGTAGATACACAATCCCCGCAAACGGCGCAAGATTCAGGCCGGAAGGAAACTTCTTTGACCTTTGACTGTGACTCGGGGTTGTGGCACCAGGCACACTGCAATGGACAGCCCTTCAGGAAGACAGCCGTGCGGATGCCGGGTCCGTCATGCAGTGAAGTACGTTGGATATCGAAAACCATACCGGTAAATGTCATTGTTAATCTAAACCCTGTAATATCAGTAAAGCGTTCTGGCGAGAAGGTCGCGCTGGATTTCGGGATTGAGTTCCACAAAGCGGGCACTGAAGCCGCCCACCCGCACGATCAGGTTGCGATACTTCTCGGGCTCACTCAGAGCGGCTTTCATCTCACCACGGCCAACCACTGTGAGCATGGCCTGGGCACCTCCGTTGGCGAAATAAGTATTGAGGAGTGCTTCCACCTTGACGCGTTGCTCGCGGAAAGTGGATTTACTGAACTTCATATTTTGAGTGTAACCGGCGTGCAGGCTGACATCCGGCTTGACGATCGAATTCATGAAGGCAGTCACACCATTTGTGTCGTTGCCAGCGGTAGGAGTATTGCCATTTGCCAGGGGCGCTTTGGACCGGCGCCCTTCAGCGGAAGCGCCAGTCTGCGCTCCAAGGCCAACGTTCATATGATTATTAATGTTGACGATCAAAAAATAATCCAGGCCGATGTGTTTTGCCTGGGCATGAGTGTGTCTGGCAATATGGTCGCTGACGGTACACAGCATGGCATCTGCAGACGTGTCATCATTGCCGTACTTGGGTGCCAGGCGCATCAGCCGGTAATCACGCTCAAAACCGGCAAAATCATGATCCAG
>JADGQB010000265.1 GCA_017882145.1 Anaerolineales bacterium
TGCGCTCCAACGGTGACACGGTGGACGGCGCCCACCTGCTCTACAAAGGCGCCGCCGCAGGTTACACGCTCGATCCGCAGGAAAACGTTGTCTACGTTTCGGCCCACGATAACGAGACTCTATTTGATGCAGTTCAGCGCAAGGCCGCCCCTGCCACCACATTGGCAGACCGCATCCGCATGAACAACCTGGCGCTCAGCCTACCCATGTTCAGCCAGGGCGTGCCATTCTTCCACGGAGGTGACGATATCCTGCGCTCGAAATCCCTGGATGGCAACTCCTACAACTCCGGCGACTGGTTCAACAAATTGGATTGGACGTTCTCATCGAACAACTGGGGCGTGGGGCTGCCGGTTGAAGGCAGCAACTACTGGAATATCGATAATCCGCTGTTGGCAGACCCAGCCCTCAAACCAGCCCAGTCCGATATTACCGGTGCGACCGCTGTCTTCCAGGAATACCTGCAGATCCGCAAAAGTTCCCCGCTTTTCCGCTTACAGACCGCAGACCAGGTGGAGCGCTGCCTCAGCTTCCTTAACACAGGCCCCAACCAGACCCCCGGGTTGATCGCCATGCACCTGAGCGACCTGGACAACCTGGATACCAACTACAGCGACTTGCTGGTATTTTTCAATGCCAACCCTGGAAGTCTAAATTTTGGAGCTGAGGCGCTCGCAGGGCAGGCTTACCAGCTCCACCCCATCCAGCAAAGCTCATCCGACCCGGTTGTGCGCAACGCTTCCTTCGATCCGGCCAACGCTACCTTCACACTGCCGGGCCGCACAACGGCAGTCTTCATCCTGAGAAAGGTTGCTCCAACTCCATCGGTCACCTCGGCCAGCGCAATCCCGATTGCGACGACCCTTCCGGCTGCAGCTGCTACCACCCTCCCGGTTACCGCAGCGCACGGTCCCTCTATTCTTCTGGCGGTTGGCATCCTGTTACTCCTGGCAGTGATCATAGGGGGCGGATATTATCTGTTCCAACGCCGGCACAGATAGTGCCGGGATTTCATGTTTTTAAATAATTGGCCTTGAGAAGCTATTTCCGGCCGGTTTTTTCACCCGCGCTATAATATCTTCAAAATTATCGGTCGGATGGAGTCAATAAATGGAGATACCATTTATTGGCTACGGCAAGCTTGGCTCCCCGTTGGCCGACCGTTTACAACAGCTCGGTCATGCCGTGACCCTTGCCTCCGCTAATCCGCCATCCCATAGCCTGGAAAAAACGCTGGCGAGGAACCCCAACCTCAAGGTGGCAACTCCCAAAACCGCGATGGGCAACCCCGAAGTCGTTTTTCTGGCCATACCGTAATCGGCTGCCGAAGCGTCACTCATAGCCGTGGCAAAAGAACTCAAGGGCAAGATCCTGGTTGATTGCACCAATCCAGTCAGCCCCAACCTTTCCCACGGTCTGAACAGCACCCAATCCTCCCTGGAAGTGTTCCAAAAACTTCTCCCCGAGACCCGGGTGGTGAAAGCCTTCAACACCCATGGGTACGAGAATATCAAGAACAATGCCTATCCTGATTACAAAATCAACCCTGCGATGATGTATTGTGGTCAGGATGCCACCGAAAAAGCAACTATCAGAAACCTGATCGAACAATTGGGTGGGAGCCACCGACGTTGGTGGAATCGAGCAGGCGCTCCACATGGAGCACATGACCCTGCTGTGGGTGCACATGGTGCGCCGTAACGGTCTTTCGCCCAGCCCGGCCTGGGTCATGTTGACCCGGAAATAAACAATTCTATTGCGAGTTGAAAGAGGCACCAAGGGCTATGTTAATCGACCGATTAGACAATTCCCACTTGTACTCAGCCCTACACGCACGCATAAAGACCGCTTTTGATTTCCTGCAGAAAACCGATTTTTCGGTCTTTCCGGCCGGTAAATATGAAATTGACGGGCCGAACCTACATGCAATCCTACAGCAATATGACACGAAGCCGAAAAGCCAGGGAGTATGGGAAGCTCATCGCCGTTATATCGATCTACAGGCAGAACTCCAGGGCACTGAAATTATTGGCTACGCGAATACCACCCGCCTGACGCCCGGCGTGTATGACGCCGCCAAAGACTTTTTGCCACTCTCCGGAGAAGGAGATTTCCTGACCCTGCAAAGCGGCAGTTTTGTTCTGCTTTTCCCCGAGGATGCGCATATGCCCGGCATCGCCCCTGGCTTGCCTCAACCGGTTAAGAAGATCGTGGTCAAGATCGTTGTTTTCCAGGCTGCCTGATCTGCCCCTTTTTATGTTTGACCAGCCTGAGTCACTGGATACGAATCAAAAGAGCGGCGCACCGCGTGGTGCGCCGCTCTCGTTTTTTAACGAACGTTAGTCCTTCTTCTCAGAACTTTTTTCAGTGCTTTTCTCGGGACTCTTCTCACTCTTTACCACCGGTTCTTTGCTCTCGCTGCTGGTTTTGCTCTCTTTTTCCAGCTTCTCGTCTGCCCTCTTGGAGCTTTGTCCGGAGGGCGAATGGTGATCGGTGGCGTAGAACCCGGAACCTTTGAACACTATACCGACGGGTTGATAAACCTTCCTTAACGTTTTCTTGCCGCATTCCGGGCAACGCAGGAGGGGTTGGTCACTAAAAGATTGTTGTTTTTCGAATTGCACACCGCAATTTTCACAATGATAGGCATAAACTGGCATTGCTTGCTTCTTCCTTACGAATTCTTTTAAACTTTCAAATCCGGTTGGTCATTATAGTGCACTCAGGATGGACAGGCAAGGGCACGTGCAGGCTTGCTTACAAAGCTTTAACATAGTTTGTGGGTGCAAATTAGTTTTTTCGTTTGAAGAATTATGTTTTACTCCTGCCGCTTTCGGCTATAATCAAGCCATGACTGAACACCTTCCGCCGCCTGTTTGGGTGGCAGAGCCCGACGCCCTCGAACGTTTGGAGCGTGATCTGGCACATCAACCCCGCCTGGCGGTGGATACCGAATCCAATTCTCTGCACGCTTTCCGCGAGCAGGTGTGCCTGATCCAGTTCTCAACCTCCACCACCGATTACCTGGTCGACCCGCTGGTTCTGCATGACATCTCCACCCTCGCACCTCTTTTCTGCAACCCGGGCATCGAGAAGGTCTTCCATGCTGCCGAATACGACCTGATCTGTTTAAAACGTGATTTCGGCATCACCCTGGTGAATATCTTCGATACCATGCAGGCCGCCCGCATCCTGGGCTATAAGCAGGTTGGCCTGGATTCCATACTCGCCATCAAGCTGGGCATCACCCTGAACAAGCGCTATCAGAAGGCCGATTGGGGCGAACGGCCGCTATCCAAGGAAATGCTCAGCTATGCCCGTCTGGATACGCACCACCTGTTGGAGCTGCGTGACAGCCTGCAAGCCGAATTGCAAGAGCGAGGCCGCTGGGAATTGGCGCGCGAGGAATTTGCCCGCCTGGCTGTGGTCAACGGCAACACCAAGTCTGAACTCCCATCCTGGCAGCGTGTCAAGGGCACCCAGCGTTTCACCAAGCGACAGTTAGCCTTCCTGCAGGAACTGTGCATCTGGCGTGATGCCCAGGCCGAACGCATGCACCGTCCGGTCTTCAAAGTGATGGACGACAAGCGCCTGGTCTCCATTGCACTGGCTGCGCCAAAGACCCACGCGGACCTGGAAGCCCTGGCGCTTACTCCCCGGCAGATCTATATCTTTGGCAACGAAATCCTGCAGGCCATCAGCCGCGGCAAGATAGCCAATCCGCTCTTTCGCCCACTCTCCGACCATCCTGATCCGGCTGTGCTCAACCGGTTGAACCTGTTGGCAGGCTGGCGCAAGGAAGTTGGCCAAAAAATGAACGTCGAATCTGATGTGATTTTACCGAAAGGATGGATGCACGCCATCGCAGATCAAAACCCTGCCAGCCTGCAGGAACTCTCCGCACTCATGCCGCAATCCCCGTGGCGGCTGGCAACCTTTGGAACAGAGATCCTGTATCTGCTTCACGGGAAAAACAACCCATAATATTCGCATTCAAGTTCAATGCAATACCCTTGCAATCGGTAGAAGCTGTTTTTTAAGCCTCGAAATTGGAATATAATTACCCAAATATTCGAGAAAGTAGGAGTGAGATGAAGATCGTAACCGATTGCGCTGCTGATTTGCCCAACGAGGAACTGGAATCGCTGGGCATCGTCCAGGCCCCCCTGTATATACAATTTCCAGAAGGCGAAGTCAGCGCCACCGATATTACAGCTGATGAGTTTTATAACCGGCTGGAAGCCATGCGTCCGGCCATTCCTTCCACTGCCCAGCCCTCCAGCGGCGCTTTCAACGAGATCTACCGCAAAGTCGCAGATGCCAGCAAGAGCATCCTGTCCATACACATCTCATCCGGGCTAAGCGGCACCATCAATTCGGCGCGCGTGGGTGCGGAACACATCAAGGAAAGCGTTGTCAATATATTCGACTCGATGACCCTCTCCGGCGGTGAACGCTTCCAGGTACTGGCCGCTGCCAGAGCCGCCAAAGCTGGCTGGAGCCTGAAATCCATCCTGGAACGGTTGGAAAAGATCCGCGAGAACACCGAAGTGATCTATACCCTTGAGACGCTGGAATACCTGGCGCGCGGCGGTCGCATAGGCCGTGTGCAGGCGCTGATGGGTTCCGTCTTGAAAATCAAGCCGATCATCCGGGTCGACCACAAGGACGGCAAGTACACCACCGTTGGCAAAGGCCGAACCGTCACGCAGAACCTGGGCACCATCGTCGATCTTATTGCCGACATGTATGGTTCCATCCCTTTGTGGACCACCGTCCTCCACGGTCGCTTTTCCGAAAGTGCGGATGCTCTTGCAAAATCCATGACTGAACGCTTGAATATCAAGAAGTTGGAAATCCTGCGAATTTCCCCCGTGCTGGGCGTGCACACCGGACCCGGCATCGTAGGCGCAGCCGTGATGCCAATGGAACTGGTCGAAGATATGGATTAACAAAAGATCAGGCCCGGGAAAATGACCCGGGCCTGTTTTTATTAATTCGCAATCAACATACGCACCAATGAGAAGAGTGCACCGCCCAGCCCGCACACCAGCATGATGGCTCCGGGTATGCCCAGCACCAATGTCCAGGTCCGGGCTTTTTTTGTCTGTGAAGAGACGGTTGCATCCACAGACTGACCAAGCAGAGGACTAATCACAAAGGGCTGGCCCTGTACATGTTGTACCTGCAAACCGACTGATCCTTGCAGCGGCACACCAACCACGCTGACGGTCTGACCGGCGCGTAACTCCCACAATTTAAAACGCAGCTGGCCATGAAACCTGGGGAGTGAAATGCCCAGCAAAATGCAGGCGGCCTGCGCCTGGTTTTCATCCGGGATGATTCCATCGCCCAGCAATTGTTTATCCAGCCCATCCGGGTTGATCCAGACTGCCCCGCTCCCATCTTCCAATTGAAATGGCATACCACGCGCCTTGTCCGCCATGCCTTTCCAGCCGGAACCATCCGAATCGTACTCATAGACCTCCACTTTCAGGCGCAGGTAAACCAGCGCATTATCTGCTGCGCCATCAATGGCGTTGGCCATGGGTGCAATCCGCCCCTGCAAGCGCACCAGGTGTCCATCCGGGTGAAGGGCAGCCACAGTCATCTTTTTGGCCGACCCGAGCGCAAAGCCGGTTTTTTTACGTTTACGG
>JADGQB010000266.1 GCA_017882145.1 Anaerolineales bacterium
GGAAGCAGGTCGATGGTGACCACTTCCGGGGGACACAGGAAACGGACCTGCGGGACGAGACCGCCGGTGAGGCCCAATCCCCGGCTGACAAATAACGTGGTTTTCCCAACCTGAAACTGCCCCATCTGGAATCTTCTCCCATACCTGGATCTGGTGATCAGGGCGCCGTACCAGGGCAGACGGACCTGGCCTCCATGCGTATGGCCGGTGAGGTACAGGTCCACATTCAGATCACTGGCGGCGTAGATCAGATCCGGGCTGTGATAAAGCAAGAGGGAAAAGTCATCCGGTTTCGTCTGCGACATCAAGATGGCAAGTTCATCGTTATCATGAGACCATCCCAAATAATTGAGGCCCAGCAACACAAATTGGCTGCCGAGTTCAGGAATACGGAGCACATCATCTTGCAGAACACGCGCATCCAAGCCCTGCAGAATCTTTTGCAGGGATTGAGGCGATTTATCGTTATTTCCATTTACGATATAAATCCCGAGCGGGGCATTTAAATTTGCAACCAACTCACGCAATGCTGCCTGGTTCTGGGGGTCATTGCTAATGGATTTGTTGATCAAGTCGCCGGTGATAACGATCATATCCGGGTGCAGGTTGTTTACATACCTGGGCAGGGCGAGTTCGCGTTTGGTTGTGCCCTCGACATGCAGATCGCTCAATTGGACGATTCGCCGGTGTTGGCCCAGGCCTGGAACCCGGATTTCAAGATGGCTTTCCGTCAACCGGAAAGGTTCGATGCATAACCCGTATATTCCAAATCCCAACAGGAGCAAGTTCGGAACCAGAAAAACCCACAGGGAGATGTGGTGGGTATAGAGCGGCACCTGGCGCAGCATGAATTGCATGAGGATCCACAGAATAAAAAAACCGATCCTGAGCATGAAAAATAGAATGTAAGTGGCAACCCACGAACCGTTGGATAATCCCCAGGAAGGCGATAACCTGCGCCATACCAAATCGCCCAAAACGAAAAACAGGAGGATCAGGAGATTGGGGAGAAAGAGAGGCGGTAGTTGAAAAGAAGGCATCACTATATGTCTCATTATGAACTCAAGGTAATAATCACCTGCCAAGGAATCTATTCGGTCTGCTTTGAAACCCGCAAGAGACTGCAACTTGTAAAAAAGTATATCATGAAGAAATATCAATGTGTCCAATATCGGCTGATTGAAGCCAGGCTGACTTGCAACCCTACCAGACATTCTGGCGCAGTACTATAATACCGTTGGGCTGGCAAGCGGCAGGTATCTCGTTATTAACAGTATAGCCAACTGCATAAACAGTCAGGATATTCAACCAATTTTGAGCGAATCGGGAAATTAACCGCAAAGTTCCCAGGGCACAAACAGGTTTTTGAACACGCGCGCAGCGATATTATGGTTTCCTGTAAGGAGCTGACATGAAAAAAGCCATTTTCAATGTCCCATTCATCATGTCGAAGGATGGCAGCACCCAGATGGTAATTTCGGCCGGGAACAATTAAACACGACCAAGCTCATGACGGAGATTCCCACGCATGCACAAGCGGAAACCGGCCTGGTGTCGGTGCCTGCTGAAAAAAAGGTAAGCATCTATCGCGCCGATCTGGCGCTGAAACAGGCGCGCAAGCAAGGCCGACCGGATGAGATAGCGATTGCGCTCATCCGCCTGGCACATTCGCATTTCCGCCAGGGGCGCTACAGCCTGACCCAGGGCCTGGCGGAAGAAGTCCTAGGCCAGGCGCCATCCGATTCTCCAATGCGCTGCGATGCCTTGCGGATGCTCGGCAACTGTGCGGCCGAACTCGGCAACCCCGACGTTGCGGAGAACTATTACCACCAGGCTATCGACCTGGCGCGCCAGTTGGATTACCACTACGCCCTCTATAAATGTCTTCACAGCCTGGCCACCAATATCTACTGGCCGCACGGTGCGTTCGAGTTGTGCCTGGCAGCCGGCAAGGAAGCGCTGCTCCAGGCCCAGGCACTGGGATTGGGCGAGGATCTATGGTTCCCGCTGTCGGATATTGCCTGGGTTTACTGGAGCACCGGTCAACGTGAGTTGGCCAACCAGGTGGCCAATCAAATGGAAGAAGTTGTTTCGCCTGGCTCGCTCGGTGAAGGCTTTTACTGCTGCCTGCGCGCCGGCCTCCTGGAACCCGGCGCACCATCTTTGAAGACTGCCCTTGCGCTGTATGAACGCGCCCGATCCATAGCAGAAGCAACCGGCGATCCCGGGCTGGCCGTCGAGCTACGGCTGGGTTTGTGCCGTTGTTACCGCGCCGCCAGGAATTTCCCAACTGCGGCTGCCTGGGCCGAAGACGCGGTCGCGGCCACGGCGCGCTTGAATTACCGCCAGTTCCAGGCCCTGGCCTGGATCGAACGAGCGCGGACGGTCATCGAACTGGGCGACCCGCAGAAAGCAGAACAGGATCTACGCGCGGCGCTGGAGATAGCCAAACAACTGCGTTCCAATTTCGACCAGGCGCGCGCCAGCCTGTACCTGGCAGTCCTGCTGTCCACCCAAAAGAAGCCGGAAGCCAACACGAGCTGGCAGCAGTTGGTGCAGTTGATCACTGACAACGGCTATATCTTTCTGATCGAACAGGAACGCAACCTGGTGATCCCATGGATCGCGGCAATGCTGGATTCAAGTCAGGCGCAGGTAGTTAAAACCGGCGCGGACTTATTCGAACTGATCAAGCGCGTGCCGCCGGCTGCAATCCAGGCCAAAACCTTTGGGAAGTTTACACTCCAGGTGGGGGCGGACCTGTTTTCAAAAGAGAGCCTGCGCCAGCGCCGCGCCGGGGAACTTTTGGCATTGCTGCTATCGAGCCGAGGGTATTGCCTTTCGGCTGGACAGGTGACCGAAGCACTATGCCCGGATAAAGATCCGGAAGCAGCGGCACATTTCTACCATCATGCCATTTCGGCACTGCGGCGCCTGCTCGAACCGGATCTGCCTGACCGGCGTTTTCCCTGCCGATATCTGGAAGTGAGTGACGAACAAGTCACGCTGCTGCTGCCGCCCGGCTCCAAAATCGATTTTTTGGAATTCGAGCAGGCTGTGCGTGCCAGGGAGTGGGAAAAGGCGGTTGGGATCTACCAGGGCGAATATCTGCCCATGTTCGGTTACCAGGAATGGACCCTGCCCCTACGGCAGCATTACGCCGATCTGTTCGAGCAGGCCTTGCTGTCACTGGCGGCGGAGAAGTTGGATAGTGGCGCTGCCCTGGACTGTCTCGACCTTGCGCAGCGGGCTCTGCTCCACAACCACTGGCAGGAGCAGGCCGTGCAACTGGGGATGCGCGCCGCGCTGGAATTGGGCGACCGCACGACCGCCATCAAGCTATACCATCGACTGGAAAAAACCCTTGAGAAGGAACTGGGCCTGACGCCGCAAAAAGAGCTCCAGCAGTTGTATGCCGGGATAAGGAAACGATCCGGCGTGAAATAAAGTTCGATTGCATTTACACCAAAAAAGTCGGGTTGGAGAGAGCCTTCTCCCAATCCGGCTTTTTTGATTCAAAAAATGGTGGTTCAGCCTCATTTTTGGCAATCGATTGGCAAACGCGTTTGGTAAAGTAACACCGGAGTAAGAATGCGGCTGATCAAGACATTTATCCTGCGACTTTATTTCGATCCAGAGATTCCAGACCGTCTGTGCGGCGATATGCATCCCCTGGAAGATGCGGAAAATTACCCGTTTAAGAATCGGATGGAATTCCAGGAATTACTGCTGCGGTTGATCAAGAAACAGCCCGCGGCACAGAAAAGTCCATCCGGCGCAGATACACATCCGGTAGTGTGATTTCATCATGCCAAATATTATATGGAGAAAAACATTATGAACAAGAGCCGTCTTTTTTCACTTTTTGCTCGTATGTTTGGGGTATTCCTGGTGCTCGGGTCAATTGGAATGGGGACGTTGAGCGCACACGCGCGTTCGCTGGAAACTCCCTTTATCCCTGGTGCGTGGATAAAGCTGGCTGGTAATCCGGTGGTGACCAACGGTGTTTCTGGCGCATGGGATGACAAGCAAGTTTATTCGCCAGGCGTGATCCTGGATGGAACGACTTATAAGATGTGGTATGCCGGTTGGAGCACAGCCAGTACCAGCATGAAGATCGGTTATGCCACCTCTCCAGACGGCGTGGTCTGGACAAAGCAGGGTTCTGCTCCGGTATTAACACCCGGTGCCACGGGTAGTTGGGATGCCAACGGTGTAAGCTATCCGACGGTGATGAAAGATGGTGCCACTTACAAGTTGTGGTACACCGGTTTCGACTCTTACGGCATAGGGCGGGTGGGCTATGCAACCTCAACGGATGGAATCGTCTGGACGAAATATTCCAGCAATCCGGTAACGGATGTAGGAGCCACCGGTAGTTGGGATTCAACATATGTGGGCATGACCAGCGTGATAAAAGTCGGCACGGTCTACAAGCTGTGGTACCGCGGCGGCAGCGCCACGGGAGGCGCGATTGGGTATGCCACATCTCCAGATGGGTTGGCCTGGACGAAATATGGCGCCGTCATCACCGGCGGAAGCGGCGGTTGGGACACAACTCCCTATCATCCCGAGGTGATATTTGACGGGGGACAGTATCACATGTGGTATTCCGGTTGTAACCAGGCCGAGGATCTCTGCCAGGTAGGTTATGCGACCTCTTCAGATGGCACTCAATGGACGCGTAAAGGGATGGTTCTGCCTCAGGGCACTGCCGGTGCGTGGGACAATGGCAGCGCCGACCACGCAGCGGTATTGCAGGTGGGTAGCACACTCAAGATGTGGTATTCCGGTTTCAACGGTAGCTTGTATCGCATCGGTTACGCCTCGACAAACGCCACGCTCATGGATCACATTATTTTTCTCCCGCTTGTGAGAAGATAGCCGTACATAAACGCCAGGTTTGTGTACCATACTCAGTTCGCTTGTTTGGGTGTTGGCACTCCCAACCCTGCGGATTCCTGTGAACTCGCCAACCAGATCGCCATCTGATGTGTCACGATCACGGTAAATTCCGGCGCATCCCCCAGCCTGGACGATCTCACCGGAACGCCGCTCGGCGCCGGTCTGCATGGATGCAGCATATTGTTCCCGCCCTTGATCCGCAAGAGCTCCCCATCGCTCTGCGAGGGCGAAGTCTGTAAAGCATTCGCAAAGGGGAGAACGGGGATTGGTTAGAAAATTAACCGCGAAGATGCGAAGGCCGCCAAGAAGCCTTTTTTATGGAACCTGGCATCCTTCGTTACTTCACGGTTAGTTATTTTGAATTAATGCGGTCGAGAGGCTCAGGTTGGCCAACACCAGAGGCAGGGCCTGTTCCGCGAAGGTTTCAGCGCTGGCGTGCTCTTTGGTATGACTCCACTGGGAGGCAAGTCCGTAGATGGCCCAGCTGGCGGATGTGGCAGCCAGATCGGGGGAAGGGGCGCCTTCCAATTGCTGAAGCCATTTCAAGACCAGGCCATAAATTTGAGCCTTGATTTCGGCCTCGATGGAGGTCTCAAATTTAATTTCGGCCGGGACACAATGGGCATGGGTGGTGGTGATAAACTCGCAGACGGCCACGATCAATAAACGTAAATTTTCGCGGC
>JADGQB010000267.1 GCA_017882145.1 Anaerolineales bacterium
ACCATTCTTATCTCCTACCATGTCGGGCTGCTCGTGCTGGTGATCGTTGCGCTGGCCCGGCATGAGCCGCTTTCCGCGCCGATCGACTTGCTGTGGGGAGCCCTGGCCGGGATTTCCGGCATGGCCGGCCTGGCATTTTTGCTGCGCGGCTTCTCCGCCGGGCGGATGGGCATCGTTGCACCGGTGTCGGCCGTGCTTGCAACCACCTTCCCGGTACTCTTTGGCGCATTTACGGAGGGACTGCCGCACGTCCTGCAACTGGCCGGTTTTGGTCTGGGGCTGGTCAGCATCTGGCTGCTCGCGCGTCCCGAAAAGCTCGCAGGCCAACCGGCGGGGTTGGGCATGGCCTTGTTGGCCGGGTTGGGATTTGGTGGTCTCTTCATCATGTTGGGTCAAATCGACAAGCAGGCAGTCTTCTGGCCTCTGGCCGCGGGCCGCCTGGCCTGCTGTGTACTGGTGCTCGCCTTTGCCTTTCTTACGCGCCGGCCGGTCAGCTTGAGGCACGCTCCGTTGGCGCTCTTGGGATTTGCCGGAGCAATCGATGTAACCGGCAACCTGTTCTTCCTGCTGGCAGTTCAAAGCGGGCGCCTGGATGTTGCGGCGGTATTGGGATCCTTCTATCCGGCGGTGACAGCCATCCTGGCGTGGCTGATCACCCGCGAGCATATCGCCCGTCTGCAGGTGTTCGGCGTGGCCCTGGCGGTCATTGCGATCATGCTGATCACGATCTAAAAAAGCATTTGAAAGCTGTTTTTTTGAGCGATTGCGGAGAAGATTAAGCAGAAACCCACCCGGTCTGGGACATTCATTCTGCAAGGTGCGCGTGCATCTCCTTCAGCCGGTCGAAGTCCATCTTCTCAACCTCCCGGTCGTAGCTCAGGTAGCCGTTGATCTCGATCTCCACGTCCGTCGTCTGGGTGTAGACCGCCGCCGAAAGACCGCGCCCGATCCAGGGCTTTAATTCCTTTTCGAGCAGCTCGAGGTAGGCAGTGGTTAATTCCTGAGGCGAACGGAACTTACGATAGCCGAACTCGACGGCCGGGTTCCACAGATGGCCCGGCAGTTTCAGGCTGTAGCCGCCGAACTCCGAGAGCACCAGCGCCCGTTCTTTCTCGGGCCTGTCCACGGGCAGCTTCTTGAAGTAGACGTGCAGGCTTTTGCAATCTCCGCCGCCCTGGTCGAACCAGCCGCTGGCAGCATCCACCAGGCGGGTCGGGTCGCAGGTCTTGAGCCAATCTGCCGCCGCGTGACTGTCGAACTGGCCCCAGCCCTCGTTGAACGGCACCCACATTCCGATGCAGGGAAAGTGATATAGATGCTCGACCAGCTCCTTCAGCTCGCCTCGGAAGTCATCCCGGCTCGCCGCCTCTTCCCGCCCGGCGTAAGCGTAATTCCCATCCCGATGCCGGGAACCAAACCAGATTGCCAGCAGGGAGGTCGCGTCTCCGACCGCCTTAGCCCCATTGGGCATATCCTGCCAGACGATCAGCCCGCGCCGGTCGCATTCGTAATAGTAACGGGCGGGTTCCACCTTGACATGCTTGCGCAGCATGTTACAGCCCAATTTCTTGATCATGTCGAGATCGAAGCACATGGCAGCCTCGGAGGGTGGAGTGTACAGCCCATCCGGCCAATAGCCCTGGTCGAGCGGGCCGAACTGGAAAAGGGGCTGGTTGTTCAAGCACAGGCGCACCCGTCCCTGGGTGTCCTTGCCCAGGCTGAACTTGCGCATTCCAAAGTAGCTTTTTACCCGGTCATCCTTCGTCTCGACGATCAGGTCGTAAAGGTGCGGCGACTCCGGACTCCATAATTTTGGATCGGAGATCGGGAGTGTGATCTCCCCTGAGAGGGAATCGAGCGTCCCGTCCGCCACCAACTCTCCGGCATCGTACGCCCGGACACGCGCGACCACGCGGCTGCCGGATGTGCCCCCGGCCTGGACCTGCACCCGCACCGCCCCGGCGTCCACGTCGGGGGTGAGCTTAAGCCCGGCGATGAAGGCCTGCGGCACCGGCTCCAGCCAGACGGTCTGCCATATGCCGGAGACCGCCGTGTACCAGATCGATTTGGGCGCGCGCACCTGCTTGCCGCGTGCCTGCCAGGAGCTATCGGTCGGGTCGGCGACCGCCACGAGCAGCTCGTTATCACCCGCTTGCAGCGCCGGGGTGATGTCGAACCAGAAGGGCAGGAACCCGCCGCGGTGTATCCCGACCGCCTGACCGTTGATGCGAACCTCGGCCTCCCAGTCCACCGCCCCAAAATGTAGCAGGATGCGTTTTCCCTGCCAGGCTTGTTCGACCCGGAACGTCCGCCGGTACCAAAGGCGCTCTTCAGGGCTGAGCGCACGCTTGACACCCGAGAGGGCCGACTCGAGCGGGAAGGGCACCAGGATCTGCCCCTGCGTCCCGGGGAAGTCGCTCCCTTCTTTGGGGGTGATGGCATACTCCCACAGCCCATTCAGGTTCTGCCACTCGGAGCGGATGAGCTGTGGGCGCGGATATGCACGCCATGCGTTTTCAGGCGTCAGATCTTTCGCCCAACGCGTTAAGAGATTGCCAGGGACAGGTTGCCAGGTCATTGGTTGGTCCTTGCGTAGGGCAAAGTTGCTGCCCTCTGAGGCATTACGATTTCAGTTCTTTGACGAAGAACAACGGGATGGTCGCCACCAAAGTCGCTATGCCCGCCACCTGGAAGATAAGCGGGGTGGGGATAAAACCCGCCTGCCCGTTGATCACGGCGGCGATGCCAAAATGGGTCCCCAGCCAACCGC
Organism: Anaerolineales bacterium; assembly: GCA_017882145.1. Taxonomy (GTDB): domain Bacteria; phylum Chloroflexota; class Anaerolineae; order Anaerolineales; family Villigracilaceae; genus UBA877. Next base: position 2,771 of record JADGQB010000267.1, read on the forward strand.
CGATCAGCGGACCGGGCACCATCGCAAAGGCGACAGTAAACAGGATGAAATATCCGGCGAACTGGCCGCGCTTGTCTTCGGGATACAGATCCTTTGTCCAGGCGCCCGTGCTTATCATCCAGGCCGACATTCCCGCCAGCCAGATGATGCCGGTTATCGTCAATGGCACGACGGTCTTCATCAATGAGAACAGGATCAGACCGATCATCTTGAGTGCGATGGCACCGAAGGCCAGCCATTTACGCCCGATCCGGTCTGCCAGCACGCCGAAGGGATAGGCCAGGGCGATCCCACCCACCAGGATACAAACGAAGATCAGCAGGGAAGCCTGCAGGGTGGGCAATTTCAGGTAGTGGTTCAGGTAGATGATCAAATAAGGGAAGAAGATCTGCTCGGCGATGCCGTAGAGCGTCAGGGCAAACAGCAGCAGGAACAGGGAGCGGTTGGCGCGCAGGTTGGCCGACTTGAAGGTGTCGCCGATCTGGCCCCAGTAGGAGCGCGAAGGCGGGGTCGGGTCGGGCTGTTCACGCACCAGCAGGCTGCCGATCAAGCCCAGGACAAATACCATCCCGCCGATCAGGTAGAAGAAGGTGAAATAGCCCCAGGCTTCGATGATCAACCCGGAGGCGCCGTAGACGATCAGGATCGCCACCCAGGTCAGGATCTCCATCACGCCCACCACCCGGCCGCGGTTTTCCTTGCTGGTCACGTCGGTGACGTATGCATTCAGCGAGGCGTCGTTGGCGGTGGAGCCGAAAAAGGTCATGATGCAGTCGAACAGAATGGCAATCCCCACCGCCAGCCCGATCGGGCGCAGGAAAGCGGCCGAAGGGAAGGCGGCCGTCGCGACTCCCCAGGCCAGGTAGCCGAAAAGAATGAAGGGCTTGCGCTTGCCCCAGCGGGTGCGGGTGCGGTCAGACAGGGTGCCCATCAGCAGGCTGGTCAGGGTGGCGGCAATCGCGCTGGCTGCCACCATCCACGAAATGGGCCGCGGGTCGGGGGTGATCTTGTCGTACATGAAGGTATTGAAGTACTGGTTCTCGACCCCCCAGGCCAGTTGCCCGGAAAAACCGAGCAGGATCACGGCCAGCCAGATGCGGCGGGAAAGCTTGGGGCGGGAAGTGGTGGATGGGATTTCCATGGATGTCGAGTCCTTTCGCTTTGGAGCTTTTCTAGGTTCTGACCCACACGGTCATCTGCGACGGGCCGCGGTTGGCCCACACACAGTACGGAATGAAGGTCAGTGGGCAGCCGTCAACGCTGGTGGCCCGTAGGACCTGGATCCCGCCCAGTAGTTCCGGCGCAGGCTCCGCCCGCAGCGAGGCTGGGTCCAGCCGGCAGGTGAACAGGTCCACGCCGGGGTTGTCGACACTTTCCAGGCAGTAGACCAGCGGACCACGTGTAACGGCAACTTTTCCTCGATGTCCCTTGACCTTGGGGCCGGCGCGGCGCAGGGTGATCGGCAGGTCGAAATCGATTTCGACCAGATCGCCCGCCGACCAGACTCGCCGGATGGGCAGGAAACGCGCGTTACGCGGGTCGTAACCCCCGGCAGCCGCCTGGCTCTCAAGCGCAGCCGCCGGAACCGCTACCGGCTCCGCGTTGACCGTGACCCGGGGGACGGCGCTCCAGGATGGCAGGCGCAACTGCAGGGTGAACTCAGCCCGGATCCGCGGGGTAAGCCGGATGGCGACCCGCCCTGTGTACGGCAGGCCGGAGTCCAGCCGTATCTCCAATAGACCGCCAGACTCCGGCTTACTATGGCTGCCGATGTACTGGTGGATCCACAGGGCTTGGTCGTCCATTGAATAGATGTATTTGCCCAGGTTTGCCCAGGTACGGCTCAGGTTGGATGGACAGCAAGGGATGTCAAACCAGGCCTGGCGGGTGAGCTCGCCCCGGCAGGCGAGCGGGTTATTATACAAGTAGCTCTCCCCGTCCAGTCCCATGCCGACCGCGGCTGCGTTGTATAGCTGCCACTCGAACAGGTCGCTGTATCTGGCTTTTCCGGTCGTGAGGGCCATCTCCCAGTTCCAGAACATTCCCGCCAGGGCGGCGCAGGTCTCAGCGTATGCGTACCCGGGGTCGAGCTCGTAATCGTTGCCGAAGCCCTCCAGGACGGGTAGCGAACCAAGCCCACCGGTGACGTACATGCGCCGGGTTACCATATGTTCCCAACTCTGCTCGAGCACCGGCATCAGGCTGCCATCCGGGCGCAGGCGCTGGAGCAGGGCGATGGCGGTTTCGAGGTAGCCGAAACGGACCGAGTGACCGACCGGCACGCTCTGGGCGCGCAGCGGGGCATGCTGCTGGAAGTATTTGCCGGAGAGGACGCTGGCAAACCAGCGCAGGGTAACCAGCCAGGAATTCCTGGCGGCGTTGCGCGCCGGCAGGCGAAAGGCGGCGTGTTCGGGATGGGCCAAAAGATAGACGCCTCGCTGTTTGCGAACGAACTTCCCCCGTTTGTTCGCGCTGGCGTTCTGGCGGAGTATCGCAAGGGCAAAGCGCGGCGTGCGCCCGCGCTGCTCGAGCAAGTGCGCAGCCAGCTCCAGGTAGGGGCTATGACCGGTGACCTGGTACAGACGCAGCAAGGCGATTTCGATCTCCTCGTGACCGGGGGTGTATTCAGGACCTTTCCCCATAAAGTCGCGTACCAGCAGGTCGGCCGCCGCGCGCGCCAGGGCTAGCGAGTCATTCCGGCCGGTGGCGATGTGGTGCGCGAGGCACGCCTCGATCAGGTGACCGTGACAGTACAACTCGTGCTCGATCTGCAGGTTGACCCAGCGCACGCCGGGGAAGTGAATCTGGTTGTAGGT
>JADGQB010000268.1 GCA_017882145.1 Anaerolineales bacterium
GTGCTCGATGAAGTCGGCGTAATCGCCTTCGGTGTACCGGCGGCCATCTTCTTGAGTGTCTCGTCTATCTTGCTTTTTGGCATGCCCATCTTCCTTCCAGCGTCGTAAGATCGCTTCGACGTATTTCCAGTTGCGTTTGTTATTCTTGACTGCAATTTCCAGCGCCTCTGCCACCCATTCCGGCGGGTAGGTCTGTTCGGCATCTTTCACTGCATCCGCAATCAACGGCGTCAGCGGGCCTATGTTTTCCTCGTAGAGCTTGAAAACATTGGGCCGCTCAGGCGCTGGAGTAGCGGTTTCGTTAAGGTCTGGTTGCCACTGTCCCCTGGCGAGAGATTCGGCGGCGGCCCGACCGCGCGGGGAGTTCAGGAAATACAGTGCCGTGGCTTTATCTGGGATTCCCTGGCTGGTTACCCGTAGCCTTGCTTCAAGCAGGCTGCCGCGTTCTACGGCTTTCTCCAACGCCGGGCCCGGATCCGGAACGCAACCCTCAAAATCCTGTTTCCGTAAAAAATGAACCCGCCCTTCCATGCTCCCGATCCGCCACAGGGCGAACAGCGTTACTTTTAATTCATCCCGGTCGTCGATCTCGGAGAGCAGATGACGGAAGAACGCCTCGGGGATTTGGACGAAAGATTCAGATTCGGTAAAGCCCTGGAATTTGCTCATTTTTCATCTCCCCTCACCCTTTTTCTCTTCTTGGGAAGGCGTCCCAAGGAAATAGAAAAAGCCGGGTGAGGGAGCATTATGCCTGGTTAAAATCGATGTTGCGCGTGGCCGCATCCACGAACTTGGCCAGGTGGTTCATGAAGACCAGTTCGACACTACCCGTCGGGCCGTTGCGGTGTTTGGCGATGATGATCTCGGCTACGTTTTGTTTGACTGTGTCCTTTTCATACTGGTCGGGCCGGTAAATGAACATGACGATATCGGCATCTTGTTCGATTGAGCCAGACTCGCGCAGGTCAGAGAGCACCGGGCGCTTGTCTGTGCGCTGTTCAACGGCGCGGCTGAGTTGTGCAGCAGCCAGCACCGGGACGTTCAGTTCGCGTGCCAATACTTTCAGGTTTCGGGAAATATAGGAAACTTCCTGGACGCGGTTCTCGGTGTGTGTGTCGCCGCCCATCAGCTGGATGTAGTCGAGGATTACCAGATCGAGCCCGAATTCCATGTGCAGGCGCCGGCATTTGGTGCGCAGGGCCAGCGGAGTAATGGCAGGCGTGTCGTCGAGGTAGATATGCGTGTCACCCAGCACTTCGATGGCATGCGTCAATAGCGGCCACTCGTTATCATTGAGCTTGCCGTTCCGCAAACGCTGGCTGTCGATGCCAGTCTCCTGCGCCAATAAGCGTTGAACCACCTGCTCGTTGGACATTTCCAAAGAGAAAATTGCGACGTGCTTTTTATGCAGAAGGGCGGCATTCTTGGCCACCGTGAGCAGGAAGCCGGATTTGCCCTGTCCGGGGCGGCCAGCGATGATCAGCAGGTCGGAAGGCTGTAAGCCGGTCAGCGTCCTGTCCAGATCCACAAAGCCGGTTGGGACACCAAAGATTTCCTCAGGGCGTTTGGCAAGCTCGTCAATCCGGTCATAGTACTCGCTTAAGACCGTCGAGATCGGCAGGAGGTCTTTCTTTAGCCGCCGCTCACTGACGTTGAAAATCGACTTTTCTGATTCCTCGATAACGTTCTCGACCGATTCTTGCTCGTTGTAGGCCAGGGTGGCGATCTGGTTCGCGGCGGTCAACATGCGGCGGCGTATCGAGGCTGCCTCGACCATCCGTCCGTAAGCTTCGGCATGCAGTGAGGTCGGCACCTGGTTGAGCAGTGCCGTCAGGTAGGCCGGGCCGCCGATTTCAGCCAATTGCCCGGCACTCTGAAGTTCTTCTGTAACCGTCAAAAAATCCAGCGGGGTGCGTTTTTCGTGCAGGCGGTTGAACGCCTCCCAGATCCAACGGTGACGATGGATGTAGAAATCCTCTGCCTGGAGAAATTGAGCCAGGTCGTAGTAGGCTTCCGGGTTAATGAGCACTGCCCCCACAACGGCCTCTTCGGCTTCACGGTTGTGGGGGATGACGGACGTGGATGGGACGGAAGTCCTTTCGTCCAGCTCACCTGTGCCTTCAGCACTGGCGCTGTCAGGACGGCGCTCTTCGGGAGCGGCTAGATCGGCCATTAGGTTTTTGGTTTCTCTTCTTCGTCACCCGGATCGTCTTTGAGTTTCTTCAGGAAATCTTCGAACACATCCAGGCCTTCTTCGCCTTCCTTGGCAGGCTGCCCTGAAGGCTTGGAATCGTCTGTAGGCATCGACGGAGCTTCCTCTTGCATATCGCGTTCTGGGACGATCCCGGCCGATTCCATCACGTCCTGGCTGACCAGGATTGGAACGTGGGCACGTACCGCCAGGGCGATTGCGTCTGAAGGACGCGAGTCGATATCAAGGATTTTACCATCCGCTTTCGCCACGATATTACCGTAGAAAATGTCATCTTTCAGGGCGATAATTTCGATGCGCAGGATTTTAGCCTCAAAGAGGCTGAAAACGTTCTTGAGCAGGTCATGCGTCAACGGCCGACTCATTTCCACTTCCTGCAGCGCTACAGTGATCGATTCAGCTTCGTACGGCCCGACCCAAATAGCCAGGTAGCGTTCCACATCCGTTTGGCGTAAAACCACCACCCGTTGTGGAGACATCAAACTAACGCGTACACTGTCGATGACTACTTCAACCATGTCAGACATATGGGCTCCAATAAGGTATGGTTATTTTAGCACAACCCTACTGGCAGCGGGGTGGTACTTTAGGCTGTCTGCATGGTCTCAGGTGCCCGTAGGATGATAAGGATACATTTTCTCATCACGTTCGGGAGGTTTCCGGAGCCTGTTATCTGCCGTATACGAACGTTGGCATCCCCTGGATATTCGTCCTAATACGAAACAAGCCACCAGAGAGAGGGTATTTTGTCAATTGTGCTGTATTCATCCCTTTGCAGGCCGAAGTAACATAAAGATCAGTAAAATCGGGTCCGCCGAAGGCACACGAGGAAACATTCAGGGCAGGAAAGGATATTTCCGCCACCAATTTCCCTGTGGCCGGATCCCAGCGGGTCAACTTTGCCCCGCCCCACATCGCCACCCACAGCATTCCTTCGATATCCGAGGTCATGCCGTCCGGCCAGCCCAGCTCGGGTTGAACGTATACCGCCGGGCGCGGGTTGGCTATGTCACCTGAAACCAGATTGTAGTCAAAGGCCGTAATGGTCCGGGTAGGTGTGTCGATGTGGTAGAAGGTGCGATAATCCGGGCTCCAGGCCAGGCCATTGGAGATACGCTTCCCCGTCAGCAGCGTTTTAACTGAACCATCCGGGTCGAGTGAGTAAAGCGAGCCGCTTGCCTCGAGCTCGGCGTCATCCATGCTGCCCGCCAGGAAGCGCCCGGCCGGGTCGCATTTGCCGTCATTGAAACGGTTGCCTGGCAGGTGCGTTTCAGGATTCACAATTCGGGTCAGCTTTTCGGCCGTCAGATCGAGGAATGCAAAACCGCTGCGAAGACCCAGCACCAGCCCATTCGAGCGGCGTGGGGCAGCGCAACCGATGAACTCGCCGACTTCGACTTGTGAGTCCATTCCTTCGCGTGGATTGAAAATGTGCAGGTGGCCGGCGTGGATGTCCACCCAGTACAGGCAGCCGCTGCGAGGTTCCCAGACCGGGCCCTCCCCCAGGTCTGCATGCGCATCCAGGATGAGTTCGGGTTCGAATAGCATCGCCTTATTATGCATTAAAAACCGGATCTTTCAAGCGGCGGTGGGATATTTCGGTCAAACAGGCACCTCGTTGTATTGTCATGGAACATTGTGATCGCCAAGGCGGACGCCATCCGCCTCTACGAATTCATGTGTTTATACACATTCTTCATCTGCTTGTAAATCTGTATAAAAACGTCAAACCGGTCGTCATATAACGCCCGATTCCCTGGATTTGGCGTGTAGATTTTCTTGAACTGTACCAGCCGCGGCACATCCGTAAAGGAAATCAAGCCCAGTCCCACTGCCCCGATCCAGGCTGCGCCGCGTGCGTTGGCATAAATTGGTTCGGCAACCTGCCTGATCTCCACATCCATCACATCCGCAAAAATTTGGCACCAGACGTCTGACTGTGCCCCGCCTCCGGCGATATTGATGGAGGCTAGCTTGTGCCCAAGGAACTTCTCCATGGGGGGGAGCAGCCAGCGAGTGTTGAAGGCGATCCCTTCCAGGAAAGCGCGGATAATATCCTCACGTGTATTATGCAAAGACAGATTATACAACCCGGCGCGCAGCGTCTTGTCATCGACAGGCGCCCGCTCGCCCCAGATCCAGGGTGTGTACAGCACGCCGTTTGCCCCGGCCGGTGTGCGCGCTGCGATCTGGTCGAGCACCTTGAAAATGTCAGGTACGTCGGCTTCCTGAAGCAGTTCATCCTTGTGGTAAAGGATATTGTCACGCAGGAAAGTCAGGTTGCCGCCTGCGGTAGCCTGCAGGGCAGTCAACAGGTAGCGCCCGGGTACGGCGCATGGGATGGAGGCCAGCGATGAACCCATATCAGTCTTTTTGAACGGCACGTGTGCTGCCATCCAGGAGGATGTGCCAATATAAAGATGAGGAAGATAATCTTCCACCGCTCCCGCACCGACGGCTGCCGCGCTGGTGTCAATCGCCCCGGCCACAACCTGCACATCCGAGTCAAGACCCAGTGTCGCAGCCACCTCCGCTTTGAGCGTACCGAGTACGGAGGTGCACGGAATGATTTCGGGCAGCTTATCGCCATCCACACCACAGGCAGCAACGAGCTCCCTGGCATAGTGGATGGAGTCCGGGTCACGGTTGTCGGTCACCCACGAGGTCAGGATCGAGTCGAAGGTCGCCGCGTAACGCCCGGTCAGGCGTAAATTGAGGTAATCCAGCACGTTCAGGAATTTGTAGGTTCGGGCATACACTTCAGGGAAGCGTTCACGGATGAGCAGCATATGCGCGGCCGGATCTTTTCCGGTCAGGGAGGGCATCCCGCCGGTGAGACGAACCCAGCGCAGTATGTTGAGCAGCCCCACTCCGCTGATGTTGACCAGTCCTTTGAATTGTTTTTTCAGGTAGGGGGCGCCGCGCATATCCATCCACAGGATACAGTTCATCAGGGCCTGGCCATTGTGGTCCACCGGAACAGTACCTTCACCCTGGGTGGAACAGCATACGGCGCGCACCTCCGAACCGGCAACCAAACCGCGCCCCATCAAGCGGATTGCCGCCGAGAGAAAAGCCCCCCACCACTCATCCGGCGACTGTTCCGCACCTCCATCCGCCGTGAGGATGAGTTTGACGGGTTCAGACTCCCATCCCAGTACCTTCCCACCGACTGTGATGAGCGCAACTTTCATTCCCGAAGTGCCGAGGTCTACTGCAAGAATAACTGGATCGGCCATGGGTTCTCCAATCAGGGCAGATGCCGTGCGCCCCTATAATCCTTCCACACTGGAAAGTACGGCTTCGAACTGTCCCAACGCCTCATC
>JADGQB010000269.1 GCA_017882145.1 Anaerolineales bacterium
ACGCGAATGCCTGCAAGGGTTTGGGGAACTTTTACCGGCTGCCTTCCGTCTGGAAGAGGAGAGCAGCGTATGACAACCCTTTCTTTTCGCGACATGGAAAACCTTTCAGCATTTATCGACGGGCAGCTATCCCCGGCCGAGAAAACGCGCCTGGAAAACCGAATTCGATCGGATCCAGCCCTGGCCTCCGCCCTGGAAGAATTCCGCCGGACCCGCAAACTTCTCCAGCGCACACCGCACCGGCGCGCCCCGCGCAATTTCACACTGACACCCAAAATGGCAGGGATCCGGCCTCCATTGCCGCGGCTCGTCCCGGCGCTCTCGTGGGCATCGGCAGTTGCCATGTTATTGTTTATCTTTACCCTGGGGACGAGCCTGGTTGGTCAATTAGGCCCCAGCTCAGCTGCACCGATGATGGCCGCTGCACCCAGCGGTCTTGGCGGCGGCCCGGCAAATGCCGCCACCGTCGCGCCTGCTACCGCTGCTCCTTTCGCGCCTGCACCGGCAGTTCCTGCCACCGCGGCACCTGCTACTACCGCCCCTGCTACTGACCAGTATGCGCTGGCAACTCCTACCGTGGCAGCCTCCATTATGTCGGCTCCCGAGCTGGCAACACCCGAACCGGCAGTACCCGGCACAAACCGAACTACACAACCTCCGCTGGCTCAAAAAGCCCTACCCAGGCAGCCAAACTCCTGGCTGTTCATCTGGCCGGGCGTAGCTTTGCTGCTGGGAGCTTTAGCCATCCTGGTCCGCTGGCAAAATAAGCGTGCTTTCCTGCGGAAAAACCCACGTGAATAACCTTTCCAAAAGAAATTGATCATCGATCAGAATGTTCCTGGCATGCCATCCTGTCTGAAAAATTGGATTATCCATCCAATAAGATGGGTGCGAATCGGCGGCATTAATCACTCACCCACCACTCGAACTGTATGTAGGGTAGCATTGGATAGAGTCAAATTGGCGGGGGAACCATGTAATGCCTGCCAGGCGGCGGAACCTGAAAATCATATCGATTTTGGTAAAATAGCGCTGTTCATGGTTTGAGTGAAAATCCGCCTCCCTTCCGTGCTAAAATAAAAGCGAACAAGGAGGCATCTATGGCAACAATCGCACCTGTTCGTCCGTCTCCATTGGCTGGGAAGTGGTATGAGGGTAACCCCAAGGCCCTTGCGCTTGCTGTTGACCAGTACCTTGACCAGGCTGAACTACCTGAGCTACCCGGTGAGGTGGTCGCTGTCATTGCACCGCACGCCGGACACATCTACTCGGGACCGGTAGCCGGGTTTGCCTTTGCCGCGATACGCGGGAGAAGCCCGGACCTTGTGGCGGTGCTCTCGCCCATGCACCAGGCCACCTACGAACCGTTGCTTACTACTGCACACGCAGCTTACTCCACTCCATTGGGACAGATCCCGGTGGAAGAGAAAGCCGTTGCAATGCTGGATTCTCACCTTAAAGAAGTATTGGGGTACGGGTTGACCCGTGTAGCCTATGACCAGGAGCATTCCCTGGAAATAGAACTGCCCTTTTTACAACGCAGCCTTGTTGGGAATTTTAAACTTCTCCCAGTGATGGTGCGCGCCCAATCGCCAAAGGTTTCGCAGCGACTTGGCGAAGCCCTGGCTGAGACTCTGCGCGGCAGGAACACCTTGCTGGTTGCATCCACTGACCTTTCCCACTTCTATACCCAGAAAGAGGCCCTAACCTTCGACACCGAAATGTTACACCGGATCGAGAGCTTCTCGCCTGAGGATGTATTTTGTGCTGAAGAGGAAGCGAAGGGCTTTGCCTGCGGACTGGGTGCCTTGACTGCGGTATTATGGGCTGCTAAAGAACTGGGCGCGGATACCGTCAAAGTGTTGCACCATGCCACATCCGGAGATGTGACTGGCGATTATTCGTCGGTGGTTGGGTACGGTGCAGCAGTAATATTGAAAACGAAGTTATAAAGGGATACTGTTTATGAGTAATTTTTTTAAGTCGAAAATCAGGGCAGGACTAAAAATTATTGACCAGCCTTGGTTCTACCCGATCGTTTTATTTTTCATAGGCTTTGCTGCATATGGGTTCATCCTTACCCGTCCGGGCTTTTACTGGGATGATTGGGAAACGGTTTACCTTTATTACCTGCATGATCCAGCCCTGGCCTTTACATATTACTTCGGACGACCACTTTCAGGTTTATCCAATCTGTTTCTGTTTTCATTTGTCAAAATGACGCCATTTGCATGGCAACTGGCTTCCTTAATTTTGCGCTGGCTCGGGATCTTATTTATCTACTTTACTCTTAATGCAATTTGGCCCAAGCGTGCCTGGCTGCATAAATGGGTGGGAGTGCTCCTGTTTGTTTTCCCGGGTTATTTGGACCAGTTGGTGGCTGTTTGTTTCAGCCGGCATCTGTCAGCTTTTTTGTTGTTCGCTGGTTCACTTTATCTGACTGTCCTGGCAATTAAAAATCGAAAGCTTTTTTGGTTGTGGATGCCACTATCCGTAATAATGGGGGTCTCCCAGGTATTCATGTTGGAATACTTCGCGATCCTGGAAATAATCCGTCCTCTGCTCATTTGGTTTATGCTTCGATCCCGGGATGTGAAAAAGAAGGATGCTCTCTTGAAGACCGTTCTTTACTGGTCGCCTTTTGTGCTTGGGCTGGGTCTTTATGCCTGGTGGCGGCTGGCATATCTCCCTACAACTACTGTCACAGACCCAAATGCACCCTCCCTTTTACAAACCCTTCTAAGTTCTCCTGTGAGCGCACTGGGAACCTTATTTGGGATGGTTTATCTGGATGTCGGCCATTTGCTGGTATCGGTTTGGGTCGGAACTCTGGATATTGCTTATTTGAATGTCTTTAGTTCGAAAATTGCCAGGATTGCCTGGCTTCTGGGAATTGTGGCCGCGGTCCTCTTTTACTTGTATATTCGCAGAACCTCCGATGAGGAAAAACCGGCCAGGAATCAGATCTTTGTTCAGATGCTTATTCTTGGAAGCGTTGCTTTTATCGCCGGAGCGATACCTGTTTGGGTTACTGACCGGCAAATTGCTGGCGGAAAATGGTCCGACCGTTTTGCACTTGGGCCCATGGTGGGGGCGGTTATTCTGCTTGTCTTTTTCCTGGATTGGATGTTAAGGACGCGCAACCAGAAGCAATGGTTGTTTGCCATCTTGCTGGCAGGTTCGATATCCCTGCAAATTTACAACACCAACAAATTCAGATTGGATTGGATAAATCAACAGAGTCTGTACTGGCAGTTATCCTGGCGGATCCCTAACCTGGAACCAGGAACAGCGATTATTGGGTCTGGAACGTTTACCGACAAGAGTTCGTACTATGATGGATTCTATGTTGTCAACCTGCTATTTAACAAAAAAATTGACGTGAACCCGCAGTACGCATATTTTGACGTATGGCATGTGCCCGCATCCAGCTATAAACCAAACTTGCCTCTCGTTAAAGGCAATTTCACGGGCAACACTTCTCAAGCCATCGGGATGTACTTCAACGGCGGTAGCCCGAACGAATGTGTGCGGATTCTTGATCCGATTTATTCTGAAGACCCAAAGTTTGTTGAGGAAATCAGCAATATCATTCCGATTTCCAATCTAAATACGATTACCATCGGAGCCGATCCCAATGTTCCCAATCCTGATGTGTTTGGGACCGAACCCGCCCATACCTGGTGTTATTTTTTCGAAAAAGCAGACCTTGCACGTCAAATGAAAGACTGGGAGACAATTTTGCAGCTCGGCGCACAGGCGAAAGCGAAAGATTTAAGCCCAGCGACCGGGGGCGAATACTTGCCATTTATCGAGGCATATGCCCAGACCGGCCAGTGGTCGCAGGCTAATGAGCTAAGCCTTGCTGCTCAAAAAATCACGCCCGGCATCATAGATGGGCTGTGCAATAATTGGCGCAGGTTTCAATCAATAACCGGTGGATTGGATAGAGACCCCACTTTTGCAAAAGCAACCTCCGAATTCTGTCCCAAGCCTGTACCGTAGCATCGAATTATGCAACTGTTCGTGCAAATTGCTGTCAATGTCCCGACTATCAGCGGGGTTTTCGACTACCACCTGCCCGAGCAGCTGATCGGACAGGTTGGTCCGGGACATCTTGTAACCGTACCCTTTGGCAGGCAAACTGTCCAGGGCGTGGTCCTGGAACTCGTCAACCAGCCCTCGGTGGCCGAAACAAAACCCGTCTATGAGCTGCTCGACCCGCTCCCGGTTTTGACCGCTGTGCAACTTGAGTTGGCAAAGCGGATGGCCGCCTCTACGCTCAATTCCCTGGCAGCGATGATCGAATTGATGCTACCTTCCGGGTTAAGTCAACAGGCAGACCAGCTCTTCGCACTTAGAGACCCGCAAGGAAGTGCGCAGCGTCAATGGGTCGGGATACAGGCCCGCATCATTAAACTCCTCTCCGAAAAGGGACCGCTGCGTGGCCGCCAGATCGACAGGCATTTCAGCAAAGTGGAATGGCGCAAGACGGCACAATATCTGGCAAAAAGTGGTGTGCTGACCAGCCAGTCGATCCTGCCGCCTCCCACCGTTCGCTCCAAGTTCGTGAGAACAGCCCAATTGGCAGTTCCACCGGAACAAGCTGAAGAGGCTCTGAAGGATCTCGGGAAAACAGAGGCTACTCGCAAACGCCGCCAGTCTGCTTTGAGCTTCCTAATGAGGGAGCCGGAGGCCATTAATGTTGCATGGGTTTACGCCGAATCGGGCTGTAACATAACCGATTTGCAGGAACTGGACGAGCGCGGACTGATCGTTTTGCGCGAGGCGGAAATCTGGCGGGATCCGTTGGAAAAAATAGAAAGCAATGAGCCGGGAAAAGAGAACAATTTCCCGCTGGTATTGACACCCGACCAACAAAAAGCCTGGGATGCAATCCAAGCGGCGTTTCAAACCTTTGCCCCGCTCCCCCCCTTTCTACTGCACGGCGTTACCGGCTCGGGCAAGACCGAACTCTATCTGCGCGCGACTGCCGAAGCCATCCGGCGTGGGCGGCAGGCCATCATCCTGGTCCCGGAGATTGCCATAACACCGCAGATGGTACGGCGCTTCCTAGCACATTTTCCGGGGCAGGTGGGACTGATCCACTCGCGGCTCTCCCCAGGCGAAAAGTACGACACCTGGCGACGTGCCCGCCTGGGCCTGTTGAAAGTAGTTATTGGGCCGCGCTCGGCGCTTTTTTCGCCATTGCCGAACCTTGGTTTGATCGTGGCGGACGAATGCCACGATGGTTCTTACTACCAGTCCGAGCCGCCCTTCTACCATGCGGTGGAAGCAGCCAAAGTTTATGCCCGGCTGAGCGGTGCGGTCTGCATTTTGGGCTCGGCCACGCCAACCATCCAACAACGCTTTCTAGCCGAAGGTGGAGGCAGCTTGCGGCTGGAATTGCCGAAACGCATTCAGACTTTTAGAAGCCCGGCAGAGCATGGCGGGCTGCCACCTGTCTCGGTTATCGATATGCGCGCAGAGCTAAAGTCCGGCCGGCGCGGCATCTTCAGCCAGGCATTGGTGGATGG
>JADGQB010000270.1 GCA_017882145.1 Anaerolineales bacterium
ATGGGCAAGTCCACCCTGCTGAAGCTGGTCAACGGCGACCTGGAGCCTGGCAGCGGTGTAGTTGCCCGCCAGCAGAATTTGCGCGTGGCTTATCTGCCGCAGGAGATCCCGCAGGGGCTGGTCGGCACGGTGACCGAAATCGTCGCCAGCGGGCTGCAGGAGAATGCCGCCGGCGCCGGATCCGCACCGGAAGATTCCGCCTGGCAGGGCCAGCTGCAGGTGGAGCAGGTCATCGCGCGCATGCGTTTGGATCCGCTGAGGCGCTTCGACCTGCTTTCTGCAGGATTGAAGCGCCGGGTGCTGCTGGCGCGCGGTCTGGTGCGCAACCCGGACCTGCTGCTGCTGGACGAGCCCACCAATCATCTCGACATCCAATCCATTGACTGGCTGGAAAATTTCTTAAAACGCTGGGGCGGTACGCTGCTGTTCGTCACGCACGACCGGGTGTTTCTGCAGAAACTGACCACCCGCATTGTGGAGCTTGACCGCGGCCGCCTGTTCGATTGGGACTGCGATTACGAAACTTTTATCAAGCGCAAGGAAGCTTTGCTGGCGGCCGAACAGGACCAGAATGAGCTCTTCGACAAAAAACTGGCGCAGGAAGAGCAGTGGATCCGGCGCGGGATCGAAGCCCGGCGCACGCGCAACGAAGGCCGTGTACGCGCCCTGCTGCGACTGCGTGAGCTGCGCCGCCAACGCCGGGAACAACCCGGAAAGATCCGCATGCAGATCCAGGCTGAAAGGCGCTCCGGGCGGCTGGTGATCGAGGCCGAGGGATTGGGCTTTGCCTTTGGCGACCGAACCATCGTCAGGGATTTTTTTACCACCATTCAACGCGGCGACAAGGTCGGCATCATCGGTCCGAATGGCTCCGGCAAGACCACCCTGCTGCGCCTGTTGATGGGCGAGATCCCGCCGCAGACCGGCGAGCTGCGGCATGGGGCCAATGTCGAAATGTCTTATTTCGATCAGCTCCGCAGCCAACTGGACGAAAGCAAGTCGGTGCTGGATAACGTGGGGGAAGGCCGTGACACGATCACGATCAACGGCAAACCCCGCAACCTGATCGGTTATCTGGAAGATTTCCTTTTCACGCGTGAACGCGTGCATGCCCCCATCAGCGCCCTGTCGGGCGGTGAGCGCAACCGCCTGCTGCTGGCGCGCCTGCTGGCCCGCCCGGCCAACCTGCTGGTGCTGGATGAACCCACCAACGACCTGGATATCGAAACGCTGGAAATCCTGGAAGACCTGCTGCTGGAATATACCGGCACGCTGCTTTTGGTTAGTCACGACCGGGCCTTCCTGAACAACCTGGTCACCAGTACCCTGGCTTTGGATGGGGAGGGCGGAGTGACCGAAACCGTGGGCGGATATGACGATTGGCAGCGCCAGAATGCGTTGGAAGTCCCCGAAACCCCCGAACCGGTGAAAGCGCGCCAACCTGCGCCGGTGCGTCCGAAAAGCGAGCTGCAGTCCTCCCCGAAGCTGACCTATAAAGAGCAGCGCCTGATCGAGGCGCAGCAGCGTGAGCTGGCCGAAATCCCGCACCTGATCGAAAGCCTGGAGGCCGAACAGCACCGGCTGACAAGCCGGATGGCCGAACCGGCCTTTTACCAGCAGGACAACGCCGAAATTACCCGCTCCGCCAACCGCTTGAAGGAACTGGAAGAGGAATTAGCGCGTGCCTACCTGCGCTGGGAGGAATTGGAAAATTGATTGAGAGGAAAAGAGCTGTCCCAGATCTTTTACCCCCTCATTTACCGGATCGAGCTTTCATCTGACTGGTCTGCAACGGCATAAATGTAAGCGAACAGCCCTCTATGTTTAGAGCCTGGCCGCTGGGGCACTACCAATCGATACAGCCAGGCGAAGACTCGGAACAGCCCGTATCCGATCAAGACCCCCACGGCGTTCAGCCAGACATCGTTGATATCCACAACCCGGTAGGGATACCTTAATATCAAAGTCATTAACAACTGTACAGACTCGATCCCGAAACCAACCGCAAACGACAGCCAGAGGATATCCTTCAGCCTGAGGCGTCGGATAAAATTCAAGCCAAAGCCAAAAGGGATGGTCAGAAGAATATTAGCCAGGATGATGAAATAACCGGCCGGTGATAGGCCGTATCGGCTGAAATAGAAAGGCAGCAGGTTGACCTGTGAAAATAACGGTGCCTGCCGCATCACATCCACGAATGTACCATTAATTTGAATGGGGAAGAGGGTTTTATCCAGGCCTGCCATTACGTACACCCAGAAGATTGAGAAGAAAACCAGGTAAGAGAAACTGTGCTTGCGATGCCAAAAAATGGCCAAGACTGCGATCAGGGCCAATATTCCAATCGGCCAGATCGGAATCCCCAGGTTATTAATGACAATCTGCATTTCCATCTTCATGTGGGTTTGGAAATTATACAACTAATCTTTCCTCATCTTTTCACATCTTTTCTTGTGTTTATTGGCACAATCCAACCTATAATTTAAAAGGTAAGGACCCGTTTGGAAGTTGATTGAATTAAAATATAACAGGTAAACCTTTTCAGGAGGTCAGCAATGAAAAAATGGATGCTTTATGTTGGTCTGGGTCTATTTCTTGCCATACCGGTCTACTTCTGGCTGCCGGCCTTTTTGGCGACAGATTCCCCCACCGACTATCCGTGTGTGATTGGCCGGTTGCTGGCCCTGGCCGGATTTATCCTGATCCTCTTCCAAGTTTTATTAAGCTCCAGGCTTAAATGGCTTGAGAGGAACCTGGGTTTGGATAAAATGCTGGCGACCCACAAAACAGCCGGCATTTTCGGGTTCGGGTTTATGCTGGCCCACCCCGTTTTACACTTCTCATCCGACCTCCTGTCGCTTGGCACGGTTATTTTAAAATGGCCGATGATATTTGGTCTGGTTACGATATTGATTGTGATTGTGACCGTGGGCTCTGCCCTCCTTTATGGAAGATTACACTTGAAATATGGGATGTGGAAGCAGCTGCACTGGGTAAATTTCATTATTCTGCCAATCATCTTCGTTCACAGCCTGCTTTTAGGCACCGAGATGGCGAGCCAGCCGGCCCTGGTCTCATTCTGGTATTTCCTGGGTGCCCTGTACCTGGTACTGGTCGCCTTCATTCTCTGGGATCGCATCCAGGTGCGCAGGCACCCGCTTCAGGTAACGGATGTGGTGCAGGAGACGCGTGATACCTGGAGTGTGCACTTTAAAGGTCAAAAGCCGGACCATAAACCCGGTCAATTCATGATGCTCTCGATGCTGCGTGACGGCCACATGGTGGAACCTCATCCATTCACAATTTCCTCCAGTCCAACCAGCGATGATCTTTCCGTCTCGGTAAAAGCGATTGGAGATTTCACTTCAACGATCAAAGATACCAACCCTGCCGATCAAGTCTATATTGGCGCCCCCTACGGGACTTTCAGTTTTCTTAATTACGACGCACCGAACCTGGTTTTTATTGCCGGCGGGATTGGCATCACCCCGTTTATGAGCATGCTGCGTTACATGCGTGACAGGATGCTGGAACGAAACGTCCTCCTGATATGGGGCAATAAAACCGAACAGGATATCGCCTTCAAAGACGAGTTGGAGAAAATGGCCGCGGCCAGACCTTCACTGCGGGTTGTACATGTGCTTTCGAACCAGCCGGATTGGCCTGGGGAAAAAGGCTATGTGGATTTGGAGCTTTTGCGAAAGTATCTGGATGGTTTCGAGAATCCCCAGTTTTTCGTCTGTGGACCGCCTGTCATGATGACAAAGGTGATCCGGGCTCTACGGCAAGCCGGTGTACCGAAAATGCGGATCCATTACGAGCGGTTTGCTCTGCGATAAATCGCCATTCAACCCGCCTGCTTTTACGGGCGTGTCCATTGTGTACGGGCGACCGGTTTATACCAAGAAGCGGACTGGTTGCCCGTACATGTTTATTCCATCCACAACCCGCCGGTGGACTCCAGCCAATCGGCGATCTTTTCCACCGCACCGGCCTTGTCGTTATCTGAAATGTCCAACTCCAGCCGCGGCAGCCTGGACTCGCCCACCAGCCGCTTGATCAGCTCCTGTTCGCGCACAAACGCCGACAGGTCGTTATACTGGTCGGGTTTGCCCGAAACCTTGAGCCTTTCCTCGCGCGCGGCTGCGAAGGATTCGGGTGTGCGGTTCAGGAACACCAGCCGGAAGTTGAGCGGCAGCAGGCGCTCTTCCAGCCAGCGGAAATCGTAGTCTTTGTGGTATGCCTGGAGTTGATAGGCACGCGTGGAGATGTGGAAGCGGTCCACGATCCAGGAATAGTAGCGCTGGAGCTCGAACAGGCGCAGCCAGGTGGCGTAAGTTTCCATCGCCTGGGCTTCCTCGTGCGGCTCGAAGTTGATCGGTCCGCGTCCCCAGGGAAAGTTGGTGAAGGCGCACCACTCGGCCGAGATCAGCGGAGAATGATAGCGATACTTGCGCGGCCCCACAATGCGCGGGTGCTCGTTGAGCGCAAAGGCAATATCGGTCTTGAAGGTCAGGCGCGTGCCTTCCAGGATGATCTTGGGAGTCAGTTTGTTTCCCATGTAAATTTCCTTGATAAAGTGATTCTACCGGTTTTCGTTGAAAGAGCTACCACGAAGTAGCAAAGTCACGAAGTTTAATGGGTTTTAAAAAATTCGTGTCCTGGTGCGTTGGGGGTTAAAGAATATGGCTTTTCACATAATTATGGGAGCAACGAGAAGGTTTACACTTCACAGATTAATTTCTAACATTACGATTAGATTATAAGCTGGATTTTTATGGTATCATCTCCGGCTATGGACGACAAAATCACCATTATCGAAGGTCCACCTCCTGTATTTGAACCCGTCCAGGATGGCTGGGCACTGGGGCTCGGCGAAGGCCCGCGCCTGCCTTTGACCCTGCTCACCCGCCTCCGGACGTTTAATGGCCCGGCTCTGGTCGAGCGTTGCTACCGCCGCTGGCATATCAACCAACCCATCCACCTGGAATATCGCAACGACATGGGCCTGGCCGAACAGGCTCCCATCGTGGCGGCGCGTTCGGTCGAAACAGACGACGGGCACGTGCTCCTGCTTTGGGTCCAGCTGGACCCGCAAAAGGTCCGCATCGAACTCGACCCGGGTGAGGATGAAGAGCCAGGCGATGAGGATGATCCATCCGGATAATCCCTTTATGAATCAGGTCAATGGCCCGGGAAACCGGGCCATTATTGTATCATTGTGATTTTCGTCACATTAATCATGGGGGAGTGTGGATTTCGTCATATTGACTTCGGACGGTTAATCGGGTACCTTTAGGTTGTAAGACAACCAAGTTGAAAATGCCTATGCAGGAATTTATCTACATAAAGTAGCGATATGAAGCGGGCCCTCCGTCCGGGGTGCCCGCTTATATTTTCACGAACCTCAACCAACATTTTTATCAGGAGAATAACAATGGCTGAAAAGTTCAACGAATTTGAAATGGCGCAGAAACAGTTTGACCATGTGGCCAAACTGCTCGACCTCGACCCGATGGTGGCCGAAGTTTTGCGC
>JADGQB010000271.1 GCA_017882145.1 Anaerolineales bacterium
TAATGGAAAAAATGATTCATGTTGCAGAATCCGGAACAATCTAATAACGCATAGTCAAGGATGGATGCAATGAATTCTCAAACTACTGAAAACGTGCCCGCAGTCACCCAGCACTATAAAGTGCCCTTCAGTCTGAGGCGATTTGCTCGCTCGAATAGCGCCCAACTTGGAATTCTGGGTGTCTTTATTACCTTGTGGATAATATTTGTCGTTTCAGCCCCTAAGACCTTCATGTCCTCTCAGATTTACACGGCCTTCATGTCTTCCATCCCCTTCTTTGCAATTATGGCCATTCCCCTGACCATTGTGGTGATTGCCGGGGAGATGGATCTCTCGTTTCCTTCCATCATGGCCATGGGCATGGTGTCATTTTCTTTCATATATAACCAAACTGCCTTTATCGGAAATGCCACCATACAGGTATTCCTGGCTATCATCGCTGCCCTGCTAACCGGCGCCCTGATCGGCTGGCTCAATGGGATCATCATCGTAAAGTTTGGCATTCCTTCGCTGGTTGTCACCATTGGTACACAATTCTTCTGGCGAGGTGCGGTTCTGGTCCTTACGCAAGGTGCGAATTTCACTTTGATTTTTATCAAAAAAACCTTCTTCTATCCCCTCTTTGTCGGCAAGATTGGCGGATTCCTTCCCATGCAGATGGTTTGGTTGGTCGTGATCACGATCCTTGGTTGGGTGCTGCTGAACCGCCACCGGTTTGGTGCGCATATCTACCTGATTGGTGATAACGTAAAAAGCGCCGAGCTGATGGGTATCAACACCGGACGAACTCGGATCCAGGCCTTTATGCTGGTCGGGCTGGTAGCAGCCTTCGCCGGTGTGATCGCCAGTTTCTACGTGGCTTATTTTTGGCCCAGCCTGGGCGATGGTTACTTGTTAAGCACCCTGGCGTCTGTTTTTCTGGGTGGCACTTCCGTATTCGGCGGCGTTGGTACAATCCTCGGAACCTTCCTGGGAGCCTTTATCATTGGTGCCATCGAAGCTGCAACCGTCGCCGTCGGCCTGACGGGCTTCTGGACCCAGTTGATCTATGGTTTTATCATCGTCTTATCGGTGATCATGCACACGTATCTTCGTAAACGTGGAGAGTGATCTGGCCCCCGTTTCAATAATCCACTTTCTTCTTTGTAAACCCATCTCCCCTCATTGCTTTTTCTGCCACAAGCCGACAGGAAAAAAACATGAGGGGAGATTTTGTCTATTGCCCCTGTGAGCTAACGAGTTCGATCTTCCAATCCCCGGTTACCTGGATCCTGGTGCTGTTCCCCGGCCAGTAAAGATGCGTCCAATAACTGCCGCCCCGCAGCACGGACGGGCTTGCCCCCAGCGTGACGATGATATGGTCGGGAGTATAGTGGCCAAAATAAATATCGCGGTTGACCTTCACCCGGCCCAGGGTGGGATCCAGGGCCACCCAGCCAACCCCCGGCATGTATGCGTCCGGCCAGGCATGCTCCACTTTTGCAATGGCCTCAGTAGCCTTATCCAGGTACAGCAGTCCTTCGAAATAGCGTGCAGGGATACCTTTCGCCCTGCTGAGCGCCACCAATAGATCGGTGTATTCGGTGCAATCCGCCCCCATCGGTCCCAGGGCAGCCTGGGCTCCCCAATTCGCTCCATTGTCGGTATACACAAGCGTATTGCCGATGTACTCATAAAATGCCTGCACCTGTTGGCACACGCTCCCCTTGCCACGCGACAGCTCGCTTGCCAGGGCCACGATTTGTGGGTTTTTGGATTCGATATGCAGCTCGGGTTGGTTATACTCGTCCGGAAGCTTACCATTGCAAGTGGACAGGTCGTAAGCCAATTCGTTGACTTCCACCCGGTAATCGATCTTGACTGTTTGGGTTGTCCCGGGCGGTTGCCCGGAAAAATCGAACTCGGCATACTGGTTGCCATCCTCATCCCGCACCAATGCATATTTTCCAGGCGAAACCTGCATCGACCGTACCTGCTGGTATGGAGCAAAATCCCGGATTAATGCCACCCAAATATTCTGCTTCTCGGGTTGGCCTGGACCCTCATTCACGAGCGTCAATTGCTGGTGAACAATATATTCACGTTGACCCAGGATGGTCACACCCGCACCCGGGGTTGTACTTGCCGGAGTCGACAAATTCGGCCGCGGCTGGCATCCCACCAGAAATGCTATCGATAAGGTCAACCAGAACAATCTTCCCGAAATCCTTTTGATACTGCCTCCATTTGGGCCGAAGGAAATTTATTATCCTTCACTTTGGGTAATAACCAGGTTGATTTTACCTGTAAATTGGCTTGTCCTGGCGGTTTGTGACTTTCGCGTAGCAATTTGTCAATTTCCGGATGGATGGATCCCTCGCCCCGTAAAATCCTCGAGAGACGCCTGGGAATAATAATGGCGGTTTACCACCTTGAGCCATAAGTCCGGGGCTTTAGCCCCTGGCGGATGCTTATTTTATGGAAAAAGATACAAACCAGATACCCTTCAGATTATAATGTCACCGGAATTTATATTTTCCTATCCGAGACTAACCAAGGCGCGGCAACCTGGCTCGCCAGCTCGTTAAGGAGTCCAATTGATGAACCATCGTGAGCGTGTTCTGACCGCCCTCAACCACCGGGAGCCCGATCGTGTCCCGATCGACCTGGGTGCGACGATCGTCACTTCCATCGTCAAAAAAACCTATATCGAACTCAAACAGCATCTGGGCCTGCCGCTCGAGCAGATCACGATGCTCGATTACGTGCAGCAGCTGCCCTATGTCGATGATGCCTTGATGGAGCGCTTCGATGTTGATTTTCGCCTGGTGCAGCTGCCGGCTGCCACGTCGGTGGGTGTCGATATTTTCGAAGAGGGCGGGTACTATGCCTTCATCGATCGCTGGGGCTCCAAATTGCACATGCCCAAACAAGGCGGATTGTATTTTGATTGGGTCGATTTCCCGATCAAGGAAGCCTCGCAGTCGGCGTTGGATAATTATCACTGGCCCAGGCCTGATTCGGATGAAGTCAACGCACAACTCGGACAACAGGCGAAAGCTTTGTATGAGACTACGGATTATGCCCTGGTGGGCAGCGCGGTGATTGGCGGGGGCATCTTCGAGCAGCCCGCCCGGGTGATGGGCCTGCAGAACTTCTTGATGGCGCTGATCAGCGAGCCGGCCTTTGCCGATCGTTTGATGGAAACCATCACCGATATTTATATTGAATCCTGCAACAAATATCTCGACCAGGTCGGCCCTTACATCCAGGTCTTCACTTTTTGGGATGACCTGGCCAGCCAAAATGGTTGGATGATCAATCCCGAGATCTATCGCAAGCGGATCAAGCCTAATCAAAAGCGCCTGGTCGAAGCCATCAAGAAAAAGACGGACGCCAAATTGTTCTATCACAGCTGCGGGGCAACGCGCGGCCTCATCCCGGACCTGATCGAGATTGGCTTTGATATCCTCAACCCGGTACAGGTATCTGCCAAAGGCATGGATACGCGCGA
Source organism: Anaerolineales bacterium (assembly GCA_017882145.1). Classification (GTDB taxonomy): domain Bacteria; phylum Chloroflexota; class Anaerolineae; order Anaerolineales; family Villigracilaceae; genus UBA877. The sequence continues at coordinate 3,494 of JADGQB010000271.1, forward strand.
ACTGAAAAAAGACTTTGGGCGTGATATCGTTTTTTGGGGCGGCGGTGTAGATACCCAGCACGTATTGCCATTCGGCAAGCCGCAGGAAGTTGTCGATGAGGTGAAACGGCGCATTGATGACCTTGCGCCCGGCGGCGGCTTTGTCTTCGCGGCGGTGCATAATATCCAGGCCTTTGTTCCCCCAGAGAATATCGTAGCGGCTTTTGATACCGCCCTGGAATACGGTAAAAGTCCTGCATTTTCCAAATAGAGTCAATCTGGAAATTAGCCACTAAGTCACAAAGGCACACAAGATACAAAGGCTTTTCCTAAAAATCCATGACGCCTGTCCCCGCCGTATGGGGATTGTGCCTTGGCGGTAAAAAATCTCTGGTCTATTATTAGGAGCACCTTGATGAAACATCGTGAACGCGTTCTGACCGCACTAAGCCACGCCGAACCCGATCGCTGCCCGATGCAGATCAGCTTCACACCCGAGTTTGCGGTGCGCCTGGAAGCCGACTTGCAGTTGAAAGGCCAGGGCTTGCATAACCCTCACGGCGGCGGCAACACCTACGCCCTCGAACGCGCCCTGGATGAGGATATGCTGCTGACCTCGGTCGGCTGGGTCAATGGCTATTACCAGGATGGCTTCCAGAATGTCGACAGCTACCGGGATGAATGGGGCGTAACCTGGAAGACGGTCGAATACACGACCCCGTATGGCAAAGGCAAATATACCGAGCCGTCCGGCCACCCGCTGGCTGAAGACCGGGCGCTGGAGAATTATCGTGCGCCCGATCCCGATCGCCCGGAACTCTATACGGAAGCAGGACGGGTCCTGGAGCAGTTCAAGGATGAATACTGGATCGTTGGCGTCACCCCGACCACCATCTTCGAGGCGGCCTGGGCCCTGCGCGGCTATGAGCAATTATTGATCGACCTGGCCACCGATCCGGTTAGAGCCAACCTGGTGCTGGATATTCCGTTTTACTATCACAAAACCGTCACGCAGCGCCTGGTGCGGATGGGAGTGGATATGGTCTGGCTGGGCGATGACGTCGGCGGACAGAGCTCCATGCTGATGTCGCCGCGCATGTGGCGTCAATACTTCAAGCCGCGCATGGCTGAACTGATCGGATCGCTGCGGGCTATCAACCCGCAAGTGAAAATTGCCTACCATACCGATGGGGTGGTTTATCCGATCATCCCGGATCTGATCGAGATCGGCCTGGATGTCTTGAATCCGATCCAACCCATGGCCATGGATCCGCTTCGATTGAAGAATGAATATGGAAAGGATCTATGCTTTTGGGGCTCCATCGATATCCAACAAACCCTGCCCTTTGGAACACCGGAGCAGGTCAAGGAAGAAGTGATCACGCGCTTGAAGACCATTGGGCGCGGCGGCGGGCTGCTGATTGGTCCCACGCATAATTTACAGCTTGATACCCCGCTCGAGAATTTCTGGGCGTTGGTCGAGACCATCCGTGAAACTCCATATAACCAAATTCATGAATAAACGCGAAATTATTCACACCGTACTCGCTGGACAAACACCTCCTTACGTGCCCTGGTCTTGTGGGTTCACAAAGGAAGCCCGGGCCCGGCTGGAAGTGCATTTCAAGCCAGTGGAATTGGAGGATGCCCTCCAGAACCACCTGCTCAAGCTGGGCAGCGATATCGGTTTTTTCACAGATCTTGGGCATGACCATGTCCAGGATGTTTTCGGCGTTGTTTGGGACCGCAGCATCGATAAGGATATCGGCAACGTTGCCGGCTGTGTCCTGCCTGAACCAACCCTTCAGCATTACGTTTTTCCCGATCCTCTGGACCCACGTTTTTTTGCAGATATCCCTGACCGCCTGGCTCGTTACGGCGACCGTTTCCGGGTTTTCCAGATCGGTTTTTCTCTGTACGAACGCGCCTGGACTTTGCGCGGCATGCAAAACCTGCTGATGGATTTTTACGACCACCCCGATTTTGTTCACAGCCTGTTGGAAACCATCGCCGATTACAATATTGCCCAGATCCGGCAGGCGCTGAA
>JADGQB010000272.1 GCA_017882145.1 Anaerolineales bacterium
CGAAAGAAATTCGGTAGCCCTTGCACCTGTATCGAGAAGGCAAAGCAGAATGGCTGCATTCCGAGCTCCAGTAAAAAGTATTATGTGGACAAGCCTTCACCATTTGAGTTACAGCCTCGAAGGAAACTGGCTCTATTGGTTCCACAGGAACTTTAGGGGCTTTCACCTTACGAATAGGGTTTGACCATCCTTGTGGCTCAACTTCATCCTCGAACCATAGGAAGAACGCACGGATGGTTCGAAACGCAGCGTGTCTTCCGCCGGCATTATGTGCAGATTCTTCAAGGTAGAGCAGAAATTGGCGAAGAAAGGAGGGGGTGATCTGACCGATCTGCGTGACTGCCTGGGCATCGCAGTAGTCCGTAAACAATTTAATCTTTTGGCGGTAGAAGCGCAATGTACCTGCAGCAACCCCACTAGCTTTGCGGTCAATGAGGAAGGCTTCCAACCAGTTCAGCAGGTAATCATCTACAGAAGAAACTTGTAGAATCCGCTGCGTCTCGACTTTTAAAGACATGCGGCACACTCCTTTTTGTGTGCCGAGTGCCCCTATATACAGGTTCTTTAGCCAGATTTCCCCTTAATCAACCATATCTGTGGGGCGAGAGGGGGTCGAACCCTCACGGTGTTTCCACCGGCGGATTTTAAGTCCGCAGCGTCTGCCAATTCCGCCACCGCCCCAACGCTGGCTATTATACAACCATTTTCCGCCAGCGAGCATACCACGAAGCAAAATGCACCCAGGCAGGAGATAAGCCACCCTTAACCTGTCCCTGCGATATGACTTCTCGCAGCTCATCTGGCCCGTTAAATTGTGGCAGTTCCAGTCGGGCTTTGCCCAGTTCGAAGGCTGCATGCGCATCCGAGCCGGCCGTTCCCGCAAGATGATGCTGGAGGGCGAATTCCGCCGCCCGCTGGTTATCCAGCGAGGCAGTGCAGCGGGCATTGAAAACCTCAATGGCATCCACCAGGGGGGTGATTTCCAATAAGTCTTCAACCTTCCAGGCTCCGTTACGCCAGGAATCGAACGGGTGCGAAACGCTGATAAAAGCTCCCTGCTGGCGTAGACGCTGGATGGTCTCTTTTGGTGGGAGTCCGTGCGGGATCTCTTCGGTAACAAAAGCCGCCAGGATTTCCCCCTTAGTTGTCATGATCTCCTCGCCGACAATGATTCGCTCCGGGTCCAGGTTCTGGGCAGCCAAAGCCCCCGTAATACTGTTGTGGTCTGTAACAACGACACGGTCCAGATGCTTACGACGGACGGCCGCTACAAGCCGCTCGGGTGTAGTGAGCGAGTCTTTGGAGATGATTGTATGACAGTGAAAGTCAATTGATAAGAACATGCTGGGCTGGGCAAATGCAAGAATATAATTTCTTAATCAGGTTTCAAAACCGCCACCACTACGCCTCGAATATAAAATCCTTCATTCACCTTGTTAAATATAAAGGGCTTATGTACAGGGTTGCTGCTGTGGGGTTCTAATGTAATCGTATCCCTCAATTTGGAATATTTTTTTAATGTTGCATGGCTGTCGATCCCTACAACCTCTGCCATGACAATATCGCCATTCGTAGGTACGTCTACCCTGCGAAGCAAAACATAATCTTTCTCGGTTATATTCTCCTGGTCCATGCTGTCGCCCTTGACCTTCACAACCGTGAATTTTTGATCGAACGGCATGTTGATGATCTTGCGACCACGTGTACTGTAGATGCGGTAAGCGTGCCCGTTGATTGATAACCGGTCAATTTCAACCGTACCGATTGGGAATGGGTCGATTCCGCTTGGCCCAAAATCCCCTGCTGGGATTTCTTCGGAAATGGTGAATAGTTGCAGGATATCGGAAATGTTGGTAACGCTGGGCTCATTCGCTTCTTGAGCGCCTTGCGTTTGGGTTACCGTGGATTCTGAAGGCTGGTGAAATGCCGGAGAATTGGTTACCGCGGCTTCAGCCGCCTTAGACGTGGCAGAGACGGACTCTGAAGTTGCCGGCGATCCTTTTGCGGCTGCACCAGTGGCTGGATGGTCGTTGATATCCACATAACTGCCCACTTGCCCAAGCGCTTCGACCAGACTCTGCTCCAATTGCTTGGCCATTTCCTGATACCAGTCATGCTGTTCGAGAGCTAGACCCGGCTTTCTGGCCAGGCGGTCAAAATCCGAGAGGCTATTGCGCCAGGTAATCACCGCCTGGGGCCGGGTTGACAGACTTTGCCATTTTACCCAGCCCTCCATCCATTGAATGATTGCCCGTCGGTGCAGGTCCGACCAGGCCCTTGAGACGGCATCCATCAGAATGGTATCTGCTGCCCCAAAGTTATTCAATATATAGTAACAATGCGCACATTCGACCAAAATCTCAGTGACTTCTTTTTCATCCCGCAATTTTCCGGCCAGATCAGCAAGTTGATGGAGCTGGCCTTTGGCTTCATCCTTATCCTTTTTCTCCAAAGCCGTGCAGACCAGATCTACCAGGCGCTCCGAAGAGCGGCTGAGGTGGCTGCCATCATATTTATTAAGCCAGGGATAAACATCATCCAGAGTGATCATTTTGGGTCCGACTTTCCTTCGTTCTTGCTGGGCGGCGTTTTCTCGTCCGGCGGCAGGCTTTGCCCCATGGCTTCCAAGAGTTGAGCGGTGCGCACCAGAACCATATCGCGTATGCTTTGGGAAGTGCCGCCGCGCAGGTTGACATCTGACAGGGCATGCATGATGCTGATCAACATCTCGGCCTGGGCCTCGGCGCGTCCGATCTCCTGGTGGGCCAGGCGTTGGGCTTCCCCATAGGAACGTGCCAGCCGGGCATTCCCCATCCATTTCACTTGCCAGGTATTTAGGCGTTGTTGTTCAACCAGCTTGTTCGGGATCTCAAAGTTGCCGATATCAATCGACAATAATTCCGTTCCGCGCCGCCTCAGGCTGTTCTTAACCGCCGCAGAACGCAGCTCTGTTTTGATATCGCCACGGGGATCGCCGCCAGTCTCTTTGGGCGCCGTTAATTGATCCAGGGTGTGACGATTGATGTAATTGCTGATTACCCGCCGGATATCCCCGGCCACACCAGAGCCCCAATCGCCCCAGCCTTCTTCCGAGACCGTGCGGTTATAAACCATGTCATAAATGGATGTTTCAGAGTATGAATATGGATTCTGGAGCGAACGTGTATGCGGATCGGAAAGCAGCCGGAAGCGGAAGCGTGTTCGCCCGACCTTCACATCGATTCCATCTCGGGTCGTGGCTGAAATCCCTTCCATTTCCCCATATTGGTCTTCCAGGGCAATCGCTTGGATGGTCTCAAAGCGTGGAACAAAATGGTTCCCAGCAGTGTGGATTGCCACTGGGGCAGATTGGCCTTCAAAGAGGACTGCATTACCGGGTTGGACAAATACGAATCCAGGGCCGCCAATGGCATCCAACAAATTCACCGCATCTTTCTTGAGGTTCTTTTTTCCTTCGGAGACACTTAAATGGGGATAAAAAACGCCAAAAAATGCGGCAAAAAGATATCGGAATGCATGCCGGAGCCCATCCAGTTCGTAAATATCCTGAATGTACCGTACCCCTGCCAGGAAAGCTAATAAAGCGGCAAAAAACGGCACAATCAGGTAACGCCAGAGGCCCTGAATAAAAAATGCGGTCCCAAACAAAGTTAAAGCTGCTATAACAAAAAGCGCCAGGCGTATCTTGCCCCAAATACGATCGCCGGATAGGAATTTCTCCATGATGTTCATCCGCTTATTTTCGGTGGCTCGACTGTCCACATGTGTAGTCATGACTCTTGCCTCGGTCCATCGGAGGACTGACCATCTGGGGCTTGCTCATCCCGGCCAGGCGGAAATAGGAGGCGCTGAAAACTTTTGAGCATATCCATGGTATCTCGCGGCAATAGCCGGTTTGTAGCCGGGTTCGCTGCAGCTGATTCCAATGCCTGGAATATTCGGATGGCCATGGCATCCTGGGTATAACCGGGTAGTTTGAAAATCTGGGAAAGGTTATAGATGATTTCCCGTTGGGCATGGGCGCGTGCATGGTTCGTCTCGCGCATGATCTCGAGGTCATACTCGGCATTACTGAGTTCGACTTCCTTTTGCTGTTTGGCCCGCCAGGTATCGAAGCGCTGGTCCGGGATCGAACTGTCGCTTGGGATAAAATCCGAGAAACCACATTCGATCACCTTGATACCGCGCTCCCGGATCGGCTTGGAATTCTTTAATTCCGTCGCATTCCAGAATATAAACTTATCTTTGTTAAAGATGTCACCTTCTTGCGGAGTTTTGCCATCTTTACGCTGCACGAATTGATACGCAAGTACTCCCAACTCCTTCACCTTGCGCCTAAATTCCGGTTTAAAGGTATCGTAAAGGTAACACGCGGTCTCATAGCTTTCCAGGGAATACAATTCATCATACGATATTCGCGATAATTCGTCCAACAAGGTGGAAACCGCCACTTGAGCCGGTAGATCGGTCCATTTCTCGAGTTTGCCATCCTTGGCATTGCGCGGTTGGGATATCACCGCGGAAATAATGTGGTCCGCCTGGTAGGCAAAGGGCGGACGATTGCTCGAAAGGGTGTCGGGTGTCATATCGGCATCCAGATTCGGCTTTTGCAACTGAATATTTGATCTAATTTCAGCGGCATCTGCCGGGTCGATCTTGTCCGAAATGGATATTTTCCGTGTTTCCCGGTCGATCGACATGACACAGATGGCATGCTCTTTTGTTTCGAAAACCGTGACCACATCCGATGGCTGGCCCAGGGTAAAGATAACAAAGACATTGGTTTTCAGTTCGATCCCATCGCTGGTATAGCCGCGCACGCCCTTTGCAACACGGAACTGCTTGCGCAGGTCGACAGAACCCCGAATTCTTTCCCCCGATCTAAGAAATCCAATTCCCGGGCCCAGTACACGGATCGGTAAGGCAATTTCCCCTTTTGGTACCGGTTTGTCTGGCAGTGCTAATTTGGGTGGGCGTGACCTGCCTTCCACAACGATCGCGCTGGCAAGGTCAACCAGGGCCAGGGATGCGAATCTGGTTTTACCCTCTTCTTCCACGGACTCTTCAGCCTTCCTTGCAACCAATTTGCCATTTTTCACGAATACTGCCGGCCCGTGTATTCCAAGTACATAATCGAGCAAGCGCCCGTAAACCATTTGCCTTTCAACGCCAGCTTTGGCCGGCAGTACGAAGAAAGAGATCCATTTAAGGATGATAAAATATATGCCCAAGTAGAAGATCAGGTTCACCGATAAGATCAATAAGGCTTGGGGAGTATCCGCTGGAAGGATACTAACCGGTCGGTAAGTAAAAAACTTGAGAATGTACTGGATAATGACCTGCAAGACACGCAGAAACAGCAGGATTTCAGAGCGGAAAGCAATGATAAATGATAAAAGAAATATCCCCCCGATCAAACGCGGCCAAAAAACAGGTCGTTCATAAAAGCGTTTGCCATCATCCATGATACGTCTCAACCACCTTGCTCAATGAATCTCT
>JADGQB010000273.1 GCA_017882145.1 Anaerolineales bacterium
TCGTCGTCGAACCCAAAACTCCCGGGGCTGTTGGTCAGGGTGGCATCCGCACGCGCGGTCAGCTTCTCGGAACCGTAGCGCAGCTTGCCAAAATCGTTGAGGGTCACGAACGAACCACCCGCGTAGGCCAGCTCGTAGCCCAGGATGCGGTCCAGCTCGAGTGCGTGGCCGATGGTCTCGTGCGTTTGCAGGTACATGATCCCCGGCAGCAGGATGACAGAACGGTCCTCTTTGGGACATTCATCCGCTTTCAGCACCTGGTTCAATTCCCGGACAATCCGTTCGGCATTCTCGGTGAAGAAAGGCCGCTCGAGGCTTTCCCAGCCACGGCTATCCCCGCGCTGGCCCAGGCGGAACTTGCGTTCGAAGCTCTCGCCATGGTCGTCCAGCCCGTTCACCTCCAATCCTGCAAAGACCTCGGTGATCAGTTTTTCGATCAGGCTGCCTTCCGAGTCCATGAATACAATTTGCTTGCGGACGAAGGTCAGACTGCTCACGCGCTGGAAAACACCCTTTTGATCGAGCTGGGCATCCATTTCCTTCAAGAAGGCGACCTTATCGGCCAGTGGGACCTCGAAGGGGTTGATGTGCGAAGGACTCTCGAACCTGGCCTGGATGGCATCTTTTTCGGCCAGGCGGATCGGGAAGGTGACCCGTTCGGCCGCCACGAGTGCATTTTCGAAGGCCTTGTCGAACAGGCCGGCCAGGTTGCCCATATCCGAGGAAGCAGAAAAGCCCCAGGCACCCTTGTAAAGCACCCGGATGCCAATCCCGCTTTCCCGGGAAGAACTGGCGTTTTTCAGGTTACCGTTCCACATCATTAGCTGATTGGATTCTTCGAAGGGGTACCATCGGGCATCGACATAGGTAGCCCCCTGACTCCGCAGCCGTTCGATCTGCTGTTTGATTTGATCTTGCATTTCCTGGCTCCTTAATCCTTTATCTTTGGAAACATCTCCATTGATTGAATAGCGGGGAACTCGGGCGTTGTTGCAGCCGGCAGCTCTCGTCACCTGCTTATGGAGAAGGTAATTGTGCCATATCGATCCTTGCTTTCAAATTTTATCGCAGATAAATGCGATTGCGCTTTTCATAGTACTTTCAGATACCTGGCGACATGTTCCAATGCTTCCGGGAGATTCCTGCGGCCAAGCCCTACCCTGAAATGCTTCCCGGGGAAATCGAATAAGCTGCCCGGGACGATCATGACAGCTTGCTGTTCAAGCACTTCCTGGCAGAACTGCTCCACCTGTTCGCCGCCCAGCCATTCCGGGAAGGCGATGGAACCGGCCCGAGGGGCGAACCAGGTAAATTGACGCTCGTGTTCGCTAAAGAATTGTTCTGCGCTTGCCAGGTTTGTCCGGATGATATCCAGGTTACGGCGGACGATCCGCTCTTTATTCTGCAGGGCGATCAGGCCAAGTATCTCGCTTGGGGCGCCGTTACAAATCGTGGTGTAATCCTTGAAAGCCAACCAGCGTTCGATCCACGCTTTCTCCTGGGTGGCCAACCACCCGATCCTCAGGCCGGGCAAGGCAAAGGATTTTGACAGGCCGGATAAGGAAATCCCTTTCTCGTAGAGGTCGCAAATTGGCGGCAGTTGGGCGGAAGGATCATATTCGAGCAACCGGTACATCTCATCCGAAAAGAGTATCAGGCCATGCTTGCGAGCCAGCCCAATTATTGCATCCAGTTCGGCACGCGCGAGCGTATAGCCGGTGGGATTGTGCGGAAAGTTGATCACGAGCATACGTGTGCGGGCGGTTAGGCTGGCCTCCAATTGCTCCAGGTTCAAATGCCAACTGCCATTCCTACCGGGTTGCAGGGTCCAGTTGGTGATTTCACAGCCGATCGAACGGGCAATCTCATGCAACGATTGGTAGGCCGGCGACACAGCCACCACATGGTCCCCAGGCGTCAGCAAAGTCTGCATGGCAACGAATATTGCTTCTTCGGGCGCCGCAACGATAACCTGTTCGGGCGGAATATTCTGATATAACCTGGCGATCTCGGCTCTCAACAAAGGCAATCCCTGGCTCTCAGTGTAGCTTAAACTCAATCCGTGCCACAAGTCGAGGCTCGCGGAAGAAGCCATTTGGAGCACTTCATCCATCTTAAGGCTTTCGCAGTCCGACGGACTCAGCAAGTACTTAACTTTGAACTCATATTGGGCGAAGTAGCGTTCCAACTTAAACGGGTCTATTGGCATACGTTCCTCCACAGGCACATTCCAAAAACGGCTGCCGGAACCATCACGTTCAGTATCTCCACCTGCAGCGCGGCATTGAAGATTAAAAGGATAATTATGAGCAGATCCAATCCCAGGAAAAGGGTGGCAGTCAATGGGAAGCGGACACCCATGCGGTCCATAGCGAGTATCACGACGGTGACCGGCAGGAGCAGCAACAACTGGTCATAGGTCCAGGTATATGGGGTGATCAGCAGGGTCACACAGACTGCCAGCGCCAGCACGGAGAGCGGTTTCAGAACTACCTGTCGTCGCAGGACGGTTCGGAAAAACCCGAACAGAATGCCCAAGGCAGCCAGACAGCCGAACAGCAGTGTCCAGGTTGAATTGTTGTGGCTGATCAGCGCCCCCAGGCCCCAGACGGTCGGTGAGCCGCCGAAAGTCACGGCCAACTTGGAACTGCCAACAAGCCAGTATTGGCTGACCCAGGCTGGGTTGTAAATCAGTCCGGCAACCAGCAGGATAATTCCGGAAACGAGCGTTCCGAGCAGCGCTCTCCATTGCTTTTGGATTAAAAGCCAGATCGCCAGCAGGCCGATTAAGGGTATGCCCAGGTTGGGTTTCAGCGCCATCAACCCCAGCAGCAAGCCGCCCTGGAACCAATACCCCTTTTGCCATAAAAAGGCCAGCCCAACCAGTATGATCAGGAATAATCCGCTAACCTGGCCCTGAGTCAGGGTCAGGATGGTCGGGCGGAAAAATACCATCCCGGCCAAAATTGGTATGAAGAACAGCTTCGCACGTGGATTTTTATCGAGAGTGAGCAAGCTGACCAGTGCGGCTATGATCATCAACTGGCAGAGCGTGACCCAGACGATGAAGGCGCTGCGGAAAGGCAAAAGACCGAGTGGGGCGAAAAGCAAGGCCAGCGGCAGAGGGTAGAGGAATGCCGGGTTAAGTTCCAGGCTGGTTTCGTATTGCGTATACCCGATCTGCCACTGGTTGGCATCATATGGGTTCTGCCCCCTGCCAATCATGTTGCCTGCCAGCCAGAAAGGCAGGAAATCCCGGTCATTTTTGCCCGCCTGCATGGCATTATCCAGGCGGATGGCGATGAGAAGACACAGGGCTGCCACGAGCGGGATAATTATTACCGGCCAGTAACGCTTCAGTATCTGAGCAGGTCCAGGATCAGGCATGTTCTTTCCTCAGCCGGCTGACCGCCACGAAGGCCAACAGGTTGAACCCGATAGCTCCCAGCGTCACCGCCAGGAATCCCAATGTGTAAAGCCGGGGTGCCAGGAAGGCGCCAATCGCACGGCCCAACGAAAATGCAGCCACTGTGCAAGCCATCAGGGTGGCACGCGCCGAGGGCAGCAGTTCCGTCATCAGCGGGAGTAAACTTACAATCGTGAATTCAAAGGAAATGTAGAAGAAGAACAAGCCTGCCAGCGCCCCAAATTCCGTCCGGCCCAGCCATGGCAGGGCCAGGGCTGCCAGCGAGTTGACCGTCAGCCCCAGGGCGATGGCACGCGGTTTGCCCAGCCTGTCGACAAAAGCTGCCACCAGGCCTTCGGCGCTTAATTCGGAAATGCCAATCACGGCAGAAGCTGCGCCCAGGGCGGCAATTTGGAGGCCGAATGAGTCTTCCAACCAAACGCCGAAGACCAGGTTGACCTGTTCATTGGCGGCCGACGCAAGCACGCCGATGGCCAGACCGGTCAGCGCGGGCAGCGAGGTTAATACCAGGCGAAAATTGTCACGTGAACTGTTTCGATTGGGAGCCAGCTGATCTTTTGGCAGCATCCAGGTCAGGCCGCCGACAATCAAGACACCCAGCACTGCCATCAGCGGAAACGGCGCCATCCAGCCGTTGCGGGCGATCAGGAAACCCATCAGCGGGACTCCGAGAACGAAGGCCAGCGACCAGCCGAACTCGGTGATGGCCATCGTCCGGCCGCGCTGTTCATAGGGCACACGGTCGCCGATATAGGCCTGCATGCCAGGGTCGAAGATGTACTTGCCAAGTGTCGCCAGGACCAGGGAGATGGTCAAGCCTGGGAAGCTTGGCCAGAAGACCACCACGGCTGCCCCGACCATGAAGAGGGTCGCACCAAAAAGCATGCCGAAACGCCGTCCGCGCCGGTCAGCCACCGAGGCAGCAAACGGCCCGACTGTCCCTACGACGCTGCGGGCGGTCAAAGCGTAGGAGATGGTCGTCAGGTCCACGCCCAGCCCGCGCGCGAAGATAGCCAGAAAAGGATAGACCATCCGGTGCAGGGTATTAAAGATCATCCGGATGACCGTGAAGGCGGCCAATTGCCAGCGCAGTGAAGTTTTCACGTTACTTTTGTTTTTGCATCCACCAACGGGTCAGGAAGTAGGCGGCAGTCATGGTCAGGAAGATGATCCCGACAAAAAATAATTGAAGTGACAGGACCCCCGAACTAAAAATTGGGGAAGGGGGTGGGTGCATAACGTAATCGGCCCGGGAAAGCCCGATCCACAGCGCGACAAAGAACAGCACGTTGAAAAGAGCGGTGAAGGCCGGCTTTGCCAACAGGATCAAGCCAATCTGAAGGAGCACGCCGGTCACAGAAAAGATCACCGCCACCCGGAAGCGCGGCTCGGCCAGGAACAGGCCGTTCCAATTAGCCTGCATGGCCCATAGCGATAGCGGCAGGTATGTCACCCAGAAAATAAGGCCAGTATAGCCAAGCGCCGTCGACCAGCGCTGCAGGCTCTCCCGCTGGAACAGGATTCCGAGCAGACCGGTGGCGGCTGCAAGGCCCAGGGCGGCCTCCGCCGTCAGCACCCAGGCGCCATGCAAATATACGATCCGGACGGCACTGCCGAGGGAATTTTCCTGCGGGCCGAGGGCGGTCAGCCCGGCGGTGGTCAACAGGGCCAGAATAAACCAAAAAAATGGCGACTTCTTACGCGACATGGCGTGATTGTAATCGAAATGAAAAGAGTGTGAAACGAACGCTCCACCGGTCTACTAATCGACTAACCGTGCGAATCGGAAAAAATAAACTGGAGATAAACGGGGATAAACAGGATTTTAAGTTCCGAAAAATACGTTGTTTATCGAACTAATTCTCGTTCATCTCAGTTGATCTTCGGTTAAATTAATGTCTTGAGGAAAAACATCAAGAGATCCATGTCATTACGCGCTGGTCGATGTTCCAGGCACCATCCAACTTTTTTAGGAGAATGTAATAACCTGAACCCGCCAGCCAATTACTTTGGGTTCCAATATA
>JADGQB010000274.1 GCA_017882145.1 Anaerolineales bacterium
TCCAATTTCAGAAACTTGTATTTCGTTATTGTCTCCCAAAAAGCTACTAAATAATTGACCATTAATCACGATAACAGGAAATGCAATGCTCAAGAAAAGCTTTAGTCCGCCTTCTGAATTACCTTTTTCTCTATCTAGTTTGGTTTCAAAATCATTAACGGTGTTCTTAAAAATCTCTTCATTTTCAACATCATTTGCCTCAACGCTCTTACTAACCTGAACAGTTGCTTCAAATGCATTATCTTTTTGCTTAGATCCTTGTTCCAATTTTTCTAATACTGTGTAGCCTGCTGATTCAATATTAAATTTTGATATTTCAAGAGATCTGGTAAGAGAAAGTAAAATCAGCGAAACCAATCGCTCTTGTAATGTCAATGAATTTTTCCAATCTGAAGGATGTCTCCCACGTAGAACTCTCGAGAAGAAGGTGAAACTATTAAGTTTCTGTGGAGTCAAAAGAATAATCCAAGGCTTCGTCTTGGCGTATTTACATTCAATAAACAATTGAACTGTTATGTAACTGTTTCCAATTTCACGAGATAGTGATGCTACAACATCTACTTGCCTGACTGCCTGAGATTCTTGATCAACATAGTGTTCATATTGAGAGACATTAAAACCATTCTCTCGAAATGCTCTAGCGACCCTCATTTCTAGAGAATGTCCCTGTCTTTCAATCCATTCTTTTATTACTTCCGTGGATTGTTCGCTATTTTTCTCAGACATAAAGTTTTTCGAAATTCAACGCGTATTTCTCAGGATGGAGGAATGATTATCAAATTATGCATTATTTCTTTAATTTTATTTTATGTTGTGCAGCCAGCCGCTTGATGATCTTCTCAAATTCAGACCGGTTCTGCACATTGGACATGGGGATGCCGCCGTGCTTCGCTACCAGCCCGCGCAGGGTGAAGTCAGTCACATCCTCATAATTAATCTTTCGTGGAGGCAGAAAATAACGTTTGATGCGGATCGCATCCCCAAAGCGCACCTCCCGAAAGATGATCATCGGCATGCTCAGGATGGTAAAACCAAAGATGAAGGCAAAGATGATATTTGGGAAGATCGAGCGGGAGAGGACTGCCATGTAAATAAAGTAAAGGCATGCGAGCACGCCGATCGGATAGAGATAGACCGACATGCGGATGCGCATGGGATACTGCGGTTTGAAAACAATCTCTTCCTGACCTGTGGTTGTTGAAGTCATAAACGAATCACTCCTATTCTTCCAATCCCTTCCAGAATCCCTTTACGGGCCAGGGGGTGCGACCAGTGTCTGAATGCCGCGCACATTATCAATATTCGTAATAAATGGCAGACCGTTTTCGATCAGCACCGGCACGTAATCATAACTCACCAGCCCGGAACGGTCGAGCTGCACGCGCAGGATAATGGTGGCGTTCAGCACCCCTTTATATTGGTCGAAAACAAAATTGCCTAGGCTGTAGGCGATCAACCCGCCATGATAGCGCTCGATCGTCTGCAAGATGTGAGGATGGGAGCCGATCACCAGCACCGCGCCGGCGTCGATGGCAGCCTGGGCCTGCGTGCGCTGGTCGAGCGAGACGGTCGAATTCAGTTCATAGCCGGAATGCAGCAGAACAATCACCAGGTCCGCCTGCAGTTTGGCGGCGGTTACGTCTGCTTTGATTTCGGCCGGATCAGCCCAGGCAATGCCGGGCATGGATGGGCCGGCAATCCAGGTATGGGCGTCGAAGCCGGAATTCTCGGGCATGACGTCGGCGTAGGCCAGGAAAGCCAGGCGCAACCCGTTCCTTTCGATGATCCCCGGGGCATGTGCAGCCGCGGCATTCAACCCGGCTCCGGCGGTTAGAATGCCGTATTGGGATAAAGCAGTCTGCGTATCGGCCAGGCCGCCAACTCCGTAATCCATGGCGTGGTTATTGGCCAGGCCGAGCACATCAAACCCGGCCAAGGCGAGCGCCCGGGCAGTCTCGGGTGGGGCTTTCAACGTGAAGGATTTATGCGCCGTCTGATCGCTGGCGGTGATGGCGCATTCCAGGTTGCCCACCAGAACATCCGCCTCACTTAGCACTGAATTTACGCCATCAAAAACGACCGGCGCACCCTTGGCCAGTACCTGGTCTCCGACGGTACGGCCCAACATGATATCTCCCACCGCTTCCAGGTTAACCTGCGGGATGGGAGTCTGGGTGCGGGTCGGCGCGGGGGTGGCTGTTTGAGTCGGAGTGGGGAGGCGGCTGGTGATACTCGGGGTTGCACGAGGTGCTGTGAGGGTGGCCGGAATGATTGGAGTGCTGGAACCACCGGCAGAGCAGGCTGCCAGTACCAGAATGGCCAGGATCGAAGCCATTGATAACGGTTCATTTCTCATTATTGTTTCGCAGCGTTGTTCTGGGTTTCCAACTGCATCTTCCAGATGGCTTTCAACAGGGGTCCGCGCTGCTCGAAACCTGCTTCGCCAAGGTCGGTCAAGCCAAGATATATGCTGCCTGCGCAGCGACGCAGCAGCCCGGTCACCAGGCGACACAAGGTCTGCTGGTTGGCCTGCAGGTCATCCGCATCCGTCCACAGGCGGTCACGCACCCAGGAGCGGCTCAGTACATAGGGCTGGGTAAGAGGTTGGAACAGCCGCTCCCACCAGCCGTTTGAGCCCACATCCAGCCAAAATTGGACGGTCGCCGGACGGTTCATCATCAAGAAAGTATGCGCCGGGGAAATCAGAACCGCCTCGGCCAGCTCGGTTTGCCAGGCTTCAAGGTATTGGGCGGCGATGACGCCATCCTGCAGCATGGCCAGATATTCGCCGCCAATATCGATGCCAGCGTCGCCAGAAGCTTCCATCGCCTGGCGAAATTTTTGGACGGATTCGATCAGGCTGGAAGCGGTACGGGCTGCATCGAAATTGCGGTGGAATCCGAAGCCCTTCTGTGACAGGACTTCCCCGAAAAGGCGGCGTAGGAAATGATCCAGCGGCTCCACTTCACCTGAACGATATTCAACAAGCCAGCCCCGCAAAATTTCATACTGCCGTCCGAAGACAAAGGTGATGCGCTCCTGCATCTCGGAACGGATCTGTTCGAAAGAAGAGAGCGTGAAATCCTTCTGGCGGTATACGATCTCTGTCAGCAGCTGGGCACGCACCAGGTCCAGCCCTTCGAGAGCGTACAGTAATGCGTAGGCCAGATCGAATTTGGTTGGACGGATGCCCCAGCCCGGATGGGCCAACTCGGCCAGGGTCAGCAGACAATGGCTGGCAGGCTCATCCCGCAAGGAACGCGACGGCCGGTGCGAACGCCAGGGAATTTCCAGTTCCTCCAGCCGGTTGCTGAGGGAGAAACGCAGGGCATCGGAGAGGTAAGGGGCCAGGACAACGATTTCTGAGGGCGGCAAGCCTTCTTCGATAAGATGCTTGATCTCTCCAGCCACCCAGTCCAGCATCTGCGGGTAAAAGCGGGTAGGCGCTTCGGCGGGCGGAAATACCAGCGCAGTCAAGGCCTCCGGCGCGACGGCTGACAGGGCATTGGGTATCAGCTTCGAAGTAAAGGCGCTTTCCAAAGCTTGGATTGCTGGGGTGGTGACAAAAGAATCATTCAATACCGCGTGGTTCTCGCACAGATCGGCCAATCCCAGGGCAGAATCCGGATCTGCTCCCAAGAAGCGCCGGTAACCACCGTCATCATCATAGACGATCAGCGCAGAATCGAATTCGGACAGCCATTCTGCGAGCAGATCATGCGCCACCGGGATATCTTCCTCGACATTGTCACAAATCAGATGACGGTAATGGCGTGTGAGATAAGCATGACATTCCGGAGTCCGCCAGAGTATGTTCCAGAAGATTTCCAGTTGCAGGGAGAAATCCAGCAGGTTATGTTCCAGGCAGTAATGCCGGAAGCGGTTGGCAGATTCCTGGGCGTCGGCATAGACACGTCGCTGTCCCGGGTCACCGTACCAGGCGCCCGTCAACCGATCACCGATCTCTGTCGACGGGAATCCAACCGCGGCGGCCTTGTTCAGGTTGTCAAGCACCTGACTGTAAAGCCGGTTACGGTCAATCGTCAGCGAGGCAAAAAAGCCTTCACCCAGCAAGGGCCTGACAATACGTGCCATGTAATATTGGGCGGTTTCAAGCGTCAAGAAAACCGGCGGCAGCTCGGGATGCGCAAAGCCGGCTGACTCGACCACCAGCGGCCAGAACAGGTCAACCATCCGGCGCGCCAGGCCGCCCATTGTGGCGAGAGTGACCTGTCCGCCCGGACCGATGTCAGGGAGGCGCAGGGCAGTTTCGTAAGGGGCTTGAAGTGTCCGTTGGGGGGTCAGCACCAGAATGGAATCCGCTGCCAGGCCTTTTGTAAGGAGCCGGCGCAGGTATTCCACACCAACCGTGGTCTTACCGCAGCCGGCAGGCCCGGAAAGAAAAACCCTGGTGTTAATGGAGGCATCGACGATTTCGGATTGTTCTTGAGTAAGATTCACAGGACAAGATTAGCGGAAAGAAGAGCTTTTGTCAACCAAAGCAAGGATTCATTATTATATATCCTGCTTATAGAAATGGAGGCACAAAAGCAGGCAGGTAGAGGCAAGATATTCGTTCCTCGTATCGAAAAAAAAACGAATAGCCCTCCGGACGATGGAGGGCTGGAAACTGGGTTGCGGGGGGAGGAGTAAATGGAGGAGCACTTACTTAATCCTCCATCCATATAAGTAGATATTTTGGAATCACGACATTATTTTAGAACATAAATTCTGTTTTGTCAAGGAAAAACCTGAATCCGTTGAATACTGGAGTTTTCCCATTATTGTAATCACTGGTGAAAATGCATAAAGGTTTTATTTCAGGTTATCTTCAAAAAATTGAGTGACACGCAACCAGGCATCTTTGGCCGCCTCAGGCTTATACACGTTCGGATCGCTGTCGCGGAAGAAGGCATGTCCGGAGTCGGGGTAAACAATAACCTCGTGGTGCACACCTATTTTTCCGAGCAGTTGGTCGAACTGCTCGACGGTACCAACCGGAATGGAGAGGTCTTTATCGCCAAAAAGTCCCAATACGGGACTCTTTAAGCTGCCGAGCTGATCGAACAGTTTCTGCATCCCGCCTCCATAGAAGGTGCAGATGGCATCCAATGGACGACTGATTCCGAGCGCCAGGGACATACGCCCTCCAAAGCAGAACCCAACACTGCCGACCTTACCGGTACAGTTGGGTAAATCCTTTAGAGCATCGTACACTTTTTGCAGTTCGGCGGGGGCGGCGGGAGCATATTTTTGAACGAGCGCAGCCGCACTTTGATCGTCGCCGAGTGTGGCCAGCTCGCCATGGTAAAGATCCGGGGCGAAAGCCAGGTAGCCGAGCCCAGCAAAGCGGTCGGCGATGGATTTGGTTTGCTGGTCGAGGCCCCACCACTCCTGGATAACCACCAGTCCAGGCCAGGGGCCTTCGCCGGATGGCTTTGCCAGGTAT
>JADGQB010000055.1 GCA_017882145.1 Anaerolineales bacterium
GCCACCTGGATCTCGCAGCGATCGGCCAATCCGGCCGCCACCACGTTCTTGGCGGCCCAACGGGCAGCATAGGCTGCCGAGCGGTCCACCTTGGTCGGGTCCTTCCCGGAGAACGAGCCGCCGCCATGCCGGCCCATGCCGCCGTAGGTGTCCACAATGATCTTGCGCCCGGTCACACCCGCGTCGCCCATCGGCCCGCCGATGACAAAACGCCCGGTCGGGTTGACATAGTATTTAAGGGCCTTATCGATCATGCCTGCCGGCAGGGTCGGCATGATGACATGCTCCATGATGCCTTCCTCGATATCGGCGTGGGAAACCTGCTCCGAATGCTGGGTGCTGATCAGCACCGTGTCGATGCGCTTGGGTTTGCCGTAGGCATATTCGATCGTCACCTGCGACTTGCCATCCGGGCGCAGCCAGGGCAGTTCGCCGGCTTTGCGCACCTCGGCCAGTTTGCGGGTCAGCTTGTGAGCCAGGTAGATCGGCATCGGCATCAACTGCTCGGTCTCGTTGCAGGCATAGCCAAACATCATGCCCTGGTCACCGGCGCCGATCAGGTCGATCTGGTCCTGGTCGCCATCCTTGGCCTCCAATGATTTGCTGACGCCCATGTCGATATCCGGGCTCTGGCTGGCGATGGCGGATAATACACCGCAGGTGTTGCCGTCAAAGCCCTTATCGCTGCTGTCGTAGCCGATCTCCTTGACGACTCTGCGGACGAGATCATCAAAGTTGACGAATGCATTGGTGGTGATCTCGCCCAACACCATCACGAAGCCGGTCTTGGTGGCCACTTCGCAAGCCACGCGGCTCATCGGGTCCTGCTCGAAGCAGGCGTCCAAAACCGAATCGGCAATCTGGTCGCACAGCTTGTCAGGATGGCCCTCGGTAACCGATTCTGAGGTGAACAGCAATTTTGGAGAAGACATAAAAGTGGTTGTCATTGTTACCCTTTCTATAGTAGAAATTGCCCTTTCTGGCGAAAGTTAATTAAAAATGCCCTTTCAAAGAAAGGGCAATTGCACATTGTGCGCGGCTGCCCTCTCATCTTCCAGAATACGGGTAACCACACACCCATACTGGGTGCATAGAGTTACCCCTACTGCCGGATTTGGCACCGTGTTCGGCTTAACGCCGACCGGTTGTCGAGGCATCATCGGGCCGGTCCCTCCGCCTCTCTGGATAAGAGTGCCGATTAGGGCTATTTGATTGTTCGGGATGATACCACAGGTCATATCGTGAAGCAAGTGGAGATATTGGCCCATCCACTTGCTCCCACCCTCAACTCCATCTTTGTGAAAAACGGGACCCAAAGCAGTGCTACAATTGGGCTGAGAGGAGCTGCCGTGAATAAAAATCTGTTTGCCCCGAAATATTATCAGCTATTTGGTATTGCATTTCTACTTATTTTTGCAGGGGTATCCTGCCTGCCAACCTTCAGGACGCCTGCAGCCGCACCCCTCATCCAGACTGTCATCGTGGACCGCGAAGTGACCAGGGAAGTAACCGTTGAAGTGACCCAGATCGTTGAAATACCGGTGACCCTCACGCCCACCCCGACTCCGATTCCGATCGATACCCCCACGCCCACGCTTTCACCCACCAGCGCGGCCTCGCCCACGATTACACAAACACCCGTGCCCCCGGTGGTGTCGATCCTTGTGCATACCCAGTGCCTGTATGGTCCCGCTCCCGTATATCTCAACAAATACGAAATCCTGGCGAACAGTGCGCAGTGGGTGATTGGGCGCAACCAGGATGGCACCTGGCTGCTCGTCGACGGTACCGACCACAAGACTCCCTGCTGGGTAAAAACCGGTATTGTAAAAGTGACGAATGGCATCCTTACCGAAGTTCCGGTTACGGATCCGGTGTTGTCGCCCTATTCCACCCTCTATACTCCGCCGCAAGCCGTCAGCACTTACCGGGCAGACAAGGATGTCACTATTTTCTGGCAGCCCATCCCGATGACCGAAGCGAATTACCACGGTTATCTGATCGAAGCCTGGCTCTGCCAGGGTGGCCAACTGGTTTTCACGCCGCTTACCTATGAAACTTCCTTCGACCAGAACAGCTCCATGCTGGCGATTAAAGTTACCGATGAAAGCGGCTGTCTCGAGCCATCCAGCGCCCGCATCTATACTGTTGATAGCCAGGGCTATTCCAACTGGAAGCAGGTCCCCTGGCCAGCCTGGTCGGCACCCTCGCCTGCACCAACCGCAACTTAATAAAAGGATGATGATTGAATTTAATGGTACGCCCATCTGCATTGAAATACTTTATTAATTTCCTGGTCGGTTGTTTGCTCATTTTCGGTGCTGTAGCCTGTGCCTCCCCGGCGGCTCCAACCCCATCTGAGCCCCGGATGGTTGAAGTCACCCGGGTTGAAACCCGCGTGGTGACCTCTGAGGTGACACGCGTGCTGGAAGTTCCCATCACGAACACGCCCACCCCTACCCCGGTCGAGACCGCCACCCTCCTTGAAACCCCCACCAGAATACGCGTCCTTTCGCCCACTCCATCCCTGGAAAACCCGCGGGTGAGTATCCTCGAACTATCCCCATGCATGTACGGACCCGGCACGGCTTACCTTTTCAAGTACGGGTTGAACGCCACCGTGTGGATGCGCGTGATCGGCCGCAACGAAGATGGTTCCTGGCTGCTAGTCAGGGCCGGCAACGACCAGGATTCGAACGCCTGCTGGATAAAAGCCACGCTGGTCAAGTTCCTCTCGGGGGAGATCAAAAATGTCCCGGTCTTCTGGATCGGTCTGCCTTATTCGACCCTGTACCTGCCCCCGGCGCAGATCAGCGCCAACCGCGTGGGGAACGAAGTCACCATCTTCTGGTCGCCGGTCGACATGACCGAGGATGATTACCGCGGCTACTTGATCGAGGCCTGGGTCTGCCAGGGCGGCAAACAGGTACTCGTCCCGATCAAATACGAGACAACTTACGACCAGAACAGTTCCATGATTGCCGTCAAGGTGACGGATGAGCCCGGTTGTGACGTGCCCTCACGCGCCCGCCTGTATACGGCTGAAAAACACGGTTATACCAATTACCGCATGGTCCCGTGGCCGGGGTTCGACCAGTCAGCTACTCCCGCGCCTTGATCATCTCCCTGCTCACTGACGCCAGGATCTTATGTTCGAACGGAAAACCCTTTTGAAAACCTGCCAGGTCTGCATACTCGTTTTGCTGCTGGTTATCGCCGGCAGCGCCTGTTCCTCCCTTGGACTGAATTCAGTCGATGCGCCGGCTGTCCAACCCGTCCAGGTAACGCAAGTGGTCACCCGGGTGGTTACCCAGGATGTGACCCGGGAAGTGACCAGGATCATCGAGGTGCCTGTGACTGTTACACCTGCACCCACATTGGAATTCACCTCCACGCCCGAAATCTCCACGACCGGCTCGTCCGAACTGCCATTGGTATCGATCCTGGTATATTCCGACTGCCTGTACGGCCCGGGATCCTTCTACCTGTATAAGACCAGCATGGCCGCCGGCAGCCTGATGGAGGTAGTGGGGCGGAACCAGGACGGCACCTGGATCAACGTGGAGGCTGTGCACGGCTGGAACGCCTGCTGGATCCCGGCCAACCAGGCCGAACTCAGCCGCGGAAGCGTCAATGACCTGCCGCTCGTTTCCACCGTTCTGCCCATTACCCGGTACGATTACAGTTCCCCATCGGCAATCGCACGGCGATCCGGGAACGAAGTGACGGTCAGCTGGAAGGCAGTCTGGATGTCCACCGATGAGGTGCGCGGTTACCTGATCGAAGCATGGGTCTGCCAGGATGGGAAATATATCTACCTGCCGGTCTTTGTCAGTACCACGTATGAGGAGAATGTAGGCACGATATCGGTCAAGATCAGGGATGAGGCGGGCTGCACGGAACCTCCCAGCGCCCGAATTACCTCGGCTGGAATGCGCGGGTATACCTTGTGGGAGAAGATCTTCTGGCCCCCTTATTAGCCGGTCCCGGCTGCAGACAGCCTTCCAGTGCCCGCATCATACTGCCGAGAAACGTGGTTATTTTGGAGAATTGATTTTTTGGCCGTGAGCTGAACGGATATAAGGAACCTCAAAAATTATAACCTGGTTGTTACCACAAGGAGCGGCAATGTCTGGCTACTCGGAATTTGTTCAGAAATACCCCTCTTACGATCATACCCACGATCTCGACGAGCTGCGTGAGCGGGATTATTCCCGTCTCGACCGGCTTGGCCAGATCTACCTGGATTATACCGGCGGCGGGTTGTATGCCGAGTCGCAGCTGCGTGCCCACCAGCAGATCCTGGACGAAAATGTTTTCGGCAACCCGCATTCTTCCAACCCGACTTCCCAGGCCGCCACACGCATGATCGAAAGCACCCGCCAGACCATCCTGCAGTTCTTCAACGCAGACCCGGCTGAGTACACGGTTATCTTCACACTGAATGCCAGCGGGGCATTAAAACTGGTTGGAGAATCCTATCCTTTCAGGCCGGGTTCCCACTACCTGCTGACCTTCGATAACCATAACTCGGTCAATGGAATCCGGGAATATGCACATGCCCGGGGCGCCGAAGTGACGTACCTCCCGGTGGCGCTGCCGGATATGCGCGTGGACACGGAATCCCTGGATGCCGCCCTGGACCTGGGAAACCAGCCGCCGGCGGAAAACAACCTGTTCGCGTACCCGGCCCAATCCAATTTCTCCTCGGTTGTACATCCATTGGAGTGGATCGAGCGTGCGCATGCCAAAGGCTGGGATGTTTTGCTGGATGCGGCTGCCTTTGCTCCCACCAATCCGCTGGACCTTTCCAAATACAAGCCGGACTTTGTGCCGCTCTCTTTCTATAAGATCTTTGGATATCCGACCGGCATCGGGGCTTTGCTGGCTCGCCGTGAAACCCTGAAAAAGTTACATCGCCCCTGGTTTGCCGGAGGAACGATCACGGTCGCCTCAGTCCAGGGAGATAAATATTACCTGGCCGAAGCCCCGGCTGCCTTCGAGGATGGCACCCTGGATTACCTCAACATCCCGGCAGTGGAGATTGGGCTGAAGCACATCCAGACCATCGGTTACGATACCATCCATGAACGGGTACGCTGTCTTACCGGCTGGCTTTTGGACAATCTATCCGCAATGCAGCATGGCAATGGCCAGCCCCTGGTGCGAATCTACGGGCCGTTGGATTTGGTCAGGCGCGGTGGGGCAGTGACCGCCAACTTTTTTAATAAGGAAGGCGGGCCGATCGATCATCGTTTCATCGAGGCGCAGGCCAACCAATCCAATATCTCCCTGCGGACCGGCTGCTTCTGCAACCCCGGGGCGGGCGAGATTGCCCTGGGTATTTCCAGGATGGAACTGGCAGCCTGCTTTACAAGCCCGGGCCACGACCAGCGTTTGAGCCTGGACGATTTCCGTATCTGCATAGATGGCAAATCTTCCGGAGCAGTGCGCGCCTCCGTTGGGCTGGTCAGTAATTTTGAGGACGTACAGGGCTTTTTAACGTTTGCAGAAAGTCTGCTTGAATAGGCCAAATAAGGATTCTGAGCATGCCTGTCCCCACCCGTACTCAAATCCATCCCGGCCTGCGGGTCCGGATCGTTCTGAAGCAGGACCAGCCTACTGGCAAGTTAACCGAGGGGATTGTCAAAGATATCCTTACCAGCTCGCCCACGCACCCGCACGGCATCAAGGTCCGCCTGATGGATGGGCAGGTTGGGCGGGTGAAGGAAATTGTCGGCTAAGTGATGACGAAATTGGTTGTTCTATTCATGGATATCACTACCTGGACGGATGACCGGGGATATTCAGGACAGACAACCTTCGAAAGACTGCCATAAGTCCGTTTGATGCTTTGATACAAAATGCCCTGAGGAAAGCTTGTTCTCAGGGCAGATTTTTGGGCTGATTTAGCTGCTTTGGCCGCAAGGAAATTATCCATATTCTTGCGTTTCCCCGTAACCGTTGCTATACTACATAGGGTATTTGTCGATGAGTGAACCGAAACCCGGTCAAATAAGAATCACCCGGTTCGGGCGGTTTTACGGATCCGCTCGCGAGTGATGTGACGATTAGAGTTCTGCCGTACGAGATGTCGCACGACGTGCAGTTCCGTTGAGCATATTTTAAGGCTGGGAAGGTAAGTTTCAGGAAAGAAAACTATGAAGATTCGTTCCATCACGTACTTCTGCAATCCCGGTTGGCCGCTAGACGAGTCGGAGATCGAATGGGCAGGGAAATTCCTTACCGATGCAACGGCTGCATATAAGGCAGCCGGGTTCGAGGTCGAGTCAACCCGGCTGGCGACTGTGCCCTTTCTGCAGATGCTCGGTGCAGACAAAATCGATGAAACACCCAGGCTGGCAGAACAAGTCTCGGCAGCGATTCAATCTGCCGGGATCGCGTACGCTGCACTGGGACCGGCCCAACCCGAGGTTCTGGAAAGTTTTGCCGTCATCCCCGAGGCCATTGCCGCCGCCGAAAATATTTTCTTCTCCGGTACAGTGGCAGATGCCAGGTTTGGGATTTCCATGCCTGCCTTACAGGCTTGTGCGAACGTCATTACCCGCTGCAGCCGCATCACTCCGGATGGCTTTGGCAACCTGCGCTTTGCCGCACTGGCGAATGTCAAGCCGGGATCGCCCTTCTTCCCGGCTGCCTACCACGGCCATGAAGATCCGGTTTTTTCAATTGCAACTGAAGCGGCAGATCTGGCCGTGCAGGTTTTTACCAAAGCCCGCTCGGTAACCGATGGCCAATGGACGCTTGCTTCTGAGATCGAAAAATACGGCAAAGAGCTGGCCGTGGTCGGTGATGAGCTCGGTCGCCGTTCTTCGATTGTGTTTGGTGGGATTGACTTCTCGCTTGCACCTTTCCCGTCTGAATCTGCCTCGATCGGCGCGGCCATGGAGAGGTTGGGCGTGCCGAAGGCCGGATTGCACGGTTCACTGGCGGCTGCGGCAATCCTAACGGAAATTGTTGAGCGCGCTCGCTTTTCTGGAACCGGGTTCAATGGATTGATGCTGCCGGTCCTGGAAGATTCGTTCCTGGCCCAGCGTGCGGCCGAGGGGACTTTGTCTGTCAAAGATTTATTGCTATATTCGGCTGTGTGTGGCACCGGGCTGGATACTGTCCCGTTACCGGGCGATACCACCCCGGATCAAATTGCTGCCTTATTGCTTGACCTTTCCGCAATGTCGCTGCGTTTGAATAAACCTCTCACGGCGCGGCTGATGCCAATCCCGGGGAAAAAGGCCGGAGATCCAACCAATTTCAATTTTGAATATTTCGCAAACAGCCGGGTCATGGCGCTGGAAGCCGAGCCACTGAAACCGCCCCTCTCGGAATCAAGGCGTTTCACACTGGCTCCCCACCATTCACACTGAGTGTATCAGGTTGGCAGTATAATCTAACTGTATGACAATCCTCACCGGCAAGCACATCCTGCTCGGCGTAACCGGCTCCATCGCCGTGTATAAATCCTGTGAACTGGCGTCGAAATTGACTCAAGCCGGCGCTCAAGTGGATGTGATCCTCACCCCGGCTGCCGAAAAATTTATCACGCCGCTTACTTTCCAGTCCGTAACGGGCCGCAAGGCATTCTCTGAAGCTGATTTGTGGGGAGGGCAGGCACATGTCCTGCATGTCGGGCTCGGCCATAGCGCCGACTTGCTGGTCATTGCTCCGTGTACTGCGAACACGCTTGGTAAATTGGCCCATGGGATTGCTGATAATTTGCTTACCATCACTGCACTGGCAGCCCGTTGTCCATTGCTGGTAGCCCCAGCCATGGATGTGGGTATCTACACCCATCCTGCCACACAGGATAATGTTCGAATTCTTGCGGAGCGTGGTGTTAATTTTGCGGGTCCCGCCGAGGGGCGCATGGCCTCCGGGCTGGAGGGCAAAGGCCGCTTTCTGGAACCGGTCGAATTGCTGGGCCATATCCGTCTTGTGCTGGGCAGGAGTGGCCAGCTGGCTCGCAAGACGATCGTCGTCACAGCCGGGGGGACTCAGGAAGCGCTTGACCCGGCGCGTGTATTGACCAACAGATCTTCCGGAAAACAGGGTTACGCCCTGGCCCAGGCCGCGCTCGACGCGGGCGCATCCGTTGTCCTGATCAGCGCACCGACAGCACTAACCCCGCCGGTGGGAACACGGCTTATCGCTGTTACCACTGCGCAGCAGATGTTGGAAGCCGTCCTGGCCGAGTCAGCCGGAGCAGATGCACTCATTATGGCCGCGGCAGTGGCCGATTTCCGCCCGCAGCGGGTTGCAAAAACCAAGCTAAAAAAGAGGGATGGTATTCCGCAAGTTGAGCTGGAGGCCGCCCCGGATGTTCTGGCGGCTGTGTCAGGTATGGGCTCCCGCAGGCCGCAGGTGGTTATTGGGTTCGCCGCTGAAAGCCGGGACCTGCTGGAAAATGCCGAGGCAAAGCTGAAGGCC
This sequence comes from Anaerolineales bacterium, assembly GCA_017882145.1. Lineage (GTDB taxonomy): Bacteria > Chloroflexota > Anaerolineae > Anaerolineales > Villigracilaceae > UBA877. Next base: position 8,446 of record JADGQB010000055.1, read on the forward strand.
AAGAATCTGGACATGATTGCTGCAAACGATATTTCCACTCCGGATTCCGGCTTTGGTGTGGATACGAACCATGTCACCCTCCTGTTTTCTGACGAAAAGAAACAAGCCCTGCCATTGATGAGCAAGTCAGAAGTGGCAGAGACAATCATCGCGCGTCTAACCTTACTGCTGGAGAACAAATGACAAGAGTGCTGGTAATTTCCGACATACATGCCAACATCACCGCGCTTGAGGCTGTCCTGGCTGACGCCGGAAACGTGGACGAGGTTTGGTGCCTGGGTGACATTGCAGGATATGGTCCGGATCCAAACGAATGTATCCAACGCATCCGGGCCTTGCCGCAACCAACCTGTATGATGGGCAACCACGATTATGCCGCCATTGGTGATATGGCGCTTGAGACATTTAATATCGACGCCAAAAAGGCTCTTCTCTGGCAACGGAATATACTAACAGATTCGAGCAAGGATTTTCTGCACACGTTTTTGCAGGAACCGAAGGTGTGCGGAGAAGTTACACTGGTGCATGGCAGCCCGCGCGACCCGATCTGGGAATACATCATGAATACACTGGTGGCACGGATTAACCTGGATCACTTTGAAACCCCTTGGTGTTTTGTCGGCCATTCGCACTTCCAGGCGGTTTTTAAGCACCATGTCGAAACTGATGAGATGTCCATTGAGGTGCCTGGTGTGGGCAAACAATATGAGCTGAATGGACGCGCCATACTCAATCCGGGCTCGGTGGGTCAGCCACGTGACCGGGACCCTCGAGCTGCTTATGCCATATTCAATCCCGAAGCCAAAATTTGGGAACCGCGCCGGGTGGAGTATGATATTAAGTCAGTGCAGCAGCGCATCCTGGATGCCGGGCTCCCGCCGCGGCATGCCGAGCGCTTGGCTGGAGGCTGGTAAAGAAGCTAGGGAAGAGATGAAGGGGGTGCGTGCCAGCGCAGCAAGGTTCCAGGTCGGGAGGAACATATACCGGATGCAGAGCGTCTAGGAAGCAGACAACCTTACACTCTGTATTGAGGAGAAGCAGCCATGAAGAAAAGAATCGTTTTCATTTTTGTAGTTCTAATTATGGTACTGACTGCCTGCGGAGCAAAAGCCGCTTCCACGCCCTCCCCGGCCGCAGTCGCACCGAACGTGCGCGCATACGGTACAGGCGGCGTGACCAATGAGCAGGCTCCCGGATTGGCGCCGGCCCCTGCAGCGGATGGTTACACCGGCAAGTCAACTACCAGCACGGCAGTCACCCAGGAGCGGATGATCACCATGAGTGTAGACTTGAACATCGTGGTGGTCGATCCACAGAAAAAGATGGATGCCATCAATCAGATGGCCAAAAACCTGGGCGGCTACCTGATCTCAATGAACTTGTCCCAGGTTTATACATCGAGCGGCGAGACCGTCCCGCAAGGGAGTATTTCCATCCGCGTCCCTTCCGCGAAACTGGATGACGCCCTGAGCCAGATCAAAACGGGTGTGGTCGATGTGCAGAGTGAAAACCGCTCCGGTCAGGATGTGACCTCCCAATATGTCGATCTACAAAGCCAGCTAACCAACCTGCAGAAAGCCGAGCAGGATCTCCAGGCCATCATGGATGAGGCGAAGAACAACTCCGGCAACGACACCACCACCAAGACCCAGGATGTGCTGAATGTCTACAGCCAGATCGTCAGCATCCGCGGACAGATCGAGCAGATCACGGGGCAGATGAAATATCTTGAAGAGACCACCTCAACTTCGGCAATCAATGTGACGCTAATCGCCGAAAAGACCATTCAGCCGATTGAAATTGGCGGATGGAAACCTCAGGGTGTGGCACGCGATGCGGTTCAAGCGTTGGTCAAATTCCTGCAAGGGTTCGTGAACTTCATTATCTATTTTGCGCTGCTCGTCCTCCCGATCCTGATCGTCGTCTTTGGACCGATTGCGCTGGTCATCTGGGGCATCCTTGCCCTGGTCAGACGCCGCAAGGCAAAGAAAGCCGCCGCCCTGGCGAAATAAGATCCAACCTGAAACCAAGTCCATTACCGGGCGCAGACTCAACGGCTGCGCCCGGCCTTTTTTAATGATGGATACCAGCGGATGTTATAATCCTTAAATATGGAGAACGTTGTTCATGCCGCCCAGCAACTTTTTGGCATCCGCCTGACCGGGCGGCAGGTGGCGGCTCTCATAAAGTTTGAGGATGAACTTCTGGCCTGGAACGAAAGATTCAACCTGACGGCCATTCGCGATCCAGAAGGGATCCGCACCAAACACTTCCTGGATTCATTTTCATGCTCACTGGCCTGGAAGGATAACCCGCCCAAACGGCTGATCGATGTGGGCACCGGTGCAGGCTTTCCCGGTATCCCGTTAAAGATCCTTTATCCATCCATGGCATTGACTCTGGTCGAATCGGTTGGCAAGAAAGCCGCCTTCTGCCGCCATATGGTCGAGGTCCTGAAGTTGGAGACTGTCGAGGTGCTTACTGCCCGCGCCGAAGAATTAGGACAACTGCCTGCTTACCGCGAGAGCTACGATTGGGCTGTGGCGCGTGCCGTTGCAGCCCTGCCGGTACTGGCAGAATATCTCCTGCCGCTTGCAAAAGTAGGCGGACGGATGCTTGCTCAAAAAGGTCACAGTGGGCCAGCCGAAGCGCATACCTCGGAACAGGCATTGAAGCTCCTGGGCGGACGGATTCGAAACCTGCTGGCGGTGACCCTGCCGGGAGTGGCGGAAGAGCGTTATCTTGTGGTAATCGACAAAGTGGCGGCGACGCCTCCCCAATACCCGCGCAAACCGGGTTTCCCGGCTAAAAAACCATTGTAAACGCTACACCTACCCTGGAACGCGCTCGATCCAGTATGCCCTTCCCCCAGTTTCTCTTTTCATCAGCCCATATCCCACCAATTCCCGCCTCAATGTAGCTGTGTCTGCGTGGAAGCGCGCCAAGGCCTGGTTGACCTGCTTTTCACTATAGATCACACCTGGCTTAAAGCTCTTCACCACATGATGCAAAATAACTTCCAGTTTCCTGCGCTGGGATGGGATCCCGCTCAACCGCCCATCCGGTAAACTGAAATCGGCCAGCACCTTGCGGTCATAGGCATCCAGATCCACATCCTCGGTCGTGGAATTCATTTGCTCGTTTGAAAACAGGCCACGGGCAGTGGTTTCGAGAGCAGCTTTGTTCAACTGGTAGATACTGTAATAACCTTCTGCGCGGGCTGACACCAATCCTGCTTCTGCAAGTTTGGACAAATGGTGCGAGATGGTGGGAGGTCTCAGGTTCAATAAGGCGGCGAGCTCCTCCACACTGTAATCGCGCTGGGCCAGCAGGCCGACCATTTTCAGCCGGTTGGCATCGGCTAACGCCTTGAAAAAAATAACCAGTTCCGCGTTCATTTTGGCCTCCAGTAGCGGGAGCCGTCGCGTTTCCGTTCAAGCATCCCGGCGTCGACCAGGTCACGGCGCAGGCCGGATGTATCCGGGTTGAAATGGGCCAGGATCAAGTTGACTTCCTTCTCAGTATAATTTGCACCAACGGTGAAAGCGTTGAGCAAATAATCCAGGATGATTTGCAGCTTGGCGGGTTGATACGGGATTTGCTTGATGGTCCCATCCGGGTTCAGGTAGGCAGCCAGAACCCGGCGCCTGTCCTTATCCAAATCCAATTCCGGAGTATAAGCTGATCGTTCGCCTTCGAATTGCCTGCGTGAGAGTTTTTCGAGGCCTTCGGTATTCAAATCATATATGCCTTCGCTTAAGCCTACCACACCATTCCGCACAAGTTGATCCAGGTGGTGCTGTACATCGGCTGGGTGGAAACCCAAAAAACCGCAAATCTCGGAAAGACGCGCTGGCTTTTGAGTCAACAGGCCGACAATTCGGAGCCGGTCAGTATCTGCAATCGCTTTGACAAAATTTAGCATTTCGTTTTCGTCCATGGAATCACCATCATGAATTTAATTAGATGTTTATCTAAATAAATTTTAGCGGGAAATCGTCCGGTTGTCAAGAAAGGGTGCAATGTCACTTTATTCCCTAATAAAGCGCCACGGTGGGCATACGGGGCGCCGCGGTATAATGCCGATAAAGCAAAAGTTCACATTAAATTTAATTTTGGAGGTATATCTGTGGATCTGCCCAAACATGCATACTTTAAAGGTAAGATTGTCCCCTACTCGGAAGCGAAGGTTGGAGTAGCCACGCACGCCCTAAATTATGGAACTGCAGTTTTTGGGGGCTTGCGCGGTTATTGGAATGATGAAAAGAAAAAGCTATTCGTTTTTCGACCGATTGACCATTACCGACGATTTCTGAATTCGTGCCGGATCATGTCCATGGAATTCGACCAAACACCTGAAAGCCTTACGAACTTGACGCTGGAACTCCTCCGCCAGGATGCCTATCAGGAAAATATTTATATCCGGCCCCTGGCCTATAAAGCCGATGAGGGGATCGGCGTTCGCCTGCATAACCTGAAAGAGGAATTGACCATCTTTGCCATTCCTTTCGGGCTTTATATTAAAAATGATACCTCTGCCCATGTGACGATCTCCTCCTGGCGGCGCATTGACGATAACTCGATCCCGGCCCGTGGCAAGATCAGCGGTGCCTATGCCAGTTCGGCACTGATAAAAACCGACGCCGCCCGGGGAGGTTTTGATGAAGGCCTTGTTCTAACCCAGGATGGTCATCTGGCTGAAGGCAGCGCCATGAATATCTTCATGCTTCGGGATGGCGTGCTGGTTACACCGCCAATCACGGATAATATCCTGGAAGGAATTACCCGCCGTTCCGTGATGGAACTGGCGCAAAACGAATTGGGGCTGACGGTGGTTCAACGCCAGATAGACCGTTCGGAGATCTACATTTGCGATGAATTTTTCCTGACAGGCACAGCTGTCCAGATCACTGCGGTGACTAAAGTGGACCATCGTCCGATTGGCAAGGGCGTAATGGGACCGGTAACCGATTCATTACGCAAGCTGTTCGATAAGATTCTGTGTGGGAACGATCCGAAATATGCTCATTGGAATGTTGTGGTGTGATTTTGCTGATTTCACCCGGAATTAAAAAATGCGGCCAGCGGCCGCATTTTTTAATCAATAATCTTTAGCGTGTTTTAGTGAAAACGATCATTACCAAATTCTTTGCACAATCGTCAAAGGTATCAAAATAAACCTTATCCGTCAGTGGCTTGCCATTATTATCGAAAAGCTGGACCCAGAGCGTGTTGGTTGAGGCGATGGGCTTGGCGGCCAGTTTGTCGAATTCGAAACCCGAAGTCCCATAGGCCGGATTGCCGCCGCTCAAAACTATGTTGTTAATGGTTGTACCATTCAGGCTACCACCCATCTGGACCGTTTGAAACAGCAGAGGTTTATTAGTTGCATCCAAGACTTTCCCGCCTGCTCCCATCCAGTTACAAGCCAGGTCTGGGTGTAGGGTGGTACTTGCCTGGTAATTTATCTCCGCTGAGGCGGGCATGGCTGTAGGGGTGACCGTTGGCGTACCAGAGGCTGCAGGCTCCAAAGTGAGGGTTGGGGTGATCAACAGCGGAACCGAGGTCCAGGTGGGGGCTTTTGTACGAGTCGGTAGCGGTGAATTGGTTTGAGTAGGTGTCCAGGTAGCGGGTTGGGGAATGATCGTAGGAGTTGGGGTGGAAGTTCTAAAAAGGGTGGGGAGCGGCGCCGGAGGGAAGGGGTTGTAAGCTCCGTTGGGGTTGATGAAAATAGCGGTGAAATAATATGCCAGATAAATAACCAGCAGCATGACAAGGATCGTCAGGATATTCCATATCACTGGTTTTCGTTTCACTTTCGGTTCAGGCTTTAGCTCAAAATTATCCATTGCTTTGTCTCCCGGGATATATTTCAAGGGGTAAAGAGAATTGTACCCTTGTTTCTCTCTTGAGTCAGCCAATCCTGCACGGCGCGTTCCTGGAGAGTCAGTAAGGCGTCTGGAGATAAAGGTCGGGCTGGGTCACGCGCCACCACATAAAGGATGTCATAACCGGCCGCAGTCTGGATAATATCGCTGTATTGGCCAACCTGGAGGGCAAAAGCGGCCGTCTCAATGGCCGTCTCAGACAGATAACCTCGAGGAAACCAGCCCAACTCGCCTTTTGTAACCGGGTCATATTGGGCTGCCAGGTCGTTGAAATTCCAGCCTGCCTTCAGATAGCCGAGCGCCTGTTGGGCAGCATCTGCATTATAGAGCAAAATCTGTTTTACGTGTACCTGTTCGGCGGCTGCTGGGACGGATGCGGCGAGCTGATCGCGCATGGAAGCTGCGGCCATTTGTCGGCGCAAATCGGATCTGAAGGTCTCATCCGTATATCCGTGGGCTGTTTCCCAGGCTGTCAGGGCCTGCTGGCCTCCCACCTGGGAGGCCAAGCTATTGATGCGGCTTAGTAATGCTGCATCCTCCACACGGACTCCTTTGGCTGCTGCACCTTGCGCCAGCAGAAGAGTATCAACGAACTCATCCTCAACCGCTTTTGTAGCTGCTTCCAGGTTGGCGATGTTGCCCATGGCCGTTTGGGCCTGCTGGTAGCGGGCCAATTCTGCATTGAATTCGGCTACGGTTATGCCTTCACCGTTGACGGAAAGCGCCAAGGGGATAGGGGTGATGGTTGGGGTAGGTGAAGGAGTGGGAGTAGAAGTAGGAGTTGCCGGTAGCAGATTAATCGCGCCCGGCGCCGAACAGGCGGTCAGAACAAGGAATAGGCTCAAGCAAGCGAGTTTGCGCAGGGTGGTGGGGGAACTCATTGTTCAGGATTATACCAATTAAATAAAACAGGGGCACGGCATGCCGTGCCCCTGCCCGAAACGCAGGTGGTTTAGTAGTCCATT
>JADGQB010000275.1 GCA_017882145.1 Anaerolineales bacterium
ATGTTGCAGATTCGTTTAGTTCTTCCCGCGCAAGCGGGGATCCAATACATCTCGTAAGGCGTCGCCGACCAGGTTCCAGCCCATGACGAACATCACCAGAATCAGTCCAGGCCAGACCACGATATACCAGTAGGTGGTCAGGCTGCTGATCCAGTTGCGGGCAAAACTGAGCACCTGGCCCCAGTCTGCATAGCCGACCTGTGTGCCGATGCCCAGGAAGCTCAAGGCCGCAAAACTGAGCACCACATCGCCAATCGCCAGGGAAGCCAATACCAGGGTCGGGAAAATGGCATTGGGCAGGATATGCTTGAAGAGGATGCGGCCATCCTTCGCCCCGATGACGCGCGCCGCCATGATATAGTCGCGTTCCTTGATGGAGAGGATATCGCCGCGGATAATACGCGCATAACCCATCCAGCCAAACGTTATCAAGGCAATGATGGCTGGTATCAGACTCTTGCCGATCCTAGGTGTCAGCACGGCTGCCATAATAAGGGCAGCCAGCAGGAACGGCAATGTCAGGAATACATCCACAACGCGCATGATGATATTATCAACGGCACCGCCGTAATAAGCCGAGACTGAGCCGACGATGACTCCGATCAGGAAGGTGGCGATTACAACTATAAAGCCGGTCCGGAAAGCCGTGCGCGTGCCCCAGATAACGCCATAGAAAACATCATACTGGCCCTGGGAGGTACCCAGGATATGAACCCATTTATCCGTCTTCATGATCGGCTTCCACCAGAAGGGCAGAGCCGGTACATTGCGGTTCCACTCCGACATCATCGGGCGAGGTTCAGCACTGAAACCATCGCGTGGAATTTGATAAGGGTCACGACCGACCGGCGGTATGATCCAGGGAGCGGCAATGGCAATGAACAAAAAGAAGAGGATCAGGGTAAAGCCCAAAATAGAAGCGGGTGTCTTGAGCAAGCCCCTGACGATGCGGTAGTTTTCCGGACCCAAAAAGCGTTCCAGGCGACCAATCTTGCGGGTGGGTGCGGCATCAATCAGGGGAATATTTGAGGTACCGATAGGAATTGTTTCAGCCATAACAAGTCTCCTACGACAAGCGGACGCGCGGATCAATGACCGCGTACATAACATCCACAACCAGATTGGTCACGATCAGGATCAGTCCATTAAAGATCGCAAAGCCTAAAACGGTCACTACATCCAACTGCGCAGCCGCATTGGCAGCCGCCTGGCCGATGCCCGGGTAGTTGAAAACGGTCTCGGTAATGACCACGCCACCCAGCAAGCCGATGATCTGGAAGCCTGCCAGGGTTACCACCGAGATCATGGCATTCGGGCGGGCATGTTTGTTGATGACATCCCGTTCGCGCAGGCCTTTGGCACGCGCCGTGGTGACATACTCCATGCGCAAGGTCTCGAGCATCGAGGAGCGCGTTACACGCACAAAGGTGGCCCAACTGATATACGAGAGGGTCAGGATTGGCAGGAGCATGTGACGCATGACATCCCAAAAGATGTCAATACGCCCATTCAAGAGAGAATCAAAGGTCAGCAAGGTGGTGTAGTGATGAAACTTGGCGCCATAAACCACGATGTTCGCCCAGTCCGAAACCCGGCCAGGCGGGAACCAATCCAGTTTGACGTAGAAAATCATCAGCACCAACAAGCCGAACACAAAGGTCGGAAATGACGTGCCTACAATACTAAAAATTCTGGCCGCCTGATCGATAATCCCATTTTGGTGGACTGCCGCCTGGACCCCCAGCCAGATGCCAACCAGGAGCACCGGCAGAACCGCCCAAACTGTGAGATCAAGCGTATTGGGGAAACGTGTTTTGATCAAATTCATCACAGGCGTGGAGCCGGTGCGCGAGTAGCCAAAATCCCCGAAGAGAATGCCCCCCTCCCGCTTATGGTTGGTCGGATCCACTTTACCTACCAGCCACGTCCAATACTGCTGGTAAAGAGGCTTGTCAAGACCGTATTTCTTGATGATACCTTCGACAGCTCTATCATTTTTGGGGACATCGCGCACATATAAAGCCGAGCGTTCCACCGGGGTGAGGAACTGCAGCATGGCGAAGATCAATACGGTGACCCCAAAAAGCAATACCGGTACCAGTAACAAGCGACGGATGATGTAATTGGTCATTTTATTAGATTACCTCGCAGGTTTTGTTATTCGGAGTGGGCAGGATCACGATCCTCACCACTCCGCAGAACGAAACCTGCCGGGAGGATGACGGGGGCCTGTTGCCAGGCCCCCGTGCTTACTATTGAACGGAGAACCTCAGCCTAATGGATGGCGAAGTTGTAGATGATCACATCCATCGAGAGACCGGGCTGGCCAATGTGGAGGCTCAGCGACTTGCTGGCATCCACTACGGTGCAAGGCTTGTAGGTACTGGTCGCCGTATCGTATTCGCAGCGTTCGCCAACAAGGGCGTCGGCCTGTGAGCGGTTCTCAACCGGTACAGCGGCGACATCAGCGTCACCAGCCTGCAGCTCGGCAAAGCGGGTGCCCCATTCAGCAATGTTCTGAATGACGACACGATCGAGTTTGGCAGGAGTGCCCCAGTAAGTCGGATTCTTAACCAGGACGATTTCCTGGCCAGCGGTCCAATGGTCCAGCGCGAAGGGGCCGGTGCCATTCATGAGCTTGGAGAGCGGATCGTCAGCCGAGGTGGGGGCGTAGAAATTCTGCCAGGTATCGCAGGAGCCATCCCAGCCACCATTCGCAGCGGTCCACTTCTTATCCATGACAGAACCCCAGCCTTGAGCAATTGTGGGCAGGAATGGGCCCCACGGCTGCGCCAGTTTCATGGTAACGGTCATGGCAGCGTCATCGGCTACCACAGCGGCGGTCATCTGCTCGCAAGCGGCTTTCAACTTGGCGGGATCGGCTGCCGAGAGGCCAGCCTTGTCATCGTCAAGAGCGCCGGTGGGGTCGACCACTTCAGCAATATCGCTGATGCTGGAGCCGAGGAATGCGGCAGCCAACAGCCACTGCGGGGAGGCGGTTCCGCCCTGCAGGACACCGCGCTGGAACGAATAAGCTACATCCGACGGGGTCATGGGATCGCCATTCTGGAACTTCACACCTGGTTTAATTTTGAAAGTGAAGGTCTGGCCATCCGTGGAAACAGTCCAAGAGTCAGCCAACATCGGGACGAATTCGGAGGGTTTTTCACCATCATAGAATACCAGGGTCTGGTAGACGTTCTGGATGATATTGCCACTGGCGGTATCATAGGAGAGCGCCGGATCCAGGGTATCTGCATCACCAAAGGAGGCTTCGGTGAAGGTGGTTGGGTTCTTGGCGCCAGCGGCCTTGGAGATCGTATAGTAATAGATATCCGAGAAGATCGGGTTGAAGAGACGGCCCTGCACCCATTTCTGCTGGAAGCCGTGAGTGGTCGCCAGGACGATCGGGATACCGACGGCCTGGTCGAAGTACAGCTGGTTGAAGTCCTTATAAATTGCAGTGCGGGCAGCCGGGTCGACCACTGAAACGCCCTTGTCCAGGATGGTCTTGAACTGAGCGGTCAGGTCAGCGGGCAAGCTCTGCCGGCCGCCATAGGCGCCGATGGAGTAGGGCTGGTACCAGTTATGCGGGTCATGGATATCTTCAAGCCAGCCGGCGGTCATGATCGGGATCTGCTTGGCACGCTGGGCGGCCAGGTAGGCCGGCCACGGCAGACCAAGGATCTCAACCACGAACTTGGGGTTGACTTGAGCCAGGTTGGCGGCCAGGATTTCAGCAATGATCTGGCGGGAGGTGTTGCCCTGGTTGTAGAGCATCTGGATGCGGAAACCGGTGTCCCACAGGGATTTACCATCCGGGGATTTCAGAGTGGAAGCCTTGAAGGCATCGGCGGCCTTGGCTAGATCCATCGTGTAGTGAGGCGCAGCGGCATCGTAACCGGGCATACCGGGCAGGGCGATCTCGAGCGACTGAACAGCTTCGCCTTTGTAGACATCAGTGATATAGGTGTCCCAGTCAAAGGAATAGGAAAACCCCTTGCGCACATTGACATCCGCGAAGAAATCCGCGGGAATGCCATTGCCATCCAGCTTGCCGGAACCAATGTATGGGTTCTGCACAACGGGAGCGGCAGTAGCCGGGGCGGCGGTGGCCGGAGCGGCAGTAGCGGGAGCGGCAGTGGCCGGAACCGGGGCTGCAGTAGCCGGGGCGGCGGTGGCCGGAGCGGCGGTCGTAGCCGTCGGGCCGCAGGCCGTGAGCAGCATGCTCGCGACCATCAAAAAGCTTAAAACAACAAACAACTTACGCATAGTCTTCTCCTCTCAAAATTGAGTGAACACGGATACGAAACGGGGGATGAAAAAACAACCTTCTAATACGTGAAACTACCACCTCCTTCCTGTTTTTGGGATACTAATACTCACACCATGTGACAAGCGACGAAATGGTCGCGGGTAATTTCTCGGAATTCGGGGCGCTGCTCTTCACAGATCTTTTCAGCCAGCCAGCAGCGGGTACGGAAGCGGCAGCCCGAAGGCGGGTTCACCGGCGAAGGCACATCCCCTTCCAGCACCCGGCGCTTGCGCTTGGCATCCGCAACCGGGTCCGGGATCGGCACCGCCGAGAGCAAAGCCTGGGTGTAGGGATGCAAGGGATTGTCATACAGGTCGACCCGGTCGGCGATCTCAACGATGATGCCCAGGTACATGACCGCCACACGGGTACTGATATGCCGGACCATCGACAGGTCATGGGCGATGAACAGGTAGGTCAGGTTGAACTGGCTCTGCAGGTCCTCCAGCAGGTTGACCACCTGGGCCTGGATGGACACATCCAGGGCCGAAATCGGTTCATCACAGATGATCAGGGAAGGCTGCAAAGCCAGGGCGCGTGCCACCCCGATGCGCTGGCGCTGCCCGCCAGAGAATTCGTGCGGATAGCGGCTGGCAAAAGCCGGGCTCAGCTTGACCAGGTTGAGCAGGTTCTCGACGTTCTCCTGGATCTCTTTCCCGCTCGCCACCCCATGCACGGCCAGCGGCTCGCCAATGATGTCACCGACGGTCATGCGCGGGTTCAGGCTGGCATACGGGTCCTGGAAGATCATCTGCATCTCCCGGCGCATATAGCGCATCTCTTCCCGTTTGAGCGTGGTCAGATCCGTGCCGTCAAAATAAACGTGCCCGCCGGTCGGCTTGTACAGTTGCAGGATCGTGCGCCCGGTGGTCGATTTGCCACAGCCCGACTCGCCGACCAGCCCGAGCGTTTCACCCTTCTTGATATTGAACGAGACCCCATCCACCGCATGCACGGCGCCCACCTGCCGCCGGAACACGCCCCGGTAGATCGGAAAATGCATGAACAGGTCGTCCACCCGCAGCAATACCTCATTCTCGGTGCTCATGAGCGATAACTCCCGGTTTTGGGGTCGACCCAGCAGGCCGCCCGATGTTCAGGGGCAACCGTCTCCAGG
>JADGQB010000276.1 GCA_017882145.1 Anaerolineales bacterium
AAAGCCCTCTCCCCTTACCTGCGCCAGCACGCCAATAACCCGGTCGACTGGTATCCCTGGGGCACGGAAGCGCACGCCAAAGCCATCCGGGAACAGAAGCCCATCTTCCTGAGCATCGGCTATTCCGCCTGCCACTGGTGCCACGTCATGGCGCACGAATCCTTCGAGGATCCCGCCACCGCCGCGCTGCTCAACGACCATTTCGTCTGCATCAAGGTCGACCGGGAGGAACGTCCCGACCTGGACAGCCTGTACATGTCGGCCGTAACCGCCATGACCGGTCAGGGCGGCTGGCCCATGTCGCTCTTCCTGACCCCCACACTGCAGCCTTTTTACGGCGGCACTTATTTCCCACCCGTACCGGCGCACGGACTGCCGGCTTTCCCGGAACTTCTGACAGCAATCGCAACCGCCTGGCAGGGCCGCCGGGAGGAGATCCTGCAGGAAAGTGCACAGCTGGTCGAGCAGTTGTTCAAACAGTCCGCCCAATCCCAAGCACAGGCGGCATTCGACCCATCCGGATTGAGCTCCGTCACCCGCAGCCTGCTCAAATCCTACGACTGGCAGCACGGCGGCTGGGGCACGGCGCCCAAGTTCCCCCAGCCCATGCTGATCGAATTCCTGCTGCGCCGGCACCTGGCCGGGGAGGCACAGGCGCTCGCCCCCGCCCTGCACCAGCTGCACGCCATGCGGCGCGGCGGCATGTATGACGTGGTGGGTGGAGGGTTCGCCCGTTATTCCACAGATAACGCCTGGCGAGTACCTCACTTCGAAAAGATGCTGTATGACAATGCCCAGTTGACCGGCGTCTACTTGCACGCCTGGCAGCTGACCTGCGACCCGGCCTTCCGCCAGGTGGTGGAGGCCTGCCTCGGGTTCATCCAGCGTGAGCTGACCTCTCCGGAGGGCGGTTTCTATTCCAGCCTGGACGCCGATTCCGGCGGCCGGGAGGGACAATTCTATACCTGGGATCTGGATGAAATCCGGGCCGAGTTGGGAAAGCAGGCCGAAATCTTCGAAAGCGCCTACGGGTTCACCGCCCAGGGCAACTGGGAAGACCGCACCGTTTTGCAGCGCCAGATGGACGATGCCGGGCTGGCCGCCCACTTTGGGCTGACTCAGGATCAGGTGCAGGAGCGCCTGGCGGATTGCCACGCTAGTTTATTGGCTGCCCGTTCCAATCGCACGCGGCCTGCTACGGACGATAAGATCCTGACCGCCTGGAATGGGCTCATGCTGCAAAGTCTGGCCGAAGCCGGTGCCGCTTTCGAGGATCGGGGGCTGCTCTCGCTGGCCGCCCGCAACGCCGATTTCCTCCTGACCGCCCTGTGTCCGGAGGGTTCCCCGCGCCACGCCTGGCGGGCTGGCCAGGCCGGCCGGGAAGTCTTCCTCGAGGATTACGCCGCCCTCATCCTGGGTCTGTTGGCGCTTTACCAGGCCGACTTCAACCCGCGCTGGTTCCAGCAAGCCGAAGAGTTGGCCGCGCAAATGCTGGCGCGTTTCAGCGATCCGCAAGGCGACTTTTTCGATACGCCGGTGGAGGCTGAGACCGTCCTGACCCGCCCGAAGGACCTGCAGGATAATGCCACACCTTCCGGCAATGCCCTGGCCGCCCAGGCCTTGTTGAAGCTGGCAGCTTTCAGCGGCTCAGAGCAGTACCGCGCCCGGGCGGAAGCCAGTCTGAAGCTGGTGTCCGGCATGGCCTCCCAATACCCGTCTGCCTTCGGAGCCTGGCTGTCTGCGGCGGATTTCTCCCTGGCCAAAGTCAAGCAGGTGGCGATTATCGGAGAACTCTCCGACCCGGGCACACGTATTTTGCTTACGCGTGTGCGTGAAAGCTATCGTCCGAACCTGGTGCTGGCCGTCTCGGCCTTTCCGCCTGCCCCCGGTTCCCCATCCCTGCTGGCAGACCGCCCCATGCAGGCCGGTCAGCCGACTGCCTACGTCTGCGAGGGCTTTGTCTGCAACCTGCCGGTCACCCAGCCGGAAGAATTGGCCCGCCAGCTGCAATAATTACAGGATTCTCCATGGACTAATCCTGCTGTCGGAACCCACATCCAAGCCTCACTGGTCGCTGCCAGCCCGGGAACGCTGGTAACGTTTCAGGAAAACTCCCGGCAGGTAGTACCCGATGAATGCTCCGGCCAGCGGATAGAGGATACGGATGAAGCCTATCGCCGGTGTCAGCAGGATCACAACCACGCCCAATGCGCTAACAAACAGCGCAGCCACCAGACGGATGCCCTGGTCTCGAGCTAGGAAAGACTTGTACAACCGGGCTGCCAACGCACCCACGCCCCAGACTCCCAGCGAGAAACCGAGGACAAAAACGACAAGCTCCCAACCGTTGCCCACTCCCAAAGCCACTGCCGGGACGAATCCCAGCAGGTTGGCGGCGATAAGCTGCAGGATCACAATAAGGATCTGGATCAAGGTTTTCATAACATCACCTCTACATTGAAAATACTATATCATTAAGGTTTTCTTTTTACCTTAGAGTATAATGAAGGTTGTCAGACAACTTCCCCCTTTTTCCCCAGGAGCTCCCGAAATGACCACAATTGACTTATCCGTAAATAAAGACCGCCGCAAGCGCGCCATCCAGCGTGCCCGCGAAAAGAACATCGTCATCCCCACCTACGCCCAGATGAAAGACCCCTCCAAGGTCCCCGCCAAAGTGAAGGAAGATCTGTCCAGGACCGGGTTGTGGGATGTGGCCCCGCGCAACTTATTCCGCATCACCTGGCACAACCAACCCCAGGCCTCCGGCGGAGGTTTCGGCGGGGTCAATACCCTTGAACTACCCTCCAGCCTGACCGGCGTCCCGGCCCGCATTGTAGTGCTGGTTGGCAAATGGTTCCCCACCGGCGCACACAAAGTGGGAGCGGCCTTCGGCTGCCTGGTGCCGCGTCTGGTTACCGGACAGTTCGACCCCTCCACCCAGAAAGCCGTCTGGCCTTCCACCGGCAACTTCTGCCGGGGCGGCGCCTACGACTCGGCCCTGCTGGGCTGCACCTCCATCGCCATCCTGCCGGAAGGCATGTCAAAAGAACGCTTCGAGTGGCTGGCCAGCATTGCCGGCGAGACCATTAAGACGCCCGGGACCGAGTCGAACGTCAAGGAGATCTTCGACAAGTGCTGGGAACTGCGCAAGTCCGGCCAGGATCTGATGATCTTCAACCAGTTCGAGGAGTTCGGCAACTACCTGTGGCATTATGAAGTCACCGGTCACGCCATGGAAGAGGCCCTCAAACAATTGATGGGACCCAAAGACCGCTATCGCGGCATGGCCTCCGCCACCGGTTCGGCCGGCACGATCGCCAGCGGCGATTACATGAAGCAGCTCTTCCCCGACAGCAAGATCGTCGCCAGTGAAGCGTTGCAGTGCCCCACCCTGCTGGAGAACGGCTTCGGCGCCCACCGCATCGAGGGTATCGGCGACAAGCACGTCCCGTGGATCCATAACTCCAAGAACACGGATATGGTTGTGGCCATCGATGATAATGCCGTTGTCAACCTGTCGCGCCTGTTCAACGAGCCGGCCGGACGAAAATACCTGGCCGAGCAGGGCATTCCGGAAGCGCTCATTGCGCAGCTCGACCTGCTGGGCTTCTCGGGCATCTCGAATGTGCTGAGCGCCATCAAGTTCGCCAAGTATTACGAGCTGGGCGAACACGATATCGTTCTGACCGTCCTGACCGACTCGATGCAGCTCTACCAGTCCCGGCTGCAGGAAATGCACGTCGAGTCCGGCGCTTATACCGAAAAGAATGCAGCTGCCGATTTTGCCCGCTATCTGCAGGGGCAGTCGACCGACAACCTGCTCGAACTGCGCTACACTGACCGGCGGCGCATCCACAACCTGAAGTATTTCACCTGGGTCGAACAGCAGGGCAAGACCTACGCCGAGATCCAGGATATGTGGCAGGCCCCGGATTACTGGACGGATGTACAGAAGCAGGTCCCGGAGATCGATGCGTTGATCGAAGAGTTCAATGCAGAAGTTGGTCTGAAGTAGCTCACCTGATAAATATGTAGATCACGCTTGATGACCAAAAGTACCCCGAGAGAGCGTGACTTACAATAGATGATTCGAAAGATCAGCCGAGGCTGGGTATTCATGCCTCGGCTTTTTTTTAGAAAATATATGGCGGTGATATAAATCGGGATGTCGGAGCGACAAAGCAGGAGTAAAATTCGGGCTCGGCCTACCATCCTTGCCTACACTGGAACACAAAAAAATAGCATATGCAGATAATTCTTTACGCGATTGGGTTCGGCCTGTTAGGGTATCTATCCGGCTCCCTGCCGTTTGCCATCTGGATCACACGCCTGGTCAAAGGCGTGGATGTGCGTGACTCCGGGTCCGGGCATGCCACCACCACCAACACCATCCGCCAGGCGGGTATTCTGCCGGGCGCGGCGGTCTTCATCCTGGATGTGGCCAAGGGCTTTGCACCCACCTGGCTGGCGCTGCATTATGCTCCGGCAGCCTGGATCGTCCCGCTCACAGCCGCCCTGGCAGTTGTCGGTCACTGCTGGCCGATCTTCGCCGGCTTCCGGGGCGGAATGGGCCTGGCTACGGCCAACGGAGGCATGCTGGCAGCTTTCCCATTCGCCATTTTTATTACCTATGCCATGCTGGGTCTGTTGACCCTGATCCTGCGTCACAGTGCGCGGGCCAGTGTCATCACCGGGATCCTATTCGCGCCCCTGCTCTGGCTGGTCGGGCAGCGCGGCCTGGTGCTGTGGATCGCAGCTGCGGTCGGCCTGGTGGTCGCCTTCCGCTTCCTGATCGATTGGAACCGCAAGTACCGCGAACTCTGGCTGGACCGGGAGAAGAAAACTGGGTAGGGCACGCTTGATGCGTGACCTACAATTTATTACCGGATGGGGACGCAATATTCCAGGATATCGTTGAAATATATTTCATAAACCGGGCGTTCATCGTCGATGAACAGCCCATGATCGGGAAGGTAATCGCCTCGAAAGGCCCGGATGGCGGGACTGATTTTTGCCGGAGTCTTTTCCACGCTCAGGACGGCATAACACCCGCCCGGGAGAGTCTTTACATCCGGAGTTTCGGGAAGCGGAAATTCAATGCAGCAGTCATAACTGACCAGCTGCCGGTCATCCAGTTCGGGCACACCTATATGCAGCAGGCTATCCGGGTCGAGGCCGAATTCCGTAACGTGTTGGCGCAGCCTTCGGAAGACCGGGCGGATGACTTTATCCGGGTTGCCGGTATTGGCCCGGAAAAGCAACAGGCTGTGTACCACTTGCAGGTCCGGCAGGCTGCGGATCTCAACATCCAGGAAAACGGGCGGTTTGCTTGGCATGGACTCATTTTCACAGATAAAGATAAACTCTGTCAAGATGACAGAGTGTGGTTTTTT
>JADGQB010000277.1 GCA_017882145.1 Anaerolineales bacterium
TCCATCTGTGACCTGACCGAGCCGCCATTCCAATTCGTGATAACCTTGTTGCGTTCCATCAAGGCCAGCCCTTGCGGGTCCAGCAGCCCTCCCTTTCCTCCGGAAGCTTCCATGGCACTTATCGAGGACTGCGGTAGCGCACCGGGTGTGGGTTTCATGGCGGTGTTGGAGGTGCTGAAGTCCCTGGCAAAATCCACACCGCCTGTGCCGGGAACTTCATTGCCGTAGGCTCTGGCATACTTGTCCAATTGCAGTTGCCTCAGCTTGTCTGGCGTCAGGTTGCTGAGGTCTTCGTTTACACCGAATTTCGCCAGATCGGAGCGGCTCATGCCATCGGTCACTGCCTTGGGGTTGTTGAAATCGATCCCCAGTTCCGAGCTGGCCTTGGTGGCATTGAAGGTCCTCGTTTCGGCGTTAAGCACATCCATGTTCTTCCCAAATCCCTCGCTGTGCGCCGTCATCACATCGTGAGCAGGCAGATCCACCTGGTTGATGACTTCTCCCTTAGCGTTGCGCTGAACCATAAATCCGGCCACATCGTTGTCGGCATTGACGCTGAGGTTTTCCCCGGGTTTTGGCGTGCGGAAGTTGGTGGCCTCCACGGTATAACCCTCGTCCAGCATCTTCGTGTATTTGTAGCCAGGATGGGCGGGGTCGGTGAGGGTGCCGTACTTCTCGGTCAGGGCCTGTTTGGTGTAATCCAAAGACGGCTTGTTGATCTGAGTATTCAACGCCTCGTTGTAGGCATTCTTAAGTTGAACATCTCCATTGGCTTCCAGCAGGCGCCTGGCCTCCCGGTCGGCGAGGGTGGGCTTTAACTGGTCTGGCGTCAGAGGGCCCTTCAGGGCATCATCATTCAACCGGTTCAATTTTCCGGTATTTTCGCAGGTGATTGCTCGCCATTCCGCATTATGGGCGGCGAGATCCGCCGCCGCCCTGGCCTCGGCGCCGCTGACTGCCCCTTCCAACGAAGTAGCGGTTTTGCCGGCGGCTCCCGGCAAAAGCTCCCTAACATCGGTATTCAAAGTTTTGGCAGCGGTATTCAAGTTGTTTGTCCACGTGGTGGGGAGTGTGATACTCGGTTTAATACCCAATGCGCTGGCCGCGCCCTTGATAGCCGCTCCGCCGCTGTGAAGGGTCAAGGCCATTGCGGCCTGGGAAGCGCCTTCGTAAAGAAGAGCTTTTCCAGCAGCCTTCGCCCAGCTGTCTCCAGCATCCATATTCTCATTGGTCTTGATAAAGATGTTGGCAGGGACATAAATTGCTTCGGACAACCCACTTGTGAGAGCTCCGGCCGCGAACCTGACGGCCAAGCCGGCCGTGGTCTTCCCCTCAACGTCTGTCACAGCATTGTAGGCCCCTTGAACAGCATTGTTGCCCATATGTGCGAGGCCAGCTGCATAAGTATCCTGCGACGCCGCCAGGTCCGCGGCGGCTTGCGTGCCGGCTTTTCCCACGTGGACATCGTTGTCGAATTGTCTTTGCCTGTCCAACAATGCCTGTGCATCTGTAATGGATACCGCGCCGGAGGTCAATCCTATCGCCAGGTCGTTCATCCGGTCGGAAGAACTGACGGGTCCCTCGCCCTCCGCGCCGGGAGTGTCGTACACAGCTCTTTGGGTTCTCTGAATTTCCGCCAGCAGCTTAAGCCTGGCATTCGCGTCTTCCTGACTCTTCGCCAGCCACTTGGTAGGCCCTTCCGCCAAGGCATTGGAATCCGTTTGTGCTCTCGTTATGGCTTCTCCGGCTGTTCCAGCGTTCTGTTTGGCGGTGAAATCCTGCCAGGTGGGGTTATATTCTCCATCGGTAAGCGGGTTGATCCACTTGCCGCTATCCGAATTGTAGACATATGTCCTGTCCATACCGGCAGATTGGTCAAATACCGTCATCCTCTGGCCAGTCACCGGGCCAGGCGCAGCCAAGGGCGGAGGTTCGGGTGCGACTGGCTGGCTCAGCACCGGAACGCCGGTGTCAGGAGCGCCAGTACCAGAGCTGCTGCCGCTATCAGTGCCGCCGGTGTCAATGCCATCGCCGCCACCGCTGTCAGCGCCAGAATCACCACCACCGCTGTAGTCGCCACCATCACCCCCAGCATCCTCGCCGCCACCGCTGTCAGCACCAGAATCGCCATCACCGCTGCCGCCGTCACCGCCATCATAATCGCCACCGCCGCCACCGTCATAATCGCCGCCGCCACCACCGCCACCTCCGCCACCACCCGCGCTGGCTGCCGCGGCTGCAATAAGCGTTGCAAGCGTGGGGAAGGCAATGCCAGCCGCCGCCTGTCCTGCACTTGCCGGGCCGGGGATGCTGCCCAGCTTGCCGAGGCCGGAAGCGGGCGTTGGAACAAAACCGGGCAAGTCTGTGCTGGTGCGCGCGCCTGAAAAGTTAATCCCGGCGTCTTCATTGGATAGCACAACAATTCTGCCCGTCAGTACGTAACTTTCCGCCTTTTTGGTAAATGTCATCAGCACCGCAATATTGACGTCAGAAAAGCCCTGGCTGAATTTGGCCTTCACCGTGCCATTTTTGCGGTCGGTAACGGTAGCGGTAAATTTCAGCGGCTGATCGACAAAGATCAAGCCAATTTCCAGATTATTTTTATGGTCAATGATGGCCAATACCAGGGGGTAATCGACACTGGTTCCATCATCTAAGCTGAAGTTAATGGTGTATTTGCCGGTGACATTGTCAATCGGGCTGGTTATCGTCGGCGCCAGGTTCACCACGCACATCGCCCGGTTATCCGCGTCGGCGCTGAGGGTACTGCCTTCCTGATCCCTGACCTGATAAGATCCCGCCGGGATCTCGAAATTCGGTGCTACCACCCAGATGGAGTTGGGGATGCCGTCATAGGCCTGCCCATAAGCATGCCACGAGCCGTACCATGCCCCGTCATGTTCCTGCAACCCGATCATCGCGGGGGAAGCACCCTTGCCGTTGTTGATATGGAAATCCATTATTTTCGTGACCATCATCGGCTTGTCGATGGCAAATCCACACGGGAAGGAAGGTTGGTTCTTTGGATAAGATGGAAGGCTGGGGTCGGGCAGATTGCTGACCACCGGCTGCGGATTGCTG
The DNA here is from genome assembly GCA_017882145.1 of Anaerolineales bacterium. Lineage (GTDB taxonomy): Bacteria > Chloroflexota > Anaerolineae > Anaerolineales > Villigracilaceae > UBA877. The sequence goes on from JADGQB010000277.1 coordinate 3,082, forward strand.
TACGTAACCTTGGCGGAGTTGGTTCCACCTTTGTCTGTTTTAACGGTGGATTTATCAGAGGCGGGTTGCGCGGATTCTGGTTCATTCGCCGCAACCAACGCATCCATGTATTTTTCATAAGCCTTGGCGTCCACACCTTTTGCCAGGGTGGCACCCACGTTAAAAGTCTGAGCGTTGCTAAGCAGGCTGGACGGGTCGGAGTCATGCACCCAGTAGCGTCCGGGAGGCAGCTCAACATGGTCAACCAAGGCCACCCATAAAATGGTCGATTCGGCCTTGCCATTATTGACCGCCACTCCACCGCGTTCGGCGGCGAATGGGCCGTACTGGTTGCCCACATCGTCCACCAGGGCAAGGCTACCGGGTGAACCAGTATCCATCACATGGATGGCGTCGGTGTTTGGGTTCACATGCACATCGATAATGGCGGTGAGCAGGGTACGCGCGCCAATCACAAAATCGGGCAGCCCCTGCCCACCCGCTGGCTGGACGGTGGGATTTGGATCTCCCACATATCTAAAAGACAACCCACCAGTGTCGGACCAATATTCGGTCTCCCACTGTCCCCATTCGGCCAGTAATTTCTCTGAAGGCGGCGTCGGCGGGGTTGGAGCATTACTCCCTGCCGGAGAAACGTTCGCCTGCGTGAGCAGTGCGGCCAGCAGAAAGAAGACAACCAACGGCGCAAAGCGACGCCGGGCAACGCTTGTGCTGCGGGGAATTAGTCTGTATTTTTCCACAGGATACCGTTTTCCTTTCTCAGGCAAGCAATGCTCGCATCACTGGGTCATACTCAAGAACGTGGTAACCAGGGTATAGAGATTGATGATAGTAGATGGGAAGGACTGCACTTGTACGATCAGGTATAGCCAGGCCATGGAACAGGCCGAGGCCAGTATCGAAGGCACGATGTTGTTCCAAAGTTTTGGCTTTTCATATAGTTTGGAAATCTCTGCCCCCGTGGCTACGGCAACGGCGGAAATGGCCGCTGAAATAAAAAGACCGGCAGACTTCCAATGCAGGTAGTAGGCGGCAATGAAAGCCATCAGTGCAAAAGGTACCATGAAGACCATCCCGGCAGAGATCGCCCGGCGGGCAAAGCCTCTCTTTTGGGTCTTTTTCAAACCAGAGTTGATCCAGCCAAGGAAAATAGCCAGGACCAGCATGCTGACCCAGCCGAACACGATACCCACCAGCATTCCATATACAATATTCAGAACATTGGATTCCCGCCCCGGCTGCATGGCCGACACGATGCCAAAAAGAGCAAAACATAGATAGCCAATGAACCTTTTGAAACCGCTGTGACTCTTTCCGTTTTCGTTCATCAGTCAACAGTCCTTTCGCAGTTCTACAGAGGAGCTCAGGCGTTACCAAGCAACGCCCAACCAAACAGCAGCAAGCCACTGCAAATCGTAGCCACGATGATGCTGAGGACGGTGTTTTCCCGGCTCATCTGCCTGATCGAAGCGATCATCGGCCCGGTAGCCCACAGCACGCCGGAAACGCCAAATGCCACAGAAGTATTCCAATGCAGTACCAGGGAAAAGAACATTCCCAGGATTGTAAAGATCAATGTGGAGCAATACCCCAGCCCGAAAGCCGAGATTGCCCATCCAATCGGCCTGGCACCCTTGAAGAGCCTGGTAATGCTCCAGGCGAGCACAGCCAGCAGCGCGATGCCCAGCGAGCCAAACAAAAAGCCCTCCACTGACAGCAGCACAACGAACCCGATGCCCTTCTGGCCGATCCGCAGCAGGTCAAGACCGGTCTGCATGAAGAACAGCATGAAGGCCAGCGCAGAAATAGATAGGGAAAAAGGCCATGGAATCCCGCCAACCCTCTTTTGTAAGACGGCGGCAGGATTTATCATCATAGCCAGCGCCGCCCGCAGAGGATTAGGGCGCTTTACTGTTGTAGTTCCAAGATTTGCTGCCATAAAGCTGCTCCTCACGGTTCAGAACCAGACTTAGTTGAACCCAAATTTATAAATTAGGACCTGGTTTGATTTTTGCAGAAGGTCAAGCGATGTGAAAAATGCGAACCAATATAAATTCCTCCATCTGGCTACCCCAATTGCCTGCCAATACCAGACCATACTATACAACATTATTTTCGATTTAACAAAATTGCAACGAAAAAATAAGGATTGACCATCACCCCGCTCACCTACAACATAAAAAGCACCCGGTTTTTTCAACCGGGTGTCTTCTTATTCCTATACTTCGCTGGTCATGATGAACATCGGCTTCATTTCGAAGCTTTCGTACTTTGG
>JADGQB010000056.1 GCA_017882145.1 Anaerolineales bacterium
CGGCCCACTGCCGGCCTGGGTATACAGGTTACCACTCTTGGACCAGGATGCGCCATACGTGACGTTTGACAGACCGCCTTCGACAGTCAGTTGAACCGGTACGCCAGAAGGGATGACCAGGGTCGTATTGCTGACACCGGTCTCGATATCAACACTGCCGTTCTGCTTGAAACTGCCGGTGAAATCGAGGGTGAAGTTACCCGCCCCGCTGTGGAAGAGCAGGCTGGAGAAATTTGCATTGCCCAAACCGGTCAGTGAGACATTGGATGCTCCGGTTTCATAGCTCAGGAGCGACATTTCGGTCAGGTTGGGGGAGTCAAAATTCATCTTAACGTCGGATGCGCCATCCTTGACGGTAAGGTTGGCCAGCGCCAAACCACCAAACTGGTATTCGGCGTGGTAGGCTCCGGCTTCAATGCTCAGGTTGAGCGGTTGCTTCCCGAGCGACAGGTCCCAGGTGTTCTTAATATTGGAGAGGTCCGGGATGCCTTTCAGGTGCCAGTTGCCCTGTTCGATGCGGGCGGTGGAACCATTCACAGTCACTACAGGCTTGAAGTCGGCAATGTTGTACTGGGCCGTGCCCGAGACCACTGCCCTGGCGCCAGGATGAAGGTTAAGCGTACCTGCGCCAAAGCCAAGTGACAGGTCCATTGTCTGAGTCGTATCGGCAGGTAATGGAATATTAATCTGGTCGGTCTGCATGGGTCCGGGTGTCACCGTATTAATTGGGATGTTGATATGAAAGCCACAGGCGATGGTACTTAAGGCCAGAACGAGTAGAACGGGAAGCAACTTGCGGAACATAATCTCTCCTTTTGGAACGAATTCTACTCAGATATACGCAGCAAGTCAGTTATCGTTCCAGCAAGTTGGGATTATTCTTCCAGCACCTGTACCAAATCTGCAGTTATTGAAAGGAGCAGATCTGCGCCATGCTGGCTGAGTTCAGCAGCCTCTCCAAACCCACACAATACGCCCACCGTCTGCGCTCCAGCCGCTTTACCGGCGCGTATGTCGACGGTCGTATCGCCCACCATCAGGCAGGCCTCGGGGGAAACGCCCATTTGTTTGGCTGCCCATAAGACCGGGTCGGGGAAAGGTTTGGTATGCTCACAGGTCTGATCGGTGGCGATGCACTTGAAATAAGCTGCCAGACTAAATTGGTTCAAGAATTCCATGGTTGAGCGTGTGTCCCTGGCGCTGACTACCGCCAGTGGATAACGCAGGCTGAGCTTTTCAAGCATCTCCGTTGTATCTGGGACAAGTCGGAAAGGTTTGGTCTTCATTTTCGACGCACGTACCACCCAATCCTTCAGGGCAAAAAGCTCGTCATCCAGGCCAATGAGATCGGGGATCCCAATTAGAAAATTGGCCGGAGCTTCGATCTCCATCACGATGCCACGGGCGATCCGGGTGAGATCCTTTCCGGGGAACAGGAAATGGAATGGGTGCAGGAGTTCGGCGAGCTGTGCAACCATCACATCGTCGGTATCGCTGAGTGTGCCATCCACATCGAAACAAATGGCCTGGATGCGGGAAATTTGAAGGGGCATGGAGGACCTCTGGTCAGGGACGATGGATAATAGACTATTGACGATTGTAAATTAGCCGTGAAGGCTGAAAAATTAGTGGTTGGATTTTACACCTTTTAAGAATAATCCGGAGCAGAAGCCTTATAATACCGGCATGGCCTCCTGGATCATTCATCTGCGGATTGCTGAAAACCTGTTGGGGTGGAACCCCAACCTTAACGCTGAGAAATTTGCCCTGGGAAGTGTTGCCCCTGATTCCGGCAAACCCGACGAGAACTGGGAAGTGTTCACTCCTTCGACGGAAATAACGCATTTTGACACCGCTGAGAATTATCCACGTAGAATTGCAGACCTGGATTTCTATCGGCGCTACCTGGCGCCCCTGCGCGGTACAGCGGATACCGGCCTGATCTCCTTTCGGACCGGTTATTTCTTCCATTTGATCACGGATAGCCTGTGGAGCAAGGAAATCGGCATGCCGACCCACCAACGTTTTGAGGCCGAATTCACCGCAGACAAGGCGTTTATCTGGGAGGTCAAGAAAGACTGGTACGGCCTCGATTTTATCTATCTTCGCGACCACACCGATTGTCTTTTCTGGAGTGTTTTCAGAACCGCTTTACCGGATCGAGGTGGTTTGGATTTTCTGATTCCGGAAAGCCTGGCCTGGAGTGTAAACCACATCCAGCAGTACTACCAGCGCACAGACACAGAGGTCCAGGCATTGTATAATCGTCCTTACATCTACCTATCCGCGGCACAGGCAGATGGTTTTGTAGAGGCATCCACCCGGCAAATTTCCCGTATATATAAGCAGCTATGGATCGATGGAATGCCGGCAGATGGGCTTGTATCTGCATTGGATTTGAAGTTTTAGCGTTACAACAGGAGATAAACTAATGAAACACGACATTTTAAAAAACAAGGACAGCGGCTTCTTCCAGGACCTGATCCTGCGCATCAAACTAATCATGCGATTGGTGGGCGACAAACGTGTCAATATATTTCTAAAAATCCTGCCAGTAGGTGGATTGATCTACCTGGTTTCGCCGATCGATATCATCCCGGATATTGCCCTGCCGGTGGTCGGCTACCTTGACGATGCCCTGGTAGTCTGGTTGTGCTCGACGCTCTTTGTGGCGCTGTGTCCGGATGAGGTGGTACAGGAACACATGAACGCTTTGCATAAGGTTGTCAATGCCACCTGGCGGGATGCTCCGGATCCGGCTGGAACCGATGAAGTTATCGAGGGTGAGCCCCATGAGATTCCGGGAGATAACCAATAGCTGGTTGACTTTCCAAAGCGCAGAACGTATCGCACCGATCGTACTCCTGGTCGTTTTCAGCCTGGCGCTGTCGGGCTGTGGTGCAGCGCCGGAAAATACGCTCACGCCTTCGACCAGCTCTCCGCCTGCCGTCCCACCTGCAACCCAGGCAATCCCTCCAACAACACTGCCGTCTGCAGAGCCAACATCTTCTCCAACTGCCGCCCCCGCCTTCCCTGACCCGAGCGGATATGGCTGGGCGACGGTGGTTTCCGGCCTGGAGGCGCCAGTAGACATCCAGAATGCCGGGGATGGATCCGGGCGACTGTTCATTCTCGAAAAACGCGGCCGTATCCGCATTATTCAGAATAACCTATTGCTGCCTTTGCCATTCCTGGATATTCAAAACGAGGTAGACAGCCAGCATACGGAACAGGGATTACTTGGGCTGGCTTTCCACCCCAAATATGCGACAAGCGGACTGTTCTTTGTTAATTACATAGATCTGAATGGGAATACGGTTATCGCGCGCTTCCACGTCTCGGCCAATGACCCGAACCGCGCCGATCCAACCAGCGAAGGTGATATCCTGCAGGTGAAGCAACCTTATGAAAACCATAACGGCGGAGGGCTGGCGTTTGGACCGGATGGTTACCTGTATATCGGTTTGGGGGATGGTGGATCCGAAGGCGATCCACTCCGGAATGGGCAGAACCTGCAGACCCTGCTCAGCAAACTGCTGCGTATAGACATTGACCATGGCGACAAATATTCCATTCCGCCCGACAACCCTTTTGCGAAGACAGGCGGTTTACCGGAAATCTGGGCATACGGATTACGCAACCCATGGCGGTTTTCCTTCGACAAGGCTAGCAGGGCCTTGTTCATCGCGGATGTAGGCCAGGATGCCTGGGAAGAGGTTGATTTTGTTCCTTACGGAACACCGGCCGGCTTGAACTTTGGCTGGAGTTTTTACGAAGGGATGCACCCTTATCAGGATCAGCCGCCAGCCAATGTCACCTTTACCCCGCCGATTTTCGAATATTCGCATGCCGAGGGCTGTTCTGTAACAGGCGGCTATGTCTACCGAGGCCAGGCCATGCCGGAATGGCAGGGGACTTATTTCTTTGGCGATTACTGCTCCGGAAACGTCTGGGGATTGGTCCACCCGGCTGAGAATACCCAACAGGCGAAGCTCCTGTTCACGACCGGGGCACAGATCACTGCTTTTGGTGTGGATGAGGCTGGGGAAATTTATATGACAGACTACCGGACCGGCAGCGTGCTGCGCCTGGCGCGCAAGCAATGAACTTGCAATGTTTATGGACTTAGGTAGTCCAAATAGCGCGAATTGTCATCATTATTCATGATGCCTGTCACTGGATAAACCATCCAGTATGTTTTAAACTATAAAGAGATTTGGAGATATGCCATGGCTGAGCGTACCTGGGAAACAAGCAAAGTGTGTTACTGCGAGCACGTGATGGGCGAAGTCGCATTGGAAGCTGAAGTGCTTTACCCGATGGATTTCCTGCCCGACCCGCCGCGTGTCCTTTCGCACCGCTGTTCGCACGGCCTGGAGTGCAACCAGTTCGCCAAAGCAGCCTGTGTGTGGGCCGGTACGAATCCGAATTACGATCCATTTCGTCCTTAGTCAGAGTATGTCGATTAATTGATATTTTTCTGTGTTCATCTCCTTTCTCCTTTTGAGTTGGTCTGGCGGCTCCCGCATTGATTGCGGGAGCTGTCCAATTAACAGAAAAGGCGACCTGCAAAGGGTCGCCTTTTCTGTTGGAGTGTTGGTTACTTCAGCTTGATCTGCGGTTTTGGTTTCGGGGCAGCTGTCCGGCTACCAATGGCTGATTTAAGATCCATGAAACGCGCAATCACTCCAGGGACGAACAACAGGACGATCAAACCTGCCAGAAGGGCGAAGAAGATCGACCAGGAGGCCTGACTGGCTACTTCCGGCAAGACTCCGCCGGGATTGTATTTGGTTATGGCAGACACTGTTCCGCCCAGGGAGGCGGTCAATGTGCGACCGAGTCCATCCCGCAAGGTCGAAGGCGAAGTGTATGTGATGCGATATTCGCTTTGCAAGGCGCGGCCGTACAACTCGTACAACCTGGCCAGTTCCGACGGGTCATTGGCGTAACTATATACACCACCGGCCTGTTCTGCCAGGGATTTCAACTCAGATTCATTCAAGCCGAAAAAAGGTCCGGCGTTATCGGGATTGCCCAAACCGATGGTCGAGATGGAAAGCCCGCTTGAACTGATGGTCTGGGTGACCTGGTTGGAGGTTACCTTGCTCTGGTTATCCAGCCCGTCCGTAAGTACGATGATGGCTTTGCGTCCCGGATAATCCTGCAGGATCTGATCGGCCTGGGCCAGGGCATCGAACATGGCCGTATCGTTCTCGGCCTTGAGACTATCGATGGCCTGAATCAAAGCATCGCGATCGGAAGTGATGGGCTGTACATAAGTCACCTTTGTATTAAAGGTGAGCAGACCGGCCTGGTCTCCCGACCGCATTTTGTCGACGTAGGCTTTGGCAGCCGCTTTGGCAGCCGACAACTTGCCGGCATTATTCATGCTGCCGGAGACATCCATTACGAGCAAGGTGGTTAGCGAACCGATCTGGCCGGAACCACTGATCTGCTGCGGTTGCATCAGTTTGCCATTCTCAGAGATTTGGATTTGACCCGGTTCCACCGCCAAAGGCTCACCCTTGGCATCTGTCACGGATACATACAGTGTGACCTGCGGGAACTTGGAATTATCCACTTGAGTGATGCGGATGCGTGCACCATCCGCTTGGGCGCCGGCAGTCCGGAGTGGAATGAGAATCAGGAGCAGACTCAACACGAATAGGAATACCCGTTGGATACTCTTCATTTCTACCTCTTTTCGTGATAAACCATCTCGGTATTCCCCATCTGGATGGTGCTTTGATTGGTCAGTTGTGCCCGTTCGACCCGGCGTTTATTGATGAAGGTTCCAGAAAGACTCATATCCTTGAGGGTAAAATGCGAACCGTCGCCGGTCAACATGGCATGCTGTGGAGCAATATCCGGGTCGGGCAGTACGATCTCAGACTTCAGCGCGCTGCTACCGATCGCGATTGCCGGACCCTTGGAACGCATGAACTTGTCCAGGAAGAATTCAGTGCCTTTGAGCTTGCCGCTGGTTACCTCCAGCCAGGCGCGTGCCAATAGAACCACGATCAAGGAAATAAATGCACCGACCGCTGCTCCAAGCAGCATCAGACCGACAGCCTTCCCAACCAGAGAGTCTTTCATCAAACTGCGACTGATTTCCAACAAACCGCCGCCTACCGCACCGCCTAACAAGCCTCCCAGTAATCCCTTCCAGAGCTGACTCCGCCCAAGCACTCCTTCGGCGATACCGATCATGAGCCCGAATAGACCCCAGCCCAGGGAGCGACCAATGAACCCGGCGCCAACCTTTTGGAACATCCATTCACTCAGCGGCAAACCAATCGCTCCCGCGGCCATTCCGAGCAGACTGCTAAGCAGGGCGGATTTTCCGGCCTGGAGCAGGTTGCGCGTCAACAATCCTTCCACACTCCCAATCAGCAGGCCGATGCTCAGTCCCACCAGAGCACCCACAATCGCTTCACTGATGTAAATGTTTTTGATGAAGGAAAGCCCGAGCAGGTTGCTGATTTGCCAGCCGATCAGCCCGCCGATCGCACCAAAGATTGCATAATAATACGTACGCATACGCCTATTCATTGCGGTCCTCTCCTTTGTTCACGGCTTTTTCCGATAAGGGTTGCAGGTTTTTCCAATGTACGCGGCTTTGCCCGGGCTCGTCTTCCAATTCGTAGAACCCGAAATACCGGCTGGGATCGATCCGCCCCAGCGCCTGGCGAATAAAGAACCCGCCAATTTCGCTATGGGGTTCAATCACCAATGCCACCTGCCAGGGTTCGGGAAAGAAGTGGTCATGCAGCCAGGTGTCATAATGGGACAGAAATACGCCCATGCGCGGGTGTGTGTGGTACCAGCCGACAATTGCATCCTCAGGATATTCTGCATCTATTTTTGTATGAATATCCACCAAACTGTCCTGGGTGAAGGTCAGAAAAACACTACCCTGTTGGGTAAAACGAGCCGGTAGGGCGGCCTTGACCAGGATATATTGCCGGGCGGTCTCAAAATCCAGGCACCACTTGCCAACCAGGACTCCGCCCACCTCATTCTCCAGGTCGGTGGCTGCATGTACCACCGCCTGATCGTAGGCGCTCTGTTTCAAGAAAACGGATACAGGCGCGCCATCCCCTTCGCTTTCAAATGGGGATATCCAATGCCGGGCGTTCTCCATTGGCATACTTGCCCGCCAAGGTGCCGGGCTTTCGATGGGCAGTACATGGATGCGGGGTTCAGTCATCTGATTTGGGTACTCGGTCAAAGTTGTGTACCGCCCCACCCCTGGTGGGGCGGTACATATGAGAAAGAATTATCCGGCAGTAACGTCGGCGGTCATCATCAAGCGGTCGTCCTTTGGAACACCGGCCTGTGCCAGGGTTTCGTCTTCCTTGAGCTCACGGCCAAGAGCTTTGCTGTCCAGCCGGTAGGACATTGGGCGTCCATCCGGACCGGTGACTGGAAGCTCCAGCGAGGTGGTCAGCTCGGGAATCAGATCCTTGACGATAACATCGTCAGGGATTTCGGCAGTACGACTGCCTCCGGAGGGAAGCACAACAGAAACAGCTAGGTCAGACATGGGTTTACTCCTTTCGGGAATTGGCTGGGTCACAGCCGGTTGAATGGATCATTTGAGGTGGATCAAGGGTTTCGTTTTGACTTCTGCCGCCTTGAGTTTGACCCGCTCGGGGCGCAAAAGCTCGCGTTCATCCACCGGGAAAGCCTTGGGATGAGTCTTACGATATTCACGGCACCAGCGGGCCGCTTCGGGATCCCATGGAAAAGGCGGTTTGGTTGGATCATCATGGAAGTTTTTATATTGAAGCATTTCGCCGAGCATGACCACCAGCCGGTCGAGCGAACGACTGGCAGTCCACCAGGCGGCATCGATGCACACGCTGCCGTTCAGGTGGTTGATATTGGGATGCCAGATCGGGGTGAGCCATTTCATGCCAGGCCAGCGCTGCGGATACTGGTTGTGCAGATAGATTTCCACCTGATGGAGGGTCCCGAACTTGGGATTGCCCAGTCGGTCCACATCGATAATGCCTTTGCATTTGAATGTGACGATATAAGTCTCGGGCGGCAGGTTGGCGTGGGGTCGTTTGGCTTCGAAGCTGATCAGATCGCTGCGGGCGGCCAACTCCTGCATCAATTCATAATCGACGCGTAAACGGCGCATGCGCGGACTTTGTTCCAGGCCGACCGCCCCAGCCGTAATGTCGGCCGTTAACATCAAGCGATCGTTTTCCTGGACCGCGGCCGAGCACAGCGTTTCCTCGTCTTTAAGCTCACGCCCAAGGGCTTTACTATCCAGCCGGTAATACATCGGGCGACCATCCGGGCCAACAGTCGGCAGTTTCAGCAGGGAAGTCAATTCGGTCAGCAGGTCATGCACGTTGACGTCATCCGGGATCTCGGCAACGCGTGCCCCACCACTGGGCATTACAATGGTTACGGTCAAATCAGGCATGTTAGTCTCCTCCTAATGAATCGGGTCAGGCTGTAAAATGGGGCACCTGGCAGGTGCCGGTGATTGCCCAGCAATCTGCATGGTGCAAGGTGTGGCAGATCTCGCATTCCACTACGCCGCGCTGGTCATCCGGGTCGATCAATTCCAGGCAATAAGGACAGCGGTGCTCTTCCTCGCCCGACAAAACCAATTTTGGTCTGGAATGATTGAAACGTTTCTGCTTTGGTTTGGCCAGCTGCGCGGCGATTGGCTGTGAAGGCAGTTGGACAGCCTGGGCTGCAGCTGGCGGGGTAGTTTGGGATCTGGGGGTACGTGGCGGACGTTTTTGAGGCTTTCTGCGGGTTTGAGGCAATTTTTCAGTGGCTGGCGTTTGAGTTTCAGGCGCACTTTGGCTGCGGGCCCGCCAGGCATACAAAGCCAGGAGCGCAAAGCCGGTCGCCAGCAGGATTTGGCCAAAATCCCACCAGTTCAGTCGAGTTTGGCCAGCTCTGATGAGATCGATTCCAAAAGCCCATCCGCTAAACCAGCCCAATAAAGCCAACCCGCCGGAGATGAACAACAGGGCTGAGAAGATTCGCAGCAGACGTGCCTTATTAGGGATGATCCAACGGGCGGAAAAGCCGGCAGCCAACCCCATGGCAATATCTGTTAACAAAAATGCCAGTATGGGGATTTTCAGCCGGGCCTGTAAGAGCAAGGCTACCAAGCCAATGGCGCTGGCGACCATCACAAGGAGCAATAACACCAGCTTGCGTAAAAGCACCAGGTAAAGTGGTTCGGATGGGGAAGGTTTGTCAGTGCTCATGGCTTGGGGGGAAAATTGACCTGGTCTGCCATCACTCGTGCAACTTCACACGTCCATGTACCGGATTATTAACCTCCGGTTTTGCAGGTTGTTCGGCGTTGATGTGGATCCGGCCGTGTGCAGGCTTGGGCTGGCCGGTTTGTTCAAAGTCGTGGAAATGCAGCGCTTCGGGCAAATCCCCGGTCAGTTCGTAGAAGCGATAATCCTGTCCATTGTGTGCACGCAGGATGTGTAAGGCCGGCACACCCACATTGGCGAGCGTGCGGTGCAGGAAATTCTCTTCGCCTGTGATGACATGGGTCAATTCGGTATTTCGCAGAGTCCCACAGGTGGGGCAGTGCCCGGCTTCGAAGCTGACCGCACTCAACGGCTTCAAGACCTGTTCGAGGGTGTGACAGACCGGGCAGGACAGGGATGTGATCAATTCCTGATCCAGTTCGATCACTGCTTCGGTTCCCAGGTCGGCGCGGGCGATGCGCAGAAGATCTTCCAAGGTGGTGTGCTCGGCCCGGGCAGGCAGTTCCGTGATCTCACCGTACGTCCAGTGACTTTCACAATCCTCACGCGGCACATAAGCAGTGGTATGCATCTCGTTGACCAGTCCGTTGTAATGGATGACCTTGCCGGGTTCCACCGGCATGCCGTTGATGAGCTTGAGGGCTTCCTGGGATTGCATCCCGCCAATGATGGAGGCGATGGTGGGGGTGGTGGGTACTTTTCCAAGCAGGATATTCTGGCGGGCCAGCAGGGGACATGAATATCGCAATGAAAGGTCGCGAATCGCCGCTTCGGTCAGGGTGCATTCGTAGCAGGCGCCCTGCCCGGGTACGAAAACACGCACCAGTCCGAGCAGTTCCTGGATGGCCCCATCCACCCAGGGCTTGTTCACCCAATAACAGAAGCGGTTGATCGCCAGGCGGGCTTCCCGGTTATCCAGGCAGCCAATGACCACATCCATGCGGCGGATCACACCCAGGCCGAGTTGGGTCATCACATCGCCGTTCAGGTACTGGACGTGGATCTGCGGGTTGAGCGCCCGGGCGCGCGCGGCGGCGACTTCGGCTTTGCTGCGGCGGTTATCTGATTCGCGGAATAAAACCGAGCGGCTCAGGTTGGCGGCTTCGATCGTATCGAAATCGACAATATAAATAAAGCCGACACCCATCAGTGCCAGGTTCTTGATCACGTCATTCCCCAGGGCGCCCGCCCCAACCACCAGCACGTGGGCGTTTTGAACTTTTTCACGCTCCCACCATGAGATGAATTCGAAGGTTCCCAGCCGGTCGGTGTGCAGATTGGGTATGTGCAGAGGCTTTTCGGGGGCGACCGGTATGCGCAGCGGACCAGTTGGCGGCTCGTTGGCGGCGGAGCGTGGCTTTTCATTTCCATCCAGGTTGGCCAGCTCCATGGCTTTGGGTAAGTTCGACTCGTTTATGGCGTCCACAAACCAGCCAACATTTGGGCGGGCGACGATCAACCTGGATTCTTCGAGCGCCTTGAGAGCCTCCCGCAGAGTGGCGCGGCTGACACCCAACTGGTTCATCAGGTCCCGCTCGGAAGGCAATTGCGAGCCTGGCAATAAACTGCCATCCAGAAGGGAGGCCGCCAGTTTACCGGCGACGGTTTCAGCAAGAGTATTGTGGGGAATTGGTTGTATTTTCATACAAATCCTGTGGTATGGTGGTCAGACCAGATAAACCAATCATATACCTTTTCGGGCTGTAATTCAACAGGTAAGGGTAGGACTTAAGTACTAGTCGTCTTAAAATAAAAAAAGGCGGCCCTTCAAGGGCCGCCTTTTTGATTTAATACATCTGTTTACTTAACTTCAATTACTGCGCCGGCTTCTTCAAGCTTCTTCTTGGCGTCCATGGCGGCGTCCTTGCCGACGGCGGAGAGAACTTTACCATCGACGGTCTCGGCCAGGGCCTTGGCATCGGTCAGGCTCAAGCCGATTACCAGTTGGCGAATGACCTTGATGACTTCGATCTTCTTGGGACCGGCATCCTTGATCATGACGTCAAATTCGGTCTTCTCTTCGACAGCTTCGGCGGCAGCTGCGGGAGCTGCACCAGCGGCGGCCATAGCGACCGGGGCGGCGGCGGAAACGCCCCATTTTTCTTCCAATTTCTTGACCAGATCAGCGGCCTCGAGTACCGAGAGCCCGCTCAACTGTTCGACGATTTTATCCAGATCAGCCATTGTAAATCTCCTTCAGATTTCTTTCGAATAATTATTTAGTTTGGGTAGTAACGATTGAAATCGTTACTACGATTAAGCTGCAGCAGGGGCTGCCTTGTCGGAATATGCCTTGACCACGGCTGCGAGTGAACGGCCAGGTTCGGCCAGTGTGCGGACCAGTTTGCTGGCGGGGGCTTGCAAGACACCCAGCAATTGGGAACGCAGGACTGGAAGAGGCGGCAGGGATGCCAGGGATTTAACCTGCGCAGGGTTGAGCGCTTTCGCATCCAGGAAACCGCCCTTCACTTTCACGGCTTCCATGCCCTTTGTCGCATCCGTGAGGGCCTTTGCAAAACCAGCCGGGTCGTTGAAAGCAAACCCGATGGCAGTGCTCTTTTCTGCATAGTCAGCCGGGACGCTGTAGCCAGCCTTTTCCAGGGCAATCCTGGCGAGCGTGTTCTTGACGATATGGAACTCACCGCCATTCTCACGCGCCCTGGCACGGATGGCATCCAGGTCTTTCATTTTGACACCGGAATACTCGACGAGAACAACCGCTTTGCTCTTTGCGAGCCATTCCATATATTCGGCCAGCATGGCCTCTTTCTGTACTTTAGATTTAGCCAAAGAATATCACCTCCTTTCCAATCAAAAAGTCTTTGCCCGAGAGTACCAGGCAAAGACTTTTACCCCGGAAGGGGGGTGGTGTTTCCACCAGTCTTCACCTGGGCAGGAGATTAAGTCTTGAGTTGAGGGTCATTTTTTGACCCGCACTCGAAGGACACCTGCCGTCTTCGGCGAAGGAAAATTCCTCGGGCTAACCGAATAAAGTTATTCGGTCGCCTCCATCGACTGGGCCAGGTTGGTGTCGACTTTGACACCAGGCCCCATCGTTGAAGTCATTGTAATGTGTTTGATGTAATTACCCTTGGCGGCGGATGGGCGTGCTTTCGCAATAGCTTCCATCAGTGCCGCGAAGTTTTCAAACAGTTTCTTTTCATCAAAAGAAGCCTTGCCAATCGAAACATGAATATTGGCAGTCTTATCCAGACGGAACTCGACGCGGCCGGCTTTTGATTCAGTCACGGCGCGGCCGATATCATCCGGGCTGACGACGGTTCCGGCCTTGGGGTTCGGCATCAAACCACGCGGTCCAAGCACACGCCCAAGTTTACCAACCTTGCCCATCATATCGGGGGTGGCGATGGCGACGTCGAAATCGAGCCAGCCAGCCTGGATCTTGCTGAGGGTCTCTTCGTCATCCGCAACTGTGTCTGCGCCGGCATTGCGGGCATTTGTGGCGCCGTCGCCCTGGGCGAAGACCAGCACGCGCACAGCCTTGCCCAGACCATGCGGCAAAACCACTACATCACGCACCTGCTGGTCGGCCTGACGAGGGTCAAGCCCCATGCGCATGTGGACTTCCACAGTCGCATCGAATTTTGTGTACGAGGTTTCTTTTACCAGTTTAACCGCATCGGCGGGACCGTAGGACTTGTCGAGGTCCACTTTTGCCAGAGCAGCCAGGTACTTCTTTCCATGTTTAGCCATGAATTCTCCTTTGTGGTGCTAGCGGGCCGGGCTGCGGCCCTCCCACCGGCTTATTCAACTACTACGATACCCATATTGCGGGCGGTGCCCTCGATCTGGCGCATGGCGCCTTCGATATCCAGGGCATTCAGGTCTTTCATCTTCAGTTTGGCTATCTCGCGCACCTGGGCACGCGTGACGTTGCCGACCTTCTCACGATTGGGAACGCCGGAGCCTTTTTCGATCCCGGCGGCCTTGCGCAGTAACACTGCAGCAGGCGGTGTTTTCAGAACGAAGGTGAATGAACCATCCGTATAAACACTAATTTCTGCCGGGAGAACCTCGCCCGGGCGATTGGATGTGCGGGCGTTGTAATCCTTGCAGAAGGCCATGATGTTGATGCCATGACCAGCCAGTGCCGGACCGATGGGGGGTGCAGGATTGGCCTTACCAGCCTCGATCTGCAGACGAACAATTGCTTTGAGTTTCTTTGCCATGCAACCTTTTCTCCTTTGTGGTATTGGCGGACCTATCGGGAGGTCCTCCCACGAATTAGCTCCCAGGGTTCAGTTCTTAACAATCAACATGAACCGCTGAGAGCGAATGACAGACTGCAGTTATGCTTTCTCTACCTGCAGGAAATCCAATTCCACGGGCGTTTCCCGCCCGAAGAACGAGACCATCACACGTACTTTGGTCCGCTCCATATCAATTTCCGAGACAACACCCCGGAAATCGTTGAAAGGTCCATCCACGATGCGGACGCGTTCCCCAACCTTGAAAGTGACTTTGACTGTTGGTGCATCCGCTTCCATGCGCTTGAGAATCTGGGCGACTTCTTCAGGACGCAAGGGCGTGGGCAAATTGCCCATCCCGACGAAGCCGGTCACTCCCGGCGTATTGCGGACGACGAACCACGACTCCTCGCTCAACAACATATTAACCAATACATAGCCGGGGAAGATATGGCGTTCCACGGTGCGACGTTTTCCATCGCGCACTTCAATCTCTTCCTGGGTGGGCACTACCACGTCAAAGACTTTGTCTTTCATGCCCATGGTCTCAATGCGCTGCTCGAGATTGTGCCGTACCTTGTTCTCATATCCGGAATAGCAGTGAATCACATACCAGGCCGGACCCTCAGGGAGCGCTTCAATCTCTGCTTGCGGAGCAGGGGCTTCCTGGTGAACAGTCTTCGGTTCGCTTAAAACGGGCTGTTCCGAGTCAGATTCGTTCTGCTCGGATTCAACCGGTTCATGCTCATACTGTTCTTCTGGATCCAGGTCTTGAATCATTCAACCTCTGCAATAATTTCTAAGTAAACTGTTTTAGGCACCAATAACCAGCGATAAGATTTTGGTGGCAGATATATCCACCAACCACAGGAAAATCGCCATGGCTACCAACACGATGATCACGACAACGGTTAGATTACGCGCCTCCAACCAGGTTGGCCAGGTTACTCTGCGTAATTCGCCCATTGTCTCGCGAAAAAAGCGTTGAACCCTGTTCTCGCCTTTACTCTTTTCACCTTTACCAGCCACTTCGAACTCCTTCTTACTGTGATGACAACGCCGCCTCAAGGACTGCCCAAAAGAGGAGGTCGGCGTTGTATCTACAGGCCAGGCAGGAATTGAACCCACAACCGCTCGTTTTGGAGACGAGTGCTCTACCAATTGAGCTACTGGCCTTCAATTCCGTGTCACGCATTCCCATGTTCAGGTGTCAGACACCTGGCACTGGAACACGTGACACTGGAATACTTACTTGGTCTCACGATGCAACGTGTGTTTCCGGCAGCTCGGACAATATTTCTTGAATTCCATGCGGTTCGGATCGTTGCGGCGATTCTTCTCCGTTACGTAATTACGTTCCTTGCATTCATTGCAAGCCAGGATGATAACTGGCCGGACATCTTTCTTTTTAGAAGCCATGCTTACCTAACTACTCTCTTTATTGGATGATCTTGGTGATGACACCCGCGCCGACGGTCAGGCCGCCTTCGCGGATGGCGAACTTGGAACCCTGCTCGAGCGCCACCGGGACGATCAGG
>JADGQB010000057.1 GCA_017882145.1 Anaerolineales bacterium
ATTCCACCTGGTTGGAGGCCAGAGGTATCCCATGTTTTGAAAGGATCCTTTGCGCCATTTGCATTTGTTTTATATTATAGTTTGACACGCCAACATTCAGGGCAAGACCGGCCTGTACCACCATTGCCAATCCTTCCACATAAATTTCATTGGGTACCACCGGGCTGGGCCAATGTAATTGATATAAGTCGACTTGATCCAATCCGAGCCGTTCAAGGCTGCGGTGCATCGCGCGCACGACGCCATTCTTGGTGAAACGATACGGCATTGGGAAGAACTTGGTGGCTACTACGACAGTTTGACTCGTATTCTTGATGAATTTGCCGAGCAGGTGTTCGGAGCGTCCCGAGCCATAGATCTCTGCCGTATCAACCAGGTTCACCCCCGCAGCAAGACTGGCCTGGAAGGCCTCAGCTATATCCTCATCGGTGTAACCATGACCGTAGTTCCAGAATAAACGATCCCCCCAGGCCCAAGCCCCAAGTCCGATTTCAACGGCATCTAGAAAATTAGTTCCTTTCGTGGGCTGTTCAGGCATATTTCTCTCCTTTTCTGGTTGTCGGCGCGAGGATTCTATCATAACGCTGGTCAGTCTGGTTGAAACGGGTTACAATCGGCCCGACATAATTTATTGGAACAATGTGACCGCCAGCCGCTTGACCTCGTGAGGCGGCTGGCGCTCCCTGAGTTCCGGGAGGATTCCATGAATATCACCCCGAATGGGGATAAAAATGAATCTCCGGCTGTATTGGCTAAACGGCTGGGGCTTTCTTTCAAAAATTTGCTTCTTCTCACACGTGCCCTGACCCATCGTTCGTATATAAATGAACACCCGGAAGCGCTGGAAGATAATGAGCGCCTGGAATTCCTGGGCGATGCCGTATTGGATTTTGTTGCAGGAGCCTGGTTATATAACCATTTTCCTGAAATGGCCGAAGGCGAACTGACCCGCATGCGCTCAGCTTTGGTCTGCACTGAGCAATTGGCCGAATTCGCGCGTGACTTGGACCTGGGTTCCGCCATGCGCCTTGGGCATGGTGAAGAACAGGCCGGCGGCCGCCAACGGGATGTACTCTTGTGTGCGACATTCGAATCGTTGGTTGGAGCAATGTATCTGCAGACTGATATTTCTACCATTCAACATTTTATCCATCCCATGATTGAGGCAGTAAGCCGGAAATTCCTGCTCCGTTCTGACCTGCAGGATCCCAAAAGCCGCCTGCAGGAATGGTCCCAGGGCAGGAAACTTGGTATCCCTCAGTATATTACCCTGCAGACAAGCGGGCCGGACCACGACCGGATGTTTGAAATCGAAGTACATATCAACGGCAAGATCTATGGTCGAGGTTCCGGGCGAAACAAACAGACTGCTGAACGCCTGGCTGCCCAGGCCTCCCTGGAAATTATCCAAGAATCCTAATTCTAGAACTCATAATCCATCATGCCTCTGCGACTTAAATCTCTCGAACTTCACGGATATAAAACCTTCGCGGCGAAAACGAATTTCGAATTTGCTGAAGGTATCACTGCCATTGTCGGACCGAATGGGTCCGGCAAATCCAATATTGCCGACGCCTTGCGTTGGGTATTGGGTGAACAATCCTACAGCTTGTTGCGGGCCAAGAAGACCGAGGATATGATTTTTGCAGGGTCAGAGCAGCGTCCGCGGGCTGGCATGGCCTCCGCGGGGGTGACATTTGATAATGCGGATGGCTGGCTACCAGTGGACTTTACTGAGGTCGGTCTGGCACGCCGCTCTTACCGTGATGGACGCAATGAATACCTTCTTAACAACCAGCATGTACGCTTGAAGGATATTAACGAACTTCTGGCGCAATCCGGTCTCTCTGAACGCACCTATACAATTTTGGGACAGGGTTTGGTGGATGCTTCCCTGGCGCTTAAAGCGGATGAGCGGCGGCGCCTGTTCGAGGAGGCAGCTGGCATCGGCCTGTATCGTACACGCCGGGAAGAGGCGCTGCGACGCCTTGAGACTACCAGGCGCAACCTCGACCGCGTGCTGGATATCCTGGCTGAACTTGAGCCGCGCCTGAAAAGCCTCGAGCGCCAGGCTGCCCGGGCCATGGAATATACCCAGGTTCAAGCGGATCTGCGGGTGCTGCTGCTAGAGTGGTATGGATTCCACTGGCATCGCGCCCAGCGCGATCTGACCGACGCCATCGATCTCGGTCGCACTCAGGAAGCGAAATTAACCGAGCTGCGTGATTCCTACCAGACCGTGCGTCAAAACTTTACCGCTTTTCGGGATCATTTGAACGGTTTGCGCGGCAGATTAAACTCCTGGCATCGTCAGTCGTCTCAACTGCACGAGAGCCGCGAGTCCACCAGCGGCAACCTGGCAGTGCTGGATGAACGTCAACGGACCTTGCTGGACAACCGCCAATCAGGCTTTAGTGAACACTCCCGCCTGTCTGCAGAGTTCAAGCTTGCCCGGGAACGACAAGTAGAAACCGAGGCCGAGGCCGTGCGGCTGCAGACAGAATTCGACGAAGCCCGGGTTCAAACCAATGCGGCACAGGCTGCAATGGATTCCCAGATTGCAGAGAAGTCGCGCCTCGAGGTGCAGATCCAATCGATGCGCCAAAAAATAAATGAGATCACCACCCAGCGAACACGCATGCAAGCCCGCCTGGATGAATTGGCTTCCCGCGCCTCAGGTCAGGCGCAGAAGCTGGAGTCGCTTGAACAAGCCACTGCCTCGGCCGATGCAGAAGTAGAGAAGGCTGCCCGGGAACTCCAGGAAGTAGCTACTGCCCGGCAGAAATCCGAAACGGCCTTGCAAAAAGCCGAAGCCGAACTGCGTCTTGCGCGTAACCAACAGGTAGATTTAGAGACCCAGATCACCGAAAACCGAAAGGCGCGTTCCGCCAAACAGGCTGAGCAAGCCCGATTTAAAGCTCAATTGGATGTTC
The DNA here is from genome assembly GCA_017882145.1 of Anaerolineales bacterium. Classification (GTDB taxonomy): domain Bacteria; phylum Chloroflexota; class Anaerolineae; order Anaerolineales; family Villigracilaceae; genus UBA877. The sequence continues at coordinate 2,934 of JADGQB010000057.1, forward strand.
TCGAACAGGCCGAACAATCCCTGGCAGGTTATGCAGACGGTGCCAAACTGCTTCTGGATGCTTCTCGAAAGTCCAAACTTACCGGCGCGCGCGGGGCGCTGTCAGCCCTGATGGATGTGCCGGCGGAACTGGAAGTGGCTATCGCCGCCGCCTTGGGAGAATACACTGACGCTGTGCTTTTATCCTCGGGCCAGGACGCAGAGGAGGCCATGCTCCTGCTCGATTCCGATCAGTCTGGAAGGGCTTCACTCTTGCCGTTGGATTGGCTTTCTCCAGGTGAACCGCTCAGTGTAAAAACCAGTCGGGATTGTCTGGGGGTAGCCTCAGACCTGGTTAAAACCGCGGTGGAATATCGCCCGGCGTTGGATTTACTGCTTGGCCAGGTGCTGGTTGTCCGTGACCGGACGGCTGCCCGGCGGGTCCTGGCAGGCCAGCCGAAGAGTACCCGCGCGGTGACGGTGCGCGGCGAAGTGTTCCACGCCACCGGGCAGGTTTCGGCTGGCAAACCGGCCAAAACAGCTGCATTGGGACGTCCCCGGCAACGTCGGGAGCTGCAGGAATCACTTGAAGATATTGAGCGTCAAATTAACTTGCTGGACTTAGAATTGCAGAAATTTACCGGTAGGCAGGAGACTGCCCACGCTGAAGTAGAAGAACTTACAGATGCCGCCGACAGGCAGCGCCTCGGACTTGAATCAGCCCGAAATGCCGAGCGTCACGCTCAGGTTCGCGATGAATCAGCGCGGCGTCAGGCAGACTGGCAGGTCAGTCAGAAAGCCAGCATCGATGCTGAGATCCTGCAGGCGGGCAAAGAGCGTGAACAGACTGCTGCCACCTTGCAAGCGAGGGCGAACGAGGCTGCGCAGGCACAAGATTCTCTGCGAACGCTTACCTCAGCTTTGGCCGCCCTTGCCTTGGATGAATTCCAGAACCAGGTAAAATTCTGGTCCACGGCTTCGGCAGTGGCTGAGCGCGCCTTAAGTGATGTCCGAAGCCGTCTCGTTGAACGTAAAAATGCTTCTGATCAATTGCAGGCTCAACAGAATGCCTTGGAAAATCGCCTGGCCGAATATGACCGGGCTTTGGTCGAGGTGGAAAACACCCGGGAAAACCTGCAGGCGCAGGCTTTGGGAATCAATTCCCAATTGGAAGAACTGCGCCACTTGATCGAACCGGCAGAACAGGAACTTGAGGCATCTCAAGCGCAGGAAGGGCTTTTACAAAGGCAGGAAACTGAGGGCCAGGCAGCTTTGGCACGTGTCGAACGCACGAATAACCAGATCCAACTCGAACTGGGTCACAAGCAGGAGGCCTTGGGAAACCTGCGCCAAAAAATCGAGGACGATTTCGGTCTGGTGGCTTTCGATTATGCCAGTGACGTTTCCGGACCGGTACCATTGCCCTTCGACGGCATGGTGGAACAATTACCGGCGGTAAAAGAATTGCCAGCTGACCTTGAGGATAGTATGACTCGCTTGCGGGCGCAGATGCGGCGTATGGGCGCGATCAATCCGGAAGCTCAACAGGAATACCACTCGGTCAAAGAGCGCCATTCATTCCTAACTATACAGCTGGATGATTTACATAAGGCCGAAATTGATCTGCACGAGGTTATTGCAGAATTGGATGAATTGACCCGGCGCGAGTTCCAAAAAACGTTTGATGCCGTGGCAGAACAGTTCCATACCATTTTCCACCGCTTATTTGGCGGAGGTGCTGCCCGCCTGGTACTGACCGATCCTGAGAACCTTACCGAAACCGGCATTGACATTGAGGCGCGTCTGCCTGGGCGGCGTGAACAGGGATTATCGCTTCTTTCGGGTGGCGAACGCAGCCTTACGGCGATTGCGCTGGTCTTTTCACTGCTCAAGGTTTCTCCAACCCCGGTCTGCGTGATGGATGAAGTGGATGCCATGCTTGACGAAGCCAATGTGGGTCGTTTCCGGGATTTGCTGCAAGAGTTGAGTAAGGAAACGCAGTTTATCATCATCACCCACAATCGCAATACAGTCCAGGCAGCTGATGTGATCTATGGCATCACGATGGGCCGTGATTCGGCCAGCCAGATCATCAGCTTGAAGCTGGATGAGGTCTCGGAAGATTACCTGAAATAGCTCTAATAAATAAAGCTATTTCATAATTTAAAAAATAAGGCTTGGCGTTTGTGCCAAGCCTTGTTTCTTAGTTATTTCACCCTCTGGATTCTACTTTCCACTGTTCTTTGCCTGATAGGTAGCCACATAAGCGGTCGCAGTGGCATTATCTTTTGCTTGTGCTTCAGCAATGGTGGGCGATGTGGGAACGTAATTCACCCAGGCGCTGTTTATGACGACCTTGGATTTTGTGCTTTGCTCCTGGAGCCAGGTGGTGAAAGCCCCGGAGACTGCGGATTGGTATTCCTGGTCCGTGAGTGGACGGACCTCGTGGCCAAGAACCTGGATGATGTCATAACCGGAGGATGTTTTGATCGGCTTGCTGTAATCGCCAATTTTTAATGAATATGCCTCAGTTATAAGTTCGGTGGGGATGGTGGCCGAATCTTTCCCGAACCAACCCAAATCACCACCTTTGGTTTTGGTGGCCGTATCTATGGAATTATCCGCTGCCAGGGTTGCAAAATCAGCCTTGGCTACCAGTTCATTATAGAGATTATTGGCGGTCGCCTCATCCGCAACCAGGATATGGCGTGCCCAGACCTGTTCCTGTGAATGGGTTATATGGGCGGTGATTTTGGCCTGTACACGCTCGCGATATAAGCCGCTCTCAAAGAAAATATAGCGGAACTCGGAAGCGGAAAGACCGAATGAGGAATAGTTTTTTAAGGCGGTCTGGTATTGGCTCTGGTAACCCTGCAGTGTGTACGGCGTGGCCGTCGGAGTGACACTGGGAATGGGGGTTTTCGTAGCGGTTAGGTTGGGTGTCGCGGTCGGGAAGGGAGTCGCGGTTGGAGCCAGGGTCGCTGTAGGCGCAACGGTTGGCGTGAAAGTCGGGGTAATCAATGCCATTTGCGTTGCATCCAATGTGGCATAAACCAACGTCGTCGGCGTAAGCGTGGGTGTTGGAGTCCCACTTGGATAATAATTTAATGCTGCCTGGGCTGCTTTTTCAACCTCATCTGCCGCAACGGTGATCCCGTTTGCCTTGGCATACTGGCGGATCAGCAGATCATCCACCATATCCTGCATGACTTGACCACCCACAGTGGTAGGGGTGTCCAGCGATGAGGTGATCTGATTTAAGGATTGGGACATCTGTGGGTCGCTGGTGGGATCCAGGCCAAACATCTGTGCCAATTGCATATACTGCATATATTGACCGATCAATTGCTCACGCGCCACTCGCACGCGTACCTGGAACTCATGCAGACTGCGTGTTTCGCCATTTACCGTTACTGCTGGTCTCCAATTGAGGAATAGCGTATCGTTAAGTAGCCCGTAAGCGATTCCCAGGACAACGATGACGATGATCCCGATCGCGATACCAGTGATAATTCTCGTCTGTCTGCGTTCGCGATCCAGCCGGGCCAGATGTTTTTTCGTCACTATTTTTGGAGACTGTTTTTTTGCCATAAACACCTCAACGCGAAGCCAAAAAACTTCGCCAGTTCTAAAACTAACAGGGAGAGACTGCTGCCTGCATTATGTTGAAACAGATCGTGGATTTCTTTACAAGAAAAAAATCGATTCCAGTCTCATCTTTCAGCAGCTTTTGCCCCATAAGAATAGCTAATGCCAGCTTTCAGCGCTCTTCGTTGAAAGCCCGCCCGGTGAAGGGCAGTAGGGCAATATGCCGGGCGCGTTTGATGGCGCCCGCCAGCTCGCGCTGGTGCCTGGCGCACGTGCCGGTCTGGCGGCGAGGGCGGATTTTGCCTTCTTCTGTGACGAAACGGCGCAGTACATCTGATTGTTTATAATCAATTGTCATATGGCGGTCGGCACAGAATTGGCAGATTTTAGGGCGGGCGTAATATCGACGCTCCTGCCCACCTTCCATTTCATTATCCATCGGATGATCCATAAGAATTGTGACTCCAATCTATCTTGCTTGTCGCAGGGATAATCAAATCCGCTGCAATGATCTGATCCAGGCTTAGAACGGGAATTCGTCTTCGCTCCCGGCCTGGCCTTCGGGTTCTTCGGATGCTACGAGTTCTTCACCGGCTGGGCCATGGTTGGCTTCCCGGCGTTCGCCCAACATCATCATTTCCGTGGCTACGATCTCGACGGTAACGTGCTTGACACCTTCTTTATCTTCCCAACGGCGGGTCTGAAGGCGGCCTTCGATGTAAACTTGCTGGCCTTTGGTCAGGTATTGTTTACAGATCTCGGCCAGGTTGCCCCAGGTGACGACGTTGAACCATTCAGTATCGGTGTGACGTTCACCATCGGCGGTATTCCAGGAGCGACTGGTGGCAACAGTGAAGGTAGTCACAGGACGGCCTGAGGGCGTGTAACGCATTTCGGGTTCACGTCCCAGATTGCCGATGATCATGACTTTGTTCAATCCACGATTACCCATCTTTCACTCCTTTCTCGGGATATAAAAACATAAACCGCCGAAGATTTTCGTTATTCCACAACTATCAGCATATAACGAATGATCGGTTCCAGGAAACGCAGATTCTTTTCCAAAGAAGTAGTCGCAGTAGGCTCCAGGCCAAGATTGAACAGGACATACTGACCTTCGCGCTGCTTCTTGATGGTGTAAGCCAGGCGCTTGCGGCCCCAGACTTCAACCTTGTCGACGCTACCGGTGGTCTCAGCTACCCAACCTTTGACTTTTTCGACGACACCGTTAAACGCGGTTTCGTCCAGATCGGGATGGATAATACAAACCAATTCGTACTTACGCATAGGGAAAACCTCCTTTCCTCGGGATATGCTCCCAGACATTCACCGTGGGTGAGCCGGGGGCGGAAGGCCAGCCGCAAAGCGACTGGGTACCCGGGAGAACCGGGTATTCGAACGGGCTGTATTGTAAGCGATAAGAGCGATTTTGACGAGGGCGATTATAACCAAAAAACCGGATACCCTGGAGGATCTTTTTTTGAAATATTCAGACATGATAGAATCAAGCTCTGTGAAGAGATTTGTCAAAAACCTGGCTCCTGTTTTGTTTTTTATTGCACTCATCCTCCTTGGATGTCTGGTTTATAAAAGTTATGGTATTCCCTGGGATGAATCCGTTCAAACGCAGATTGGTGCGTTGAACTATCGTTATATTTTCAAGGGGGATTCCGCCTTGTTGTCATTTCCCGACCGGTATTATGGGGCAATATTTGAACTGCCGATACTCTGGATCACCTCCAGGTTTTCGATTCCTAGACATTTGATTATCTTCATAATTTTTGTTTTCGGCTTGATCCCTTTCTACATATTAGGCCGGCGCCTTTTGCATAACTCATGGTTGACGCTACTGGCGACCGCGATCCTGGCGATAAGTCCTCGTATATTTGCAGATGCTTTTTATAATTCCAAGGATATTCCCTTCATGGTCGCCTCAATAACAGCGATCTGGACTCTCCTGGTACTGGGAGATACTTTCCGCCAAAGGCGCCATTGGTTGAGATTTGCAGCAATCATTTTCTTGCACGCCGCAACATGTGCCGTTTTGATTGCAACCCGCGTCGCGGGCATTATGATCGTTCCGTTGACTTTTATTCTGCTGATAGTGATTGTGATAGAAACACCAGCATTCTCTAAACCCGCTTTAACTACGGTATTTGTTTATTTGATCTTAACAGTCGGACTCAGCATACTTTTCTGGCCCATTCTTTGGCATAACCCTTGGTCGCAGTTCATTCACGCTTTTGGTGTGATGAGCCAATATCCATTCGGACGAGGGGTTCTTTATGCAGGGCAGTATTTCCCTGCAGAAAATCTACCCTGGCATTACCTTCCAGTCTGGATTGGAATCACCACTCCCCTGATTGTGTTGGCAGGCATTCTTCCCGGCGTAATTGATTGGATAAGAAGTATTTTCTCGGTATTCAGGTGGAAGGAAAAACGTCAGGCGCTAAAGTCTCTACCTTCCGAGATAATTCCCTGGTCAGTTGTGGCTGGCTGGTTGGCGATTCCGGTAGCTGCGATCTACATATTTCATTCAGTCCTTTACGATGGTTGGCGCCAGATGTTCTTCATTTATCCGGCAATCGTTTTGATCAGTGTCCGTGGACTGGTTGTTCTTTATCATTTGATAAGTCGCCTTCCAATCAACTTGAATGGGATGCGGATCATCGCGGGATTAGTTCTTTTAGCCGGGCTGGCAGAGCCTGTCTGGTTTATTTTCCGCTACCATCCAAACGAGAACGTTTATTTCAATGCGTTGGCTGGTACACCCTCCACGCTGCGGGAGCGTTATGAATTGGATTATTGGGGATTGTCTTACAAACAGGGGATCGATTACATCCTGGCAAACGATCCCCGGAAAAGTATCAGGATATTCGTTTCAGACCCGCCGGGACAAGACTATATCAATACCGGGTTGAGTAGTAATAATAAATTCCGGCTGATATCCGTTAGTGATCCCTCCGAAGCCAATTATTTCGTCAGCGTTTTCCGATGGCATCCTGGAGAGTATCCCTATACAGATGAGTTTTATTCGATAAATGTTCGTAGAACGAAAATCATGGTTGTTTACCGGCTACGTTGAAAATGCCGGAGGATTCTCCAAGGGTCAATTATCAGAAATCTACCTGACATAAATCGGGTTGCTGAAGATCCATCCACGTAATTTTCCAAGGAATTGTTTATAACCTTCAACCCGGTAAACACCGGCTTCATCCGTCACATGCATGAAGGTGTCGCCATGCAATGTTTTGATGCATTTTCCATCCTTGATCAATTTTATTTCTGCGCTGGATGGGAATTTTGCTTGCAAAGTCACCGCGCCTTCAATCGCGTCCCCCATGATTGCGCTGTCTTGCCCTTTGGCCGAGAAACGGAAACCCCGCGTTGGAGCTGGCAGATCGTAACCAACAAAGCAGTGACCGGCAGCCAGGGCCTCGAATACCATTTTTCGGTCTTGGGCCAGGTTGCCGGATAGAGGTTCGGGCGTGAGTATATGCGTGTTAATGGCAGAGAAGTGGTACTCATAAGGAAAGATGGTTTTATGTAACAATCCCATGCTCATATGCCGGGCATGCGCGTCAGACCCACCTACAGCCACCACGCGCTGTCCCTTGCTCAACAGATCATCCCAGATCTGGATCGTCTTTGGCAGTGGACCGTGCGGGATGGCCTGTGGCCGAAATGCATAGTAAATTGCATCCAGCTTTCCTTTTGCAACCGTTTTGAGTTCACTGAAGCCATTCCACAATTCGATGCCGGTGTAGCCGGTTACACCCCAGTCTTCCCAGGAGATATCCGTTTCTCCAAAGGCCGGCATGGCTGGATCCACCGGGTGGGCGATAAAGGATAATCCTCCTGCCCGGCGTACGGCGTTGATCAGGTTCTGCGGATCATCTGCCAGATTTGCCAGTTCCTGGTTCGTTCCGAAAACCAGCAAGTGGTTTTTCTGCGGATCGCGATCCTGGTCGTGGATTTCCTCGCAAGCCAGTAAAAGCGCTCGCTTCTTTCCATCCTTATAATAGGCATCCACCCCTTGGACCAAAATATTGTGATCGGTAACCAGCAGCACGTCTACGCCGGTCTTAAGTGCTGCCTGTCCAAGTTCCGCGTGCGTGCCGGAACCATCTGAATAGGTGGTATGCATGTGCAGATTGATTACAAGTTCTTTCATTGATTTCCTTTTCCCAAAGTATGGGTTTGGGGTGATGGCAGTTGGCCTCGCCGGCCACCATTACCCCAAATTCATTTTTTCTCTTGCCGTGCGTTGTCGATCAAAAAGATATCAGTCAGTATGAAAACCTCTATGAGTAAATAGCGTTGGTTGACGGTTTACCCTTATAACAGGTATAATTTGGCGGCTAAATTCCTGGAGGCTTGTTAATGACAAATATCTTGAATGGTGGTTTGATTTTAACATCAATCGCGCTCGTCGTCAGCATTATCCTGCAAAGTAAGGGTGCTGGGCTGGGCGGCTTATCGGGTTCCGATCCCGGGGGCGTGTTTACTGCTCGACGTGGAATCGAAAAAACACTTTTCTGGGTAACCATCGTCTTCAGTGTTTTGTTTTTCGTGCTGGCGATTACTCTGGTTATTCTTTCTGCGCGTGCATAAGACATCATAATAAAGAAAGGTCAGCCCCGGAGTGCTGATTCTCCCGGAAGCGACCTTTCTTTAATTTGTGCTCATGAAAAAGTTACGATGGCAATTCCTGGTTGTCGCCCTAACGCTGGTCGTGGTGGCGGTTCTTTTGCTCACCCAGCGGCAGACTGCTACACCAATCCTGCCTGAGCCCGCCAGTGGGGGCATTTATACCGAGGCTCTGGTGGGTTCGTTTGGACGTTTGAACCCCTTACTTGACTTGAACAACCCGGCTGACCGGGACGTGGACCGGCTGCTGTTCAGCAGCTTGATCAAATTCGATTCACACGGCGTCCCACAACCCGACTTGGCCGAATCGTGGGGCGTTTCGGCCGATGGAACGATCTATAACCTCACCTTGCGAGCTAATGCCAATTGGCATGATGGCTCGCCAGTCACCAGTGATGATGTCATCTTTACCCTCGACTTATTGCGTAGCCAATCTTCTGCCTATTCGACAGACGTACGCACCCTTTGGGATGGCGTACAAATTACCCGTCTTAACGATAAGAATCTCAAATTTGCCCTTAAAGAACCCTTCGTACCCTTTCTGGATTACCTGACATTCGGGATTCTGCCCAAACACCTCCTGGATACAGTCTCAGCCGATCAATTGTCAAGCTCCTCTTTCAACATGGCGCCGATAGGATCGGGTCCTTATAAATTTGACCATTTGATGGTTGCGAGTGGAAAAATTACCGGTGTCGTTTTGACATCCTCCAAGACTTATTTTGGCCAGGTTCCATTCGTGGACCAAATTGTCTTCCGGTATTATCCTAGTTCACAGGCCGCCCTGACAGCTTACCAGGCTGGTGAAGTGCTTGGTATCAGTCAGATTACACAGGATGTTCTTCCAACTGCCCTTTCTGCAACAAACCTGTCCCTTTATTCCAGCCGCTTGCCGCGCGTTACTTTGATCCTGCTCAATCTTGGGGATAAACAATTACCCTTCTTCCAGGATAAAAACGTTCGCAATGCCCTGATGCTCGATCTGAACCGGCAGTGGATGGTGGACAAACTGCTCCTGGGGCAGGGGATCGTAGCCGACAGCCCGATCCTCCCGGGTACATGGGCTTATTATGACGGTATCACTCATATTGGTTTTGATCCCGATGCGGCCATTGCTCAACTGAAGGTTGCCGGTTATGTTCTACCTGCGGATGGAACCGTGCGCGCCAAGGATAATGTTTCGCTATCCTTTACCATGGCATACCCGGATGATGGACTGCACACCCAATTGGCCCAGGCGATCAAACAGGACTGGGCGGCCATCGGGGTGGAAGTGACCCTCAAAGCCGTCCCTTATGATTCGCTCTTGAATGATTATCTGACACCTCGCACTTATCAAGCGGCCTTGGTGGACCTGGACCTTAGTCGCTCCTACGATCCGGATCCATATCCATTCTGGCATCAGGCGGAAATAACCGGCGGACAGAACTATTCACAGTGGGACAACCGGACCGCCAGTGAATATATTGAACAAGCGCGTGTGGTTGCTGATCCTTCTGTTCGCACCCGCCTGTACCGCAATTTTCAAGTCATTTTTGCTCGCGAGCTTCCGGCTTTGTTATTGTACTATCCCGTCTACACCTATGGTGTTGACCAACGCATGCAGGGAGTCCAGGCGGCGCCACTTTTTGAGTCCGCCGATCGATTTAACGGGGTCGCGAATTGGTTTTTGATCACCAAACGCACCCTGGATACGGTTACCCAGCCAACTATCGGCCCGTAAACCTGATTTTTTATTAAGGAGTCCCAATGGCTGACCAACGCGCAAATGCCCTGCAATATGCCCGCAGCAACAAAGAGAAATTCCTGAGCACATTTAAAGAAATTTTGGCGGTCCCTTCCATTTCCACTGATAAAACGCATATGCCGGATATCCAGCGAGCGGCCGAGTGGCTGGCTTTGCAACTCCGTAACCTGGGGATGCAGAAGGTACAGCTTTTTTCTACCACCCAATCCCCGATCGTCTACGGCGAATGCCTGGGAGTGCCGGCGGCCCCGACCGTCCTTATTTACGGCCATTACGACGTTCAGCCTGTGGACCCGCTCGATCTATGGAAGACCGGTCCCTTTGAACCGACAGTTATCGGCGATGATATCTTTGCCCGTGGTGCATCGGATATGAAGGGCCAGGCAGTGATTACCCTGAAGGCGGTCGAATCGTTGGCACAGACCGGTGGTTTACCGATAAACATCAAATGGCTGTTTGAGGGCGAGGAAGAGGTTGGTTCACCCAACCTGGAAGCCTTCATCGCAAGCCATACCGATCTGTTGGCCTGCGATTTTGCTGTTAACCCGGATTCCGGCATGATTGGCAGGGATTATCCGACCATCACCTATGGGTTGCGCGGCCTGGCATATTTTGAGCTGCGTGTCTTTGGTCCGGCGCACGACTTGCATTCAGGTATGTATGGCGGTGTAGTCCATAACCCGGCTAATGTACTGGCCGAGCTGATAGCAGGCATGCATGATGATGCCGGTCGTATTACACTGCCCGGGTTCTATACCTCTGTGCGCGAATTGAGCGTAGAAGAACGCCAGGAATTGGCCCGCCTTCCGATTGACGACAAGCATTATTTGGAACAAACTGGCGTCCCTGGCCTTTATGGCGAAGCGGGATTTACTGCCAATGAACAAACCGGGGCTCGCCCTACGCTGGACGTGAACGGCTTGCTTTCCGGATTTACAAGTGAAGGCTCGAAGACTGTCATTCCAACCTGGGCCATGGCCAAGCTCTCGACACGCCTCGTCCCCGACCAGGATCCGGAAGAAGTCCACCAACAACTGCTTCGATACCTGGAGCAGAATGCACCCGATGATGTTCGTTGGGAGTTGAAGACATTGACCGGCAACCCGGCCTCGATCTCCGATCGAAATAATCCAGCTGTGCAGGCGATGGCGAAAGCACTCGAGTCAGTCTGGGGACAGCGACCCTATTTCAAACGCGAAGGGGGTTCCATCCCGGTGGTGGGTGATATGCAACGCCTGCTGAGTGTTGAATCGGTCATTTGCGGCTTTGGCCTCCCGGACGATAATGTACATGCCCCCAATGAAAAACAAAACCTCCCAACCTGGTATCGCGGTATTGATGCGTATATCCATTTCTTTATGAACCTGAAACCAGACTCAAATGGAAGATAAACTTATTTCTTACGGTGGGCAGGCGCTCATGGAGGGCATTCTGATGCGCGGCCGGAAAGCCTGTGCCGTAGCAATGCGTGCGCCGGATGGCAAAATTGTTACCAGGATCCAACCTCTCAGCGGGATATACAAAACGAACATTGCAAAGATCCCCTTCTTGCGCGGATTGGTTATGCTATGGGATTCGCTTGGCCTGGGTATGCGTGCCATGACTGATTCTGCTAACCTGCAATCTGGCGAAGACGAACAGCTCGAAGGCCCGGCGCTTTATTTACTGCTTGGGGGTACCTTATTACTGGCCGTCGCAATTTTCTTCCTCGTCCCGGTGGGAGTGGGTTGGCTTACTGAACACTTCCTGCATTGGAATGCCTGGTGGAGCAACCTGGTGGAAGGTATCCTGCGTTTGTTCATGCTGGTTGGCTATATCTGGGCGATTGGTTTCATGCCCGATATCGCCCGAGTTTTTTCTTACCACGGTGCGGAACACAAGACCATCAATGCCTATGAAGCTGGAGCGGAACTAACCCCCGCTTCTGTCGCTAAGTTCCCGCTTGCCCACACCCGCTGCGGTACGGCTTTTCTGTTGACCCTGGTGGTGCTGTCGTTCTTCTTCTTTACCATCCTTGGCCCGCTCACATTAGAATGGCGGCTCATCAGCCGGGTTCTGATGATACCAGTACTGGCGGGTGTTGCTTATGAGTACTTGCGCTGGACCGC
>JADGQB010000058.1 GCA_017882145.1 Anaerolineales bacterium
GTTCGAAACCTGGGGTGTCGAAGATGGCTGGAAATATGGGGATGAGGTTATCCTCCAGCCCAAACTGGTAGAGCCGCCCGGCGAGTGTAAGTCCGATTATCACATTTGTGCCGAACTGGCAGAGCGCCTGGGGGTTGGCACAGCCTTTACCGAGGGGCGTGACGAGCAAGCCTGGACAAAATTCTGCCTGGACGAATTCCGTCGCATCCGATTCCCCGAACTGCCTTCCTTCGAAGAGTTTGTCGAGCAGAACCTGGGTGCATGGACGCGTCCCGCCACCCGGCCTGCCATTGCCTTTGCGGATTTCCGCCGTGACCCGCAGAATTTCCCGTTACAGACTCCCAGTGGGAAGATTGAGATCTTCTCGAAACAATTGTTTGACCTGAATAACCCTTTGGAGATCCCGGCCGTACCAAAGTATATCCAGGAATGGGAGAGTCCATTCGATAATCAACTTTCCTCTCCAAACGCTTATCCCCTTCAAGCGATTGGTCACCACACCCTGCACCGTGTGCATTCCACACACGACAACAATGATTGGTTGGAACAGGCTTTCCCGCAGCGGGTGTTTATCAACCCGCTGGATGCCGCTGCACGCGGAATCTCGGATGGCGATCCGGTCAAAGTCTACAACCCGCGCGGCGCGCTGGTGCTGCCCTGCCGCATCACTGCCCGCATCCTGCCCGGCGTAGTGGACATCCCCCAGGGCGCTTGGTGGCAGCCGGACGCGGCTGGGCTGGATATAGGTGGCAATATCAATGTGCTCACATCTTCAAGATGGACGCCCTTTGCATTTGGGAGCGCACAGCACACGATCATGGTTGAAGTGGAAAAAATTATCCTGCCATGACGTACGCTTTTTATTTTGACAGTTCCTCCTGTTCCGGGTGCAAAGCCTGCCAGGTTGCCTGCCAGGACAAAAATAACCTGCCGCTGGGCGTGCTCTGGCGTCGCGTTTACGAGGTCAGCGGCGGGGAATGGACAAATGTTGGGGCGGAAGGCTTCCGACCGGTTTGGGAAAACTCCATTTTTGCTTACAATCTATCCATCGCCTGCAACCATTGCGTCCATCCCAAGTGTGCTGGCGTCTGCCCGGTGAATGCCTACGAGGTGCGGCCGGATGGGATTGTCCTGATCAACACCCGGAAATGCATCGGCTGTGGATACTGCGCCTGGGCTTGTCCGTACGATGCTCCGCAGATCGATAAGTCCGCAGGGGTCATGACCAAGTGCAACCTGTGTTATGACAACCTGGAGGCGAACCTGCCTCCAGCCTGTGTGGCTGCCTGTCCACTGCGTTGCTTGGAATTGGTGGAAATTAATGAGCCGGGAATTGAGCAAAAGGGACTCGAATTATGGGAAGTTCCGGGCGCCGGGCACCCATTCCCCTTGCCCAAACTCTCACGGACCAGACCGCATCTCCTCCTTAAGCCGCATCCTGCGGTGAAGTTGGTTGGAGAGTCTACCCGGGTTAGTAATCGTGAAGAAGTTTCTTCGGCAACGCCTCATACGACTGCCGCAGGCGAAATTCCTCTCATCTTCTTCACCCTGCTCGCCCAAATGGCAATTGGGGCATTTGCAACAATCCTCCTGACCTATGAGATTCTCTCCGATAAACTGGTAGCTGGGCAGGCCACGTTTATTCCCCTATTGGGTGTCGGCGTGGCCATCATGGCAGCCCTGCTTGTCTCCTTTTTTCACCTTGGAACGCCCAAAAATGCCTGGCGGGTGCTCAGTCACCTGCGCAAATCCTGGTTGAGCCGGGAGATCCTGTTCACTTCCGGATTCGCTGGGTTGTGGGCGATCCTCACCGGGTTGAGACTTTTCCGAATTGGCTCAAACTCATTGTGGACCAGCCTCGCTGCGCTGACTGCACTCTGCGGACTTGCAGCATTGTATAGCATGCAGCGCGTCTACCAATTCCGCAACATACCCGGCTGGAATAAAGCTAGAACCTTGCTTGAGTTCGTTGTGACTGCCTTGGGGTTGGGCGGGTTATTAACCGGCAGTCTGCTCCCGCGTGCTGTACCTGCCAGCCTCCTGAGCTGGATCGGATTGGCCTGCATATTGGCATTCCTGGTAGCTATTCAAATCAGCATTTCCACGGCAGATTCGGCAAACCGTCAGCTATCTCGCTGGAGAGTAGGACTGCTCCTGGCAGGTGTGCTGTCTGCGCTGGCTCTGTCCATCTGGCCATCCAGTGGCGGAATGGGGCTCACGTGGCTGGTTTTTTCCATCGCCCTGGCCGAAGAAGCCCTCGGCCGCTGGTTGTTCTACTCCCGCCGGAACCCGGGTATTTAGTTCTACGGCTCCAAAAACCCATTAACCATTCAGATACCACCTTTGATGTATGCTGCATGATACTAATACTCTTGACATACTGTGTAACATACAGTATACTGCCATCAACGGTGAACATATGACAAATGAATCTTTTGAAAACGTTATCCTTGAACTTCGGCGCGGGGTCATCGTGCTGGCGGTTTTGAGTAGTCTCAACCAGGAACAATATGGTTATTCGCTCATTAAGAGTCTGGACGGGAACGGTCTCGAAATCGACCAGGGCACACTCTACCCCTTGCTCCGCCGGCTGGAAGGCCAGGGTCTATTGCAATCTGCCTGGCGGGTTGAAACCGACCGTCCGCGCCGCTATTATGTGCTAAGCGATGAAGGCAGGCAGCTTCTGCCCAGGCTGAAAGAAGAATGGGCCGGCATTGTGTCCATGATGAAAAAGATCTTGTGAGTGAGAAGGAGAATGAGAATGAGTACAAATTTGGTTGATATCTATGTTTCCGAAGTCGGGCGCAGGCTGCCCGGAAAAACACGCTCCGACATCCAGGCCGAAATCCGCTCGATCCTGCAGGATATGCTGGAAGAACGCAGCCAGAAGTCTGGCAAACCTATTGATGAAGAGTTGACCCTTGAGGTTCTGAAAGCCTACGGTTCGCCGGAAAAAGTTGCCGCCACCTATATAGGGGAACGCTATCTGATCGGCCCGCGTCTCTATCCTGTTTTTATGCTGGTGCTGCGTATCGTGCTGATCGTGATCGGCGTTCTGGCAGCTATCGGATTGGGTATCGCGGTTTATCAGACCACCCTCACCCCACTGAATGCCTTCGAAACCATCCTGCGCGCCATCGCCAGTTTTGTGGCTTCAGCTGTGACCGTGCTGGGCAACGTTGTCCTGATCTTCGCCATTTTGGAATGGGCACTCTTCAGAGCCGGTGAGAAGATCGAAGTTGTAGGTCTCCCGAAGGAAAAGGAATGGGATCCGCGTTCGCTCGCCAAATTATCTCCCACCAACCAGGTTAAGCTGGGTGATACGATTGCTGAGATTGTCGGCTGTTTCGCCGCCATCGTCATCTTCAATTTCTACCCGCAGATCATTGGCTTCACGCCCAGCCTGAATGGCGTATTTGGATCCGGCAATTGGGCCGTCGGTTTTGGCAGCGTGACTTTTACTCCGCTTTTGTCCCAGGCCTTCTTCTACTACATCCCATATCTTACTGCAGTCTGGGGGCTGACCATCCTGCTGGATATCCTCCTGCTGCGTATGGGACATTGGACCCTGATGACGCGTATTGGCCTGATTGGTTTGAAGATCGTCAACATCCTCATCGCAGCGCTTATGTTGAGCGGCCCTTCCATTCTCGCAATCACCATCCAGTCATTGACCTCCACCATCGGTGACGCACAGGCAGCCACTACATTGATGACCATGCTCAATGGAGCCGTTCATTTGGCCCTGTGGTTATCGATCGTCGGAAGCAGCATCGAAATCATCCGGTCGATCTCCCGGCTCGTGACGAACAATCTTCCTCATCAAGTCGCCGTCAAGAGTTAGCCCGGCAAACTCCCCAACCACTGGTCCCGGTTCCTGACAGGAACCGGGATCTTCATTTTCAAGGATAATGCTGTTCAGCCCCCGGTACACGCACCGAAATCTGTTTGCCGATGACCGGTGGGCGGCATGTACTCTGGCTGCAGGCCATGTAAGTAATACTTACTTTATCATCGTACCAACCTGCACCCGGCGGCAGGCTCACCTGCAAGCGTAATGTTACCGGGCCTGCCGGATAGACCAGCAAGGCATCCGTTCCCATATCTGAGACTTCGGCCTCTGCGCTGGCGGTCAACTCTCCAATGGAATGCATCTGGCTGCCTGGGATAAGCTCCAGAAGCGTGGGGCGCCCTTCTCCGTAAACGCCTTCACGTGGAATATCCTTGCTGTACAGGTGATATCCGCTTTCCGGAGTGAAGGTCGCTGAAAGGAAGCTCCTTTCGTTTGCATCCTGTTGAAGGAAAACTTTAACAGCAACATAATTTTGGCTGAAAGCAGCCAGTTGGTAGGGGAAAACGGGCCTGCTTTGTATAGGAGATCCGCAGGCAGTTAACAAAAGTATAAGGCCAAGGGCTGGAATCAGTATTTTATGCATGGATCAAAAGCGATATACCAATTTCGCTGGATCTTTCATCATTCTTGTAAGGCAAAATCCTTTAACATTGTCGGGTTTCATGCTATACTGACAAAAATGAACTGGGATTATACTCCTTACGCAGCTGTCTTGCATATCACGGCCATCATCGCAGCTGGAGTGGCCTATATGCTTGCGCGTCGTAAAAGCACTCCCGGTACGTTTGCTTTGATCCTGTTAATGTGCGCCGTGTCAGAATGGGCCTTTACTTCCGGTATGGAGGCTGCCTCAGTCGGGATGGCGCGGAAAATTATCTGGTCCAAATTGGAATATCTGGGGGCAGTTTCAGCTCCAACCTTATTCATGGTTTTTACATTGGAATACAATCAAATCAAGCGCTTCCTCACGCGCGGTTACCTTTTGTCGTATTCCATTGTCCCACTGGTGGCGTTCGTTATGGCTTTGACGAACGAATGGCACGCTTTGATCTGGAATAGCTTTACACCCGGTCCCAGCGGGACAAATACGTTCATTTATGGGCATGGGGCTGGTTACTATATACTGATTGCTTATGATTACGCCGTCGTCCTGATCGGTGTGTGGGTGATGCTGCGTACATGGCTCCAGGCCAGGCAGCCCGATCGCCGGCAGAGTGGTTTCATTCTCCTTAGCTCCATTCTGCCGATCCTCACTGGGCTTTTTTACACCCTCGGGCTGAATTTTTTTCCCGGACTGGATTTAACGCCCATCTCCTTTCTGGTTACGGGACTCATCCTCGCCTTGGGTGTCATCCAATTCCGTTTGTTTGCCCTGACCCCTGTCGCCCGGCATTTATTAATCGAGAATATGAATGATGGCATCCTGGTGCTGGATGCCAAAGATCGGATTGCCGATATCAATCCCATGGCAGAAAGCATCCTGGCTGTCTCAGCTAAATCCGTTCTTGGACAACCCATATCAGAGGTGCTTCAGGCGTGGGGACCATTGCTGAAAAGCATCCAGGAGACTGGTGAACTCCAGGCAGAGGTTCTTTCACGGGAAAACCCGCCGCGCTATCATGACCTGCAGGTAAGAAGCTTGTTTGATACGAACAAGGAATATATCGGAAGGCTTTTCGCTTTCCGTGATGTCACCCGTTACCGGCAGGCGGAAAATCAACTGTCGCATCAAAACGAAGAGCTCAGGATCATTGAAAGAATTGATCTCGCTGTTACCGCCGGCCTGGATATGCAGCAGACGATAAAAACTCTTCATGAACAATGCAGCCATGTAGTCCCGATAGACTTGTTCTATGTCGCTCTATACGATGAGGAGCGCTCGCTGGTCACCGTTCCTCTTCATTACGAACGCGGGCAGTACCAGACCGGCACGCTGCGGGACATCAACGAGCGTCCTGGAACGATTGGAAAGGTCATCCGAACTCGCCAGACAATCTATCTCCAGGACAACATTCCGCCCGTCACCGGTCCCTTGAATCTGAATCTCGAAGTGGAACGACCTGCAAAATCCTACCTCGGTATCCCCCTCATGGTTCGCACCAAAGTTGTGGGGGTGATGTCCATCCAGAATTACCGGCCTAACGCATATCGTGAAGACCAGATCCGCATGTTGGAACGGATTTCTGTGCATGCCGCAATCGCCATCGAAAATGCGCGCTTGTATGCAGAGGTTCAGCGGCTGGCCATCATCGACGAGCTGACCGGCATCTATAATTATCGCGGTTTGATGGAGCTCGGTGCGCGTGAAGTCGAGCGTGCCCGGCGCTTCAACCACCCCCTTTCGATTTTATTTTTTGATATCGATGATTTCCGGAATTTTAATAACACTTACAGCCATACTGCCGGCAACATCGCGTTGCAGGGACTCGTACAACACAGCCGCTCGATTTTACGTTCAGTGGATGTGTTCGCCCGTTTTGGTGGGGATGAATTCGTCGCGCTCCTGCCCGAAACCGATCTTGCGGGTGCAGAAGTGATTGCCCACCGCTTGACCGGGGAAATAGCTGCCATTCCCATCAAAACGTCTTATGGGAATTTGAATGTCACCGTTTCAGTTGGGGTTGCGTTGCTTTCAACCCTCACACCTGACCTTGCCGCCCTGATTGACCGTGCCAATCAAGCTGAACACGAAGCCAAAAAAGGCCAAAAAGGGATCGTGGCGGTTTCAGCTTAGGGGAAATTCCAGGAATAAAAAAAGTCCGGACAAATGTCCGGACTTTTTAGTTGCTTCCAAAAAACAATTCCATCCAGATACGCCAGTTTGGCAGGTTTTCCGTTGCGGTAACCGGCGTCGGTACCGGAGTCGCACTTGGACTACCGGCCGGCACCAACTCCACCGGGTGCTCGCCCACGCGCACCCATTTATCTTCATAAGCCCATTGCTCAACTGCCGCATCCGAGGTGGCGTAAGCCACCTGGGTCACCAGGGCCTCCTGCGTCTGCATGATACTTGTCCCCTCGGCATGCACTGACTGCAATTTGGTGGTCAGGCTGTTCAGTTGTTCCATACGACGATTAAAGTCGATCAACAGAAAGACGGCAACCAACAAGCCAATAACAATCAGGATATTCCGCCACCTAAATTTCATACCTATATCTTACTCTCTCCAAAGTGGTTTGACAAGTCCATCGTCACTAAACAAAAACCCGCGTTTCCACGGGTCTCTTCTTACATGGTGCCGAAGGAGGGACTTGAACCCTCACGACCTTGCGGCCACTAAGCCCTGAACCTAGCGCGTCTGCCAGTTCCGCCACTTCGGCATGCGGGCTGTATTTTATCCGATTGTATGATTTTGTCAACCTATCTGCCGGACTCGAGACTAAGTTGAAATATATTCCCGTAAATTATGCTCGACTGCATATGCAGCAGCTTCAGCACGGTTGCTGACACCCAGTTTGGAAAGGATGCTGGAAACGTAATTACGCACTGTCCCTTCCCCCAGGAAGAGCGCCTTGGCAATCTCACGATTGGTCTTGCCTTCTGAAACGAGTAACAGGACGTGTTTCTCCTGCTGGCTGAGATGGGCGAAAGCGGAGGCTTCCTCTTCCTTGACAGCCCGTCGTACTTCCTGGAAAACGCGCTGCGTCACTGCCGGATCGAGCAGAGCTTCGCCGCGTGCAACCGCCTCAAGCGCCCGTACCAATTCTTCTCCACCGATTTGTTTCAGAACGTAACCTGAAGCCCCGGCGCGGATCGCGGAGAAGAGCATCTCATCTTCGGCATAGGAGGTCAGCATGAGTACGCGTGTTTCCGGGAAACGGCTGGTGATCTCTTCACAGGCTTCTATCCCGGATGTGCCCGGCAGGCGGATATCCATCACCACCACATCCGGGTGATTGTTTGCCACCTGCTCAAGCGCTTCACGCGCCGAAGACGCCTCCCCGATAATGTCAAATTGCGGGTGGCGCTCCAGTAACGATTTCAGGCCCAGCCTGACAACTTCGTGATCATCCACGAGCAGGATGCGTTGTTTTACCATGGATTATTTTTTCCTTCGATCAGAGTATATTCGAGAGCATGTTGGCTTGCAAGGACAAAATTGGACAGGTATTTCCGTTCTTTCGCAATGGAATTCACCATATTTTATTAGATCAGGAACCAGGTGATCAGTAAATAACCCAACGCCGCCCCCCACAGCCAGGAGTCGATCCGGTCAAGAACGCCTCCATGACCCGGAAAAAAATTGCTTGAATCTTTCATGCCGGCCTGTCGTTTAAACATCGATTCGCCCAGGTCTCCAAGAGTGGTCAGGATCGAAAGTGCCGCGCCCAGTGCTGCCGCCTTCCACCATACTAGTGCGGGACCTCCCAGGCTTTGCCACAAAATAACCAACACAACGGAGCTGATTGTGCCGAAAATGACCCCGGCCCAATACCCCTCCCAGGTTTTCTTGGGGCTGAGCCGCGGGCTGAGGCGGTGTTTCCCAAAGCGAACTCCCACGAAAAAAGCCGCCATATCGGCCAGCCAGATGGTGGGAAGCACGATCACCAACCACCAGAGACCGCCAGGCATTGTCCGCAAGGTGATCAGGTAAGCCCCTATCCAACCCAGGTAAACGATGCCACCGGTTGTTGCAGCAAAGTCGGTCGCAGCCTTATCTCGTCCTTTTTCGTAGTCAAACAGGTGCCATGCCATGGCAGCCAGAACGGAAAGGGTTAAAGCTGCCGCAGCCAGATCCGGGAAGAATGTGCGTGCCGCCGCGATCAGTACCACGCATACGATTAATAGGACTTCAGCAACTTTGCTGTCCACTTTAATGAAGATACGGCTGTATTCCCAGGCCGCCACCCCCAAAAAGACTGCGATCAATGCAAAATAATAATAACTTCCCAGAATTATCGCCGGAATACCGACGGCCGCCAGGACAAGCGATGTAATGATGCGTTTAGCCAGCATTGTAATCTTTTCCCCCGTCCATTTCAGTCAGGCCGCCATATCGGCGGTCGCGCTGGCCATAGGTATCCAATGCTTTTCGGAACTCACCTTTATTGAAATCAGGCCAGTAGACGGAGGTAACGTACCATTCTGAATAAGCCCCCTGCCAGATCAGAAAATTGGAAACCCGCAACTCCCCGGAAGTGCGAATGATCAAGTCCGGGTCAGGCACTCCGGCAGTAAAAAGATAGTGGCTGACCATATCGGAGCTGACTTCATCCGGTTTAATTCCATCCTTGATCATCTTTTGAATTGCAAACACGATTTCGTCGCGACCCCCGTAGTTGAAGGCAACACTTAATACCAGGCGATCGTTATGCTTGGTTAGCTCAATTGCTTCCATGACCTTTTCCTGGAGTTTGGGGTCCAACCGCTCCAGCCGCCCGATATGCCGTAACTGTACACCCTCTTTGTTCAATTCCGCCAATTCACGGTCAATCACATCCTCGAGAATATTCATAAGACCCTCGACTTCCTCTCGAGGGCGGCCCCAATTCTCTGTGGAAAAAGCGTAAATGGTCAGGTACTTGACGCCAAACTCAACACACGCGGTAATGATGCGGCGCAAATTCTCGGTCCCGGCGCGGTGGCCG
Organism: Anaerolineales bacterium; assembly: GCA_017882145.1. Taxonomy (GTDB): domain Bacteria; phylum Chloroflexota; class Anaerolineae; order Anaerolineales; family Villigracilaceae; genus UBA877. The sequence goes on from JADGQB010000058.1 coordinate 9,443, forward strand.
ACCAGGCGAGGCAGGCCACGTGCGAGTGCCCAGCGCCCGTTCCCGTCCATAATGATTGCGACGTGGGTGGGAATTCGCGGCCGGGAGGCCGTGGACTTTTTTGCCATAATTAGGTAGTGGCGTTAATCCGTCACTACACCTCCATGATCTCCTGCTCTTTTTTCAGACCGTGTTTATTAATTTCCTCGATGTAACGGTCTGTTATTTTCTGGAGTTCATCTTCGCCACGCTTCAGGTCATCTTCCGAAACCAGCTTTTCCTTTTCAAGTTCGCGCATATCGTTATGCAAGTCGCGGCGGGTATTGCGTACGGAAATCCGGCATTCTTCCAGCCGGGTATGGACAACTTTGACAAGCTCCCGGCGTCTGTCTTCGGTTAGCGCCGGCAGGTTGAGCCGGATTTGTTTGCCATCGTTATTCGGGGTCAGCCCAAGTTCCGAAACGAGGATCGCCCGCTCGACATTTTTTAACGAAGTTGGATCAAAAGGTTTGATTAGTAAACTGCGCGGTTCCGGTACTGAAATGGATGCCAGTTGTACCAGCGGAGTGGGCGCCCCAAAGTATTCAACCTGCAATTTCTCCACCAGTGCCGGAGTGGCCCGACCGGTACGGATCCCGGACAGGTCATCATCGAGATTTTGGATCGCGGCGTGCATGCGGGTATCGGCTTCTTTCAATAAATCTTTTATCACGTCGGCCTCCTGTTTAGTATGGGAAATGTCTGCCTTAAGGATACCCTAAAACCAGAAAAAATGCCACTAATACGGGATATGTTCACCCTCAGTTCTTAAATATGGATCCAATCATCCGTGATTCCCATGGAACGTGCGCCTGTCAGCCTGGGGATTGCAGAATCGGAGTTTATCAGGCAGCTTAAAAAAGCGAAGGTTTTGCATTCATTTATTGCAAAACCTTCATCAAGTTACTTTCCATTGCCAGGGTTGCCTGGCAGCTCAGTCAAAAGAATCCAAAAAATCCATCCATCTCATGCCGAATTCAAGCCGTTACCATCGTGCCGACTTTTTCCCCGCGCATGGCGCGTTCAAGCGCATCCGGAGCCCATAGGTTGACTACCAGGATGGGAAGATTATTGTCCATGCATAAGGAGATGGCTGTGCTGTCCATCACTTCCAGGCGGCGGTTGAGAACATCAATGTATGTCAGCGTGTCAAACTTATTCGCATCCGGACTCTTGTGCGGATCGGCATCGTAGACTCCGTCGACCTTGGTAGCCTTGATCAGCACATCCGCATCGACTTCCACGGCACGCAGTGCCGCGGCAGTGTCGGTCGAGAAAAACGGGTTGCCGGTCCCCGCGCCGAAGATGACCACGCGCCCTTTTTCCAGGTGGCGAATGGCACGCCGGCGGATATATGGCTCAGCCACAGCCCGCATCTCGATGGCCGATTGGACGCGCGTATAAACGCCAGCCCGTTCCAGGGCATCCATGAGCGCCATGGCATTCATGACGGTCGCCAGCATACCCATATAGTCAGCCGTGGCCCGCTCCATACCGCGTTCCAGGCCCTGCTTCCCCCGCCATAGGTTGCCTGCCCCAATGACAATCGCCACCTCGATCCCCATCGTACGGACATCTTTTACACGCGCTGCCACCGCCTCCGCTTGTAATGGATCGATCCCATAACCGGACGGACCTGCCAGGCTTTCACCACCTAATTTGAGCAGTACTCGCTTGAATTTATTATTCTGCATTTCTTCTCCGATCAACCGGTATTAAGAAAAAAGCCAACCAACCGGTTGGCTTTTTTGTAATTATCCGCTTACCTCGCCCAATTCCCAGCGGACAAAGCGCCGGACGACGATATTCTCTCCAATCGCCGCCACTTGTTCGAGCAAGAGCTTGCCAATCGTGACCTTGTCGTCACGGATATAAGCCTGGCGCAGGAGCACGACTTCATCCTTGAATTTCTCCAGGCGTCCCTGGGCGATCTTCTCCAGCATCGCTTCAGGTTTTCCCTCTTCACGCGCCCGCCCCTTGGCAATCTCGGTTTCGTGTTCGAGAACTTCAGCGGGAATATCCTCTTCCTTAATGTATCGAGGCGAAGCCGCCGCCACTTGCAATGCGACTTCGTGGGCAAATTTCATGAACTGCTCGGAGCGGGCCACAAAATCTGTCTCGCAGTTGACTTCGACCATCACACCCACCCGGCCATTGCCATGGGAATACAATTCAACCATACCGTTGGAAGCCTGGCGGTCAGCACGCTTGGCGGCTGTTGCCAGACCCTTTTCACGTAGAAAATCAACTGCCTTCTGGTAGTCCCCGCCGGAAGCTTCCAGGGCCTTCCGGCAATCCAGTACGCCGGCATGCGTGGCTTCCCGCAGTTCTTTGATCATTTGAGTCGTAATTTCCATGCAATCACCTCGGCTTATTTTTCTTGTTGGTCATCTTCAGGTACATCAACGGCTTCTGTTTTTTCAGCAGGCTCTTCCGGTTTCGGAGTTGGAGCAAGTTTGGCCAGGGTGGATTCGCCCAGCAGTTTGGCATCCTCGAGCTCATCTTCCATTCCACCACTGCGGCCAGCCATGGCAGGCTCGTCTGCACTCTCATCCGCCAATCGTATCGCTGCGGATTCTGCTTCGAGTTCTTCATCCTTGCGCATGGCCTTGCCTTCTTCCACCGCATCTGCCATTTTCGCTACCATCAGCTTGATGGCGCGGATGGCATCGTCGTTGGACGGAATGACATAATCCACGTACGATGGATCGCAGTTCGTATCCACCAGGGCGATCACCGGAATATTCAGCAGGTTCGCCTCATGCACAGCCGCATATTCGCGCTCCACATCGATGACGAAAACCAGTTCCGGCACACGCGTCATGGTGCGCACACCCGAGAGCCGCAGGTTCAGGCGGTTGATCTCGCGCTGGATCAGCAGGGCCTCTTTTTTGGTCAGCTTTTCGATATCACCCGTAGCAAACAATTTCTCCATCCGCTCCAGTTCCTGGATGCGTTGGTGCATGGTCGACCAGTTGGTCAACATGCCGCCCAGCCAGCGTTCGGTGACGTATGGCATGCCACAGCGCATGGCCTCATCACGGACTGTTTCTTGTGCCTGGCGTTTTGTGCCGACGAACATCACAACCCCGCCGCCGGCGACACAATCGCGGATGATATTGAACGCGACGTTGATCGCCTTGACCGTTTGCTGCAGGTCGATGATGTGGATACCATTGCGCTCGGTGAAGATGTACGGCTTCATACCCGGGTTCCACTTATTGGTACGGTGGCCGAAATGGACGCCGCTCTCGAGCAGCGCCTTCATGGAAACAACTGCCATTTTTTCTCCTTCTGTCCCGTCCTCCAATGCCGCAAGTACAGGGCATGGGACGGGATGAGTTTAGCGGGTTTATATGTCCCGCTCAGGGACGCTTGATGCCCGTCCCGGGCAAGATGTGCTCCTCTCGGAAGCGGCGGGATTATACCATAATTTTTGAGGTCATTGCGAGAAGGGCGTAATGTGCCCGACGAAGCAACTTGTACCACATAGTGGCATCCCCTTCATAAGTGAGGAGATCTTCATCGGATAAGAATATTCTTTAGAGTAGTATTTCCTGGTTTAAAAAGTTGTATCTTAATTCTCTGGACGGATTATTTTGAGGCGGCTATACTACCCTTATGGACATCATACCTCTTCCCTTCCAAGTAAAACCCTCCCCCGGTGAATTCCGGTTGACCGCAGAAACCGTTATCCTCACCGACCTTCCCAATCGCTGGAATGCGGATTATCTCCAGTCGCTCCTGGCCGCTCCCACCGGCCTGCCCTTGCCGGTGCGCCTCTCCGACCAGAGCGGGACGAATTTCATCCGTCTCCATCTCGACTCCGGGCTCGAATCCCTCGGCCCCGAAGGCTACCGGCTGACGGTTTCACCCCAATCGGTCACTCTGGCAGCACCGGCTGCAGCGGGTGTCTTTTATGCCATCCAATCCCTGCGCCAATTGCTGCCTGTCGAAGTTGAAGAACGTCTGCCCGTCTCCGGGGTGGACTGGCACATTGGCTGCCTCGAGATCACTGACCGGCCGCGCTTCGCCTGGCGTGGCTTTATGCTGGATGAAGGCCGGCACTTCCAGGGCCGCGAAACGGTCCTGCAGACGCTGGACCTGATGGCCCTGCAAAAATTGAACGTTTTCCACTGGCATCTCACCGAAGACCAGGGCTGGCGCATCGAGATCAGGAAATACCCGCGCCTCACGCAGGTCGGCAGCCACCGGCTCGGGACCCGTAAAGGTTTTACGAATGGCAAACACGACGGGGTTCCGCACGGCGGGTTTTATACTCAGGCTGAGATCCGGGAGATCGTGGCCTACGCTGCCGAGCGCCACATCACAATTGTCCCGGAAATTGAAATGCCCGGCCATGCCGTGGCAGCCCTGGCCGCCTACCCCGAACTATCCTGCACTGGTGGGCCGTTTCAAGTGGCCACGCATTTCGGCATCTTTCCGGATATATTCTGCGCCGGGAAGGAGGCTGTTTTCTCTTTCCTGGAAGATGTTCTCGATGAAGTCCTGGAACTCTTCCCTTCCCCCTACATTCATATCGGCGGGGATGAAGCCCCCAAAAAGCGTTGGAAGGATTGTCCCGACTGCCAGCGCCGCATCCGCGAAGTGGGACTGAAGGATGCTCACGCGCTGCAGGTCTACTTCACCAACCGTATCGCCGCTTACCTTGACTCGAAAGGCCGGCACGCTATTGGCTGGAACGAAATCCTCGAGGAGGGACTGGCCAGGGGCGCCGTGGTGCAGTTCTGGGCAAGAGGTCGCAAAAAGCTTGTCAAAGCCATTCGCAGCGATGCCCGTCCGACAGTTATGTCCTATTGTTTCTATACCTACCTGGACTATGCTTACAAGCTGATTCCTTTGCGGCGGATCTATCGTTATGAACCGGTTCCTAACGGATTGAACGCACAGGCAGCTGCTTCCATACTGGGAGTCGAGTCGCCGCTTTGGACGGAATGGGTGCCAACCCGCGCCCGCCTGGATTACCAGGCTTACCCGCGTCTGACCGCCCTGGCTGAAACCGGCTGGACGCCTAAGGACAGAAAGGATCTGCGGGATTTTCATCGCAGGCTGCCAGAGTTCCTTTCCAGGTTGGATCGCCTTGGCGTTCACCATGCTACACTTGAGGAAGCTGAACCACTGCGAATCTTGAAATGATTGGTCGTTGCTTTATCCGTTTCGTTTTTGTCTCGTAAAGCGTAATATCCGTCAAGGAGATCGTTATGAATTTCTTTAAAAAACTCCTCACCCCGCCGCCCGCCAACCGCGGAACGTTCTATCCGTTTGCCGTGAAGTGTAAACGCTGCGGTGAGATCATCCATGGACAGGTAAATGTCAATAATGAGCCCAGCGCCGAATATGATGAAAACGACAAACCCTATTTCGTCTGCCGCAAAGTTCTGGTGGGAAACCAGCTGTGCTTCCAGCGCATCGAAGTCATCTTCAAATTCAACGAATCACGCGGCCTGCTCGACCGTGAAATCACCGGTGGCGAATTTGTAGAAGCGTAATTATC
>JADGQB010000278.1 GCA_017882145.1 Anaerolineales bacterium
ATCGCCAATCTGCGCCTGCTTGGATCGGAAACCCTCAATCCCGGCGAGAGCGGTTGGCTGCAACTCGAAACACGCACACCTGTTATTGCAGTGCGTGGTGACCACTATATCCTTCGCCGTCCATCTCCCGGTGAAACGCTTGGAGGCGGTGCAGTTGTCGACCCTCAACCCAAGAATCGTCACAAACGCTTTGATGAAGCCGTGCTCAAAGCCCTGGAAAGCACAGCGCAGGGCTCTCCGGCTGAAGTGCTCCTGCAGGCCTCTCTCTCTCTCGGCCCGGTACCAGTCAAAGATGTGCTTGCCCGCTCACGCCTGGAAGATTCTGTTTCAAGTCCGGCCTTGCAGGAACTTCTCGACAGTGAACAACTGATCCTGCTTGAGGATATTGCGATTGCTGCTTCCCAGTGGTCTTCCATTAAGGAAAATATCGTTACAGCTCTGGCTGCCTTTCATGCTGCTTACCCTCTACGGCGCGGTATGCCGCGCGAAGAACTCAAATCACGATTGAAACTTCCCCCGCGCCTGTTCAATCTGGTAGTGCGCAAGCTGGCAGCCGAAAATATTTTGACTGAAGGAACGAAATGGGCGGCCCTGCCGGAACACGTAGTACGGTTCTCCCCTTTCCAGCAAGTAAAAGTGGATAAGCTGATGCTGCAGTTCAGTGCCGCTCCGTACGCCCCGCCCTCGGTCAAGGATTGTCAGGCCGAAGTCGGGGAAGATATTTATTCCGCATTGCTGGAATTTGGCGATCTGCAGGCGGTCTCGGATGAAGTCGTTTTTCGAAAGTCGGATTACGATTCCATGGTGGAGAAGATCCGTCTCACCCTCCTACAAAAAGGCCAGATCAGCCTGGCTGAGGTGCGTGATCTATTTAATACCAGCCGTCGTTATGCCCAGGCCTTGCTGGAACACCTGGATGCAACCAGCGTGACGATCCGCTCCGGGGATTTCCGGAAATTGAGAAGGTAAGATGGACGAACAATCCATAATTGATGGATGGAAGAAAGATAGCCAAAGCTTCGATACCATCGCCAGTCTCTACGACGAGTTCCGACCTGAATATCCACCGGAGCTGGTCGAGGCTGTCATAAACCTGAGCGGGATATTGGATGGCGGCCGAATCCTGGAGATCGGGAGCGGTACTGGCAAGGCCACCCGCCTGTTCGCCCGCCGAGGTTATTCAATCCATTGCATCGAACAAGGCCGGAACCTGACAGCGGTCGCGGCGCGTAACTTGATGGAATGGCCAGGGGTAACTTTCGAGACCAATCGTTTCGAAGAGAGTCGGGACCATTTCTCTGAGTTTGATCTGGTGATGTGTGCACAGGCATTCCACTGGATTCCCAAAGAAATTGGCTACTTAAAGGCTGCCCGGGCTTTGAAACCCGGAGGAGCCCTGGCGCTCTTCTGGAACATGTATCCGGGGTTCCATGGCCAGATTGATACCGATTTGGATAGAATCTACAAAGCAATCGCACCCGGGTTAGATAATCCAAGGACCGACAGCGAAGAGGTCATCCAGGAACGCCTCCAGGATATCAACGCGAGTGGCTGCTTCGGAAAGGTCACGCTGGAGCGCTTCCCGTGGTCGCAGACTTATCTTACGAGGGAATACCTCGGCCTGCTAAACACCTACTCAGACCACCTGCGCCTGCCTGCCGCAACCCGCCAACGCCTGTTCGCTGCGATTGCCGCCGCCATTGACACACATGCTGGTTTGGTCGAACGGAATTATGTTACAGCCTTGTATGTTGCCCATAAGTTGTCGTAGCTCAGGAGGATCCCATGTGTGGACGATTCTTATTATCCGTTGAACCTGCCGATCTGGAAGAAGCCTTTCCGGAATTCACCTACCCATCCAAGTTTGCCCCACGTTTTAACATTGCCCCCACCCAACCGGTACTCGTAGTACCTAACGATGCGACCAACCAGGCCGATTTCTTCGTCTGGGGGTTAATTCCATCCTGGGCCAAAGATCCGACCATCGGCAGCCGGCTCATCAACGCACGGGCGGAGACCCTGGCCGAGAAACCATCCTTTCGTTCCGCATATAAATACCACCGCTGCCTTATCTTCGCGAACGGTTTTTATGAATGGCAAACCCAGCCCGGCATTAAGACCAAGCTGCCGCACCTGATCCGGCTCAAGTCCGGGAAACCGTTTGCCTTTGCCGGCTTGTGGGAGCATTGGCAATCTCCGGATGGGTCGGAGGTTAAATCGGTCACCATCATCACCACCACGCCGAATGAGCTGATGGCGACTCTCCACGACCGCATGCCGGTCATCCTGCCGCACGCCGCCTTTGCGCATTGGCTTAATCCTCAGCCCCTATTTCCGGTTGACCTGAAGAGTCTGCTGGTCCCGTATCCTACCGACGAGATGGAAGCGTATCCGGTCTCGACTCTGGTCAACAGTCCCGCCAACGATCGACCGGAATTAATGCTGCCAGCCTAAAAGAATTTTTATTTTTTACCTCCTCATGACAATCCAGGACCGGTTTCCTGCCCTCGCCTCGCGCGACTTCCTCATATTCTGGGTCGGCCAATTTATCTCGCTGATCGGTACCTGGATGCAGAACACCACCCAACCCTACCTGGCGTACCGGATCACAGGCAGTTCACTTGACCTGGGCTTGATCGCTTTTTCCGCCACGCTGCCTACCTTGATCCTGGCTTTGCCGGGGGGCGTGCTGGTCGAGCGTATGAACAAGCGCAAGGTAGTAATTGTTCTGCAGGTCATCATGATGATCCAGGCTTTTATCCTGGCCTTCCTGGCGTTGACCGGCCGGATCCAGATCTGGCACTTGATCGCCCTTTCCTTTGTTCTAGGATCGGCAAGTGCGATCGAGATCACAGCCCGCCAGGCGATGCTGATCGAGCTGGTAGGGAAACCTGCACTACCCAATGCCATCGCACTGCAATCCACCATCTTCAACCTGGCACGCGTGATCGGACCCTCCCTCACGGCACTTGTCCTTATCCTGGTTAAGAATCAAGGCGAAGGCTGGGCATTTTTTGCAAATGGAGTCAGTTTCCTATTTGTCATCGTTGGGTTGTTCTTCGTCCGAACCCCATTCCGGAACGATAAGGCCAACCAGGTTAGAGCCAGGCTCAATTTAGTTGCCGAATTCTCGGAGGCGTGGGATTATATTCGCGGCAATACCGTCATACTGCTTATCATGATCATGGTCGCTTTGATCGGTTTCTTCGGTCTCCCCTTTAGCCAACAAATCCCGGCTCTGGCACGAAATGTACTCCAGCAGGTAGCCGATACAGAAGAAATGGTCGCAGCCCGCACCGGAGGTCTGTATCTGGCACAGGGTATTGGAGCGTTAATCGCCGCTCTGTTTGTATCTGCCTTCAGCACGCTGCGCCGGAAAGGTTTGCTGATGACAATCGGCCAATTCGTGTTTTCAATCTTCCTGGTACTGATCGCTTTCGCTCACAGCCTGCCGGTCGCAATGGTGCTCATATGCATCATCGGTTGGGCAACCATCGCTCAATTCATGATGATGAACACGCTGATCCAGATCGATGTTCCGGATGAACTGCGCGGGCGCGTCTTCAGCGTCTACTTGTGGGCGCAGCAAGGGGTGGCTCCGTTTGGGAGTCTTTTCATCGGCTGGCTGGCCCAGACTGCCGGGGTACCGCGTGCAGCTCTGGTGGGAGGAGTGGTCTGCCTGTTGGTGGTGGTGCTGGCGCATGCCAAATGGCCGATACTTCGCCAAAAAATCGCCTAGAATGACATTAATACTTGCTTGACGGGCTTCGGGCGGCATGTTATGATGCCAACCTATGGATAACAAGCCTCTCCAGGAATTTCCTCAGGAAGCCGAGGCGGCAGCAGGGGAACAGCCAAAAGAACGACCAAACCTGATCACAAAATGGATGGAATCACTGGCCCGCCTTGGGCTGGGCGAATCTGCCATGCGGATCGCGACGAATGCTATAACCATCGTGTTCGTCATTATGGTCGTCTGGCTGATGCAGACGCTATACAAGCCGGCCAATCTTGGCTGGAGCACCAGTGTACAAGCCGCTGCAGATGTTTCACCCACTCCCGCTCCGGTTTTGGATGCCGCTCAATTACCCGCATTGGTCGCTTTCGGCCTGGATGGAGTCCCCCGCCAGGCCATTTCACATACCACCATACCCTCCCGGCCGCGCGAGGATGTAGTCCAGTACACCGTTGTGACGGGCGATTCGGTCTTCGTCATTGCTGACAAGTTCGGGCTGAAACCCAGCACCATCCTGTTTGGCAACTTTAATACTCTGAAAAACAACGTGGATTACCTCAGACCCGGTCAAATTCTGAATATTTTACCGGTGGATGGCACTTACTATCAGTGGCAGGGCAGCGAAACATTGACCGGCGTTGCAAAATTCTATAACGCCGACCCCCAGGAGATCATCAACAGCCCCGCCAACCACCTCGACCCGGATACCATCGGCGACCTGAGCCACCCCAATATCCCCGGCGGCACCTGGCTGGTCATCCCAGGAGGCTCATATCTGTTCGCCTGGAACGCACCAATCGTCTCACGCGCGGGCAGTTCGGCAACAACACGTGTCAGTGGACCCGGTTCCTGTGGACCGATTTCGGGTGGCCTGATGGGCTATGGCACATTCATCTTCCCTACCGTCGAACACTGGCTTTCCGGCACAGACTACCGTACGGACGTTGGCCATTATGGGGTTGACTTTGCCGGTTCGTCAGGTAATGCGATCTATGCCGCCGATGCGGGTGTGGTGGTCTATTCAGGGTGGAATACCTGGGGCTATGGCAACCTGGTTAGCGTTGACCATGGCAATGGCTGGCAATCGCTCTACGCCCACATGGTGGACACACCCCCGGTAAGCTGCGGACAAAGCGTGGGCCAGGGAGATGTCATTGGCTATGTTGGCATGACCGGCGGAACATCGACCGGACCGCACCTGCACTTCGAAGTTAGCTACAACGGAGCGCCTGTAAATCCGCATTCGGTCTTGAATATCCCATAATTCGTAAACTGTTGGGTATATCAACCGCATTCTGAAATTCCCTGTCCCTGGCCATTTAAAATTTGGTCGGGGACAGATTATACTTGGGAGGAATTACGCATCCATCACCCTCCGCCCTCCTCCTGCAGGGGAAGGAACTTAATAGGATAAACCATGAAATTCAACTACGGACACTGGCAATTGCTGCCTGGAACCCAGGCGATCTACCCGCTCAGCGTAGTGGATATCCAGATCGAGCCGGAAGCGTTGATCGTCACCGGATACAGTCATGCGGTGCGCAGCCGCAACGACCTGATCGACGG
>JADGQB010000279.1 GCA_017882145.1 Anaerolineales bacterium
GTTCAAACCGATTTGAGCGAGTTGGAAATGATGTCCTTTGCCACGTTTGGACGGGCGTGCGAGATGCCTGAAGATTTGGTGGATGAGTTCGTCCGCAGATGCACGCGGAAGTTCGCCGAGAAAAAGGCGCCGCCGGCGATATTCAACGGATTAGGGGAAGTCGTGAGAAAATTGGCAGAGAGGCACGTGCTTGCAGTGGTGACGGGCAATACGGAGCGGAATGTGCGCACGTTTTTGGAGGAACACGGGCTGGAGGGCTGTGTCCGCGCGGTGTATGGGGTGGATATGCCCGGCTCAAAGGCGGAGAAAATTTTGTTGGCGAAGAGTCAATTTGTGGCAGAGGCTGAAACGGTGTTCATGGTGGGGGATTCTTTGAGTGATGTCCACGCCGCACGGGAAGCGGGTGTCAAAAGCATCGCGGTCAGTTGGGGGCATCAAAGTTTGGGAAAGCTGGTTGGGGCGGCTCCCGATCACGTTGTCTGTTTACCGGAAGAACTCATCGAAATAACCAAAAGCACCGCTTGAATTTTCGTTAAAACGACTGTAAGATAATTTAAGAGTACAAGTAGTAAAGCTCAAAATATCTTGGGTATAGTACGTCTGGCTAATGTTTTTTCGCCTGGAAAAACTAAATCAAGCTCGAACATGGAGGAATAATGGGTTTCGTTTCTTCGATAATCGTTGTAGAAGATGTTGCTCATTCTCGTAATCTCTATGAGAATATCCTGCACATGAAAGTCACTGGCGATTTCGGCATCTATAATGTAGGGTTCGAAGGAGGATTATCGCTTTATCGAAAGGCCTTCTTCCAGGAACTGATTGGCGGTCAAGTCAATCTGGATAGGCATAACAATGTTGTATTGTATTTTGAGGTAGGCGATCTGGAAGAATTGGAACAAGAGATAGTGAGGAATGGTTTCGAATTCATCCACAGAATTAGAGAACAGCCGTGGAAGCAGAGAACCTTCAGGTTCTACGACTATGACAACCATATCCTGGAAATTGCGGAAAGAATGGATATTGTCCTCGACCGGTTACAGCAAAATGGGAATTCTGTAGAAGAAATTGCCACGCTTACAGGATATTCAAAGGATCAAGTCCTACAAGAGTTAGAGAGGCATAAAGGTTTGGAATAATTGATGAAAGGCAACCCAAACGCATATTGGGCGTTTCCGGGATGGGGTCAAAATCCTTGTTCGTGCAAGCCGACTTCAAATTTAATATTGCGATATTGACTATCAAAATTGAAGTGATATACTGCTAAGAAATCATACAACCAGATCAGGTAATAGATGTTCAAGTATTTACCGCTACAGGCTGTAATAAATCATGGTCCCCCAGGGAGCAAGCCTGGCGATGGAATAACGTCTGGCGCATATACGCGCCAGTAAGCGAACTTCTCTCCAGGATGGATTGAGGTTTTTTTAATGGAAGCGGAGAAAAGACAAGCGAAAAAATCCCGGCTTTATGATCGAGGAGAATAGTAAAGTGTGTAACCAACCTTTATTTATTCATTAAGATCTCGGAGGACTACCATGAAGATAGTCTTACGAATTCTGATGGTGAGCGCGATCGTATTTGGATTTATGACTGTGCCAATGAATGCTATGCTGCAAAGTGTATTAGCTGCTCCAGCGAATTGTGCGGACAGCCTTTCCAGCTCAACACTATATATGGTTAGAGTGTGTATCACCAGCCCGGTCAATGGCGACATACTCAGCACGAATGCAACCATCACTGCCACCGCCAGCGTGTTGAGCGGCCCCAACCCGGGCGTGCAGCGAATGACTTTTTACCTGAACACCACCTATCTTCTGACAGCTTTCACCAGTCCGTATACGTTTACATTGCCCACCAGCAAGTATGTTGACGGCTCCTACACTCTTTCCGGACAGGCTTTGATGCGGGATGGTTTTACCACTTCGCAGGCGAGCATTAGCATACTTCTCAGTACCGGGACAAGCACTCCACCGGTGAATACGAATACCTTCACACCCACTTCCGGTAACCCGGCCGGCGGCCAGCCATTCGTCGTCGCGGCGGTGGGCGATGGCGCCAGCGGCGAGAACAATTCCAAAAATGTGGTCAACCTGATCAACTCGCTCAACCCGAACCTGTTCCTGTACCTGGGGGATGTTTATGATAGCGGCAGTATCGCCGAATTCTACAACTGGTACGGCACAGGCACGGCCAATTTTGCGAGTCTGCGCGCCATCACCGATCCAACCATTGGGAACCATGAATACAGCAATGGCATCGGCGGGGCAGGCTATTTCGATTACTGGAACAATGTCTCCAACTACTACAGCTTCGATGCGGGCGGCTGGCATTTTATCAGCCTGAACTCAAACCGGAACAGGATTGATATCACTTCGTCAGGAGCCGAGTACAAATGGCTGGCAAAAGACCTTTCCGCCAACCTCCAGCCCTGCACCATCGTTTTTTATCACCAACCGCTCTTTAATATTGGACCGGAAGGCCCCACCACTGACCTGGCGGCCATCTGGTCCTTACTGGCACAGCACAGTGTCAGCATCGTGCTGAATGGGCATGACCACGATTACCAACACTGGGTGGCCCTGGACGGCAACGGCCAGCCCAGCCCGACCGGGATCACCGAGTTCGTGGCGGGCGGCGGCGGGCATGGCCTGCAAACGATCGTTAATTCAGACAGCCGCGTGGCCTACTGGACAGATGCCAACCCGGCCGGATTTGGTGCCCTGTTCCTTACTCTTAACCCGACCTATGCCAGTTTCAGTTATCGCAGCGCGTTGAATGGATCTGTGCTTGATTCAGGCGTTATCAATTGCAGAGGCCTAAGCCTGCCTACCCATGGCATTTACCTTCCGATTATTTTTCGTTAGGATAATCAGATTAATTAGAAACAACCTCATAGGGCTCCGGGGAATCCATCGGCAATGGAAATTGTTCACACTTGAAAGCTGGCAAAGGCGTCTCATATCCCCAAAGGCAAAAAAGCCGGGCTTCTAACCGGCAAATTAGCGTCCCCCCTGAAATAAAAACATTCGATGGTTGTGAGCTCAATTTGCTGCGCGCTTATCTGCAAATCTACGCACTTATACGTATGGTAACTTAATTATCTTCGTGTTAATATAAATTTGTAATTCATGCCGCATTCACACACAGGAAAGTTAGAATTGTATGAAAGAACTGGTAAGTCTCATTGTCAAGAAGACCGGTATCCCGGCTGCCATCGCCCAGACCGTTGTCAATATGGTTGTTGATTTCCTCAAGCAAAAACTACCCGCTCCTGTGGCAGGCCGGATCGACTTCGTTTTGAAAAATGAAGCCTCTGCCAAGACGGCTGAAGATGTCCTCAGGAATTATGCTTCCAGATTAAGGAAGAAGTAATTTTTTTCGAGGAAAGGAAAGGCAAGCCGCTTTTTTCTTTACCCAGGCAGACGTGTGTCGTCGATGGGTTGTTAGCTGCCGGTACTTGCCTGATCACCAGGTTTTCATTGTAATCTTTTCAAACACAAAAAGACGCGTTCGCTTGCAGCGCGTCTTTATTTTTTTTCGGCCTTATCTCTGCCGCTCCCGCCGCCAGCCTCTTCTCTCCCCGAAATCCGACCTCTCCTCATTACATTTGCAAGGCTGCTGGAATGCTCACGAATGATCGCCCAACCTTTCGCAGGGTGATCCTGGTAAAGAAGAGCAAGATAAACCAGAATTTTGGGTCACGCAAACCCAGTCGTTCCCCTCACCTTTCTCGTTGTGGCTTTTTTTCCACATTTTGGTCCGGATATTGGATTCCAACCCCCATGGCCGCCAGGACTTTTCCTGCAGATCCGAGATCCATGGGTCTGGAAATAATGAAACCCTGACCATAATCGCAAAACAAGCCCTTCAGCTCATGCAGCTCATTATCGGTTTCAATGCCTTCGGCAATAATGGAAATCCCCAATGCATGTGCCATGGCGACGATTGCCCGGACGAGTTCAGAGCTCTTATGGTCTTTATCCATTTCATGAATGAATGATCTGTCAACTTTTAACGCATTAATTTGAAAATGCTGTAAATACCCCAATGAGGAATATCCGGTCCCAAAATCGTCAAGTTGGATTTCAACGCCCAATTCCTGAAGTATTGAAAAGACCTTTCTGGCTGCGCTGTAATTATTGATCAATACTTTCTCAGTTATCTCCAGTTTCAGGCAGCTCGCATTCAATCCACTGGCATTCAGTGCTTCAACCACCTGCTGCTCTAATCTTGGATGTGAAAATTGTTTGCTCGAAATATTTACGTTAACACTCAACCCCTGCAGGGCCGGATATTCCTCCTGCCAGGTCTTTAATTGCATGCAAGCCTGCTTAAGTACCCACTCGCCAATCGGCACGATCAAGCCCGATTCTTCGGCAATATCCAGGAATTCCCCGGGTAACAGCAAGCCCCTTTCGTTATGCAGCCAGCGGATCAGAGCCTCAAATCCCATCAGTCGGTTTGTTTTAAGATCCACAATCGGCTGGTAATATAATTGGAATTCCTGGTTTTCCAGCCCCTTCCGGATGTCATTCTCCACCAAAAGGCGGGAATTTGCTTCAACCCGCATGTTGACATTAAATATCTCGAAGCAGTCTTTGCCATGTGTTTTGGCTGCGTACATGGCGATATCTGCATCCCGAAGAATTTCTTCCGCTTTTTCATACCCCACCAGGTTTGGAACAATCCCAATGCTGGCTGTAATGTATAGATCATGGCCTTCTACTACGAAAGGAGAATGCAATGCTTCAATGATTTTATTTACTGCAATCAGAACAGAGCTCGTATCATCTGTTTTATTCAACAAGACTTCAAATTCATCCCCACCGAACCTGGCGACCGTATCGCCGGAACGTAAACAGTCAGTCAGCCGTCGAGCTACCAGAAAGAGAATTTGATCCCCCATCAAATGTCCCAGGCTGTCATTTATGATTTTGAATCGATCCAGATCGATAAACAGGATCGCACATGAATAGTTGGCATAGCGTCGGGCATATGCAATGATCTGGTCAAGCCGATCCTTGAATAAAGTCCGGTTTGCCAGCCCCGTCAATTCATCATGCAAGTTGTCAAAAAATAATTGCTCTTCAATCATATCGCGTTTGCCAATTTCGATCTGTAGTTCATCGTTTGTTTTCGATAACTGTGTATTTAGTCTGTTATTTTCTGATAAAGTTATAACTTGCCTGACCAGTACCAGGCCAATAACTCCTCCTACAAATATTGATATCGTATCGAAGCTCATCGATTTCGAGTTTGGACCGGCCAGGACCAGCAG
>JADGQB010000012.1 GCA_017882145.1 Anaerolineales bacterium
GCCAAATTGTAATGGAACTGAATGGCAGCCAACTTGACACATCATGCTGCCTGTGCTACATTTGTTAAATCTAATCCTTAAATTAACTTGCAATTTAAACGAGGAGGCAATTTGACCAAGAACCGCTCTCAACTAATGGTTGACCGCTTACGTGAATTGCAAGCCTCCTCACCAGACACGGAAGCCTCAGCAGTCGTCAGCGTGGATGGGTTAAGCATCGCCTCGGCCCTGCCACAGGGGGTGGAAGAAGATCGTGTTTCAGCAATGTCAGCCGCCATGCTCTCATTGGGGGAACGGATTGCGACTGAGCTAGGACGTGGAAGCCTCGAGCAAGTATATATCAAAGGACAAAAGGGGTATGTTGTGCTGATGTCGGTCGGGGAAGAAGCGGTACTTACAGCGCTGGCACGCGAACAAGCCAAACTGGGTCTCATTCTCCTGGACATGCGACGCGCCGTCGCTGACCTGGAGAAACTTATTTAACAGGGTGTTGAGTAAGCCGGTCTCACTTGAAAACGCCCGACCTTGCATATTTGGAATTCATATAATTTAGGATGCGGCGAAAAATATGGAAAAAATCCCAAAGAGCGGTTTCTATTATGCCAACAAATTTGCCCGGATCACCCTGCAAGCCTATGAAGAGGTGATGGGAAAAAATGGCCTTAACGCAATCCTTAACCTGGCAGGCCAGAATAACCTGATCGATAATTTTCCCCCGGATAACCTGGGACGCGAATTTGATTTTGCGGATTTCACTGCAATCCATATTGCGTTGGAAGAGCTGTATGGACCACGCGGCGGTCGCGGGCTGGCGCTGCGAGCCGGTCGGGCAACTTTCAACGATGCACTCAAGAATTTTGGCGCGCTGGCGGGTGTCGGCGACCTGGCCTTCAAAGTACTACCGCTGCAAGCCAAGATCAGAATTGGCCTGCCAGCCTCGGCAAAAATATTCTCACAGGTAACCGACCAGCTATCCACCGTGGATGAAACGGATGATGCCTTTATTTGGACAATACATCGCTGTCCGATCTGCTGGACGCGCAAGAATGCGGATAAACCAGTCTGCTACATCTCGACCGGATTGCTGCAAGCCATGCTAACCTGGGTTTCGGGGGGACTTGAATTCCGGATCAACGAGTCGAAGTGCTGTGCTGTGGGTGATAACGTTTGCGAATTTGTCATCCAAAAAGATCCAATCGCCTAAGAGTACCCCAATGGTTGAGGCGAAAAAAAAGATCCTCATCATTGAGGATGACGTGGATGTGGTCGATATGCTTAATGCGTATTTTCGCATCCAGGGATACGAAGTTGTAACCTTCAACTGGGGTGAGGATGGAATTCGGGCCTGCCAGAATGCCAGACCGGATATCGTAATTCTGGATATCCATCTTCCAGACATCGATGGATACGAAGTGGCCCGACGACTACGCAGCAACCGCCGCACGTCAGACATCCCAATAGTATTTCTAACCGAAAAACGTAATCGTTCCGAGCGTTTACAAGGACTCGAATTAGGCGCGGATGACTACATTTCGAAGCCTTTCGATGTACAGGAACTCCTGCTGCGCATTCGGAATGCCCTGCTCAGGGCCGAGCAGGATAGTTTGACAAACCCCGTTTCAGGTTTGCCAGACGGCAGACTGGTGGATGAGAGAATTTTAGAATGTATGCAAAAATCCAGCTGGAGCATGCTGGTCGTATCGCTCGATAGGCTGGATATTTTTCGAGAATCCTACGGGTTTGTGGCATCCGATGATGTCTTGCGGGCGACGAGCCTGATGGTGCATAACACATTGAAGGAACTGGGAGGCCCGGATGATTTCCTGGGCCACCTGGGGGCGACCGATTTTGTGTTGATCACCGGTCCAGAGCGGGTTGTGCGCCTTAATGAGCGCGTCCGCAGCCGGCTGGAACAATCCCTGGATTATTTCTATCCGATCAAAGACCGTGACAAAGCTGAGACGCGCTCCAAACGCCTGGTAATCAAAGCGGGTATATTACAATCCGGGGATGGCAATTTTACATCCCTGGATGACCTAAAAATTTCACTGCTGCGGAAGAAACGCTAGGAGACTGCTTGCATATCGTTGTAGTCGTTCCAACTTATGATGAAGCGGAGAACCTGCCCAAAATGGTCTCCGCTTTATTTGGCCTCCCATTGGATCTGGAAGTACTGATCGTCGACGACAACAGCCCGGATGGTACCGGCCGGATTGCCGACGATTTGGCCAATGCCAACCCTGCAAGGATGAGCGTGATCCATCGAGCCGGGAAGTTTGGCCTGGCTTCGGCATACCAGCAAGCATTCCGTACTTTGTTTGATAAGAATGTGGATGCCATCGCCCATATGGATTGCGATTTCTCACACGATCCAGCTGTGTTAGTCGAAATGGCGAAACGCATAGAGTCTTGTGATGTGGTCTTCGGTTCGCGCTATATTCCCGGCGGCAGTACGGATGTGAATTGGCCGCTGTGGCGCAAAAGTTTATCGGCCTGGGGAAACTTTTATGCTCGAACCATACTTGGCCTGCCCATCCGGGATGTGACCGGTGGATTCCGTATGTGGAAACGCGAAGCACTTCAATCCATGCCGCTGGAACGCGTAAAATCCAGCGGGTATATTTTTACGGTGGAAATGGCATACCTGGCAGATTGCCTGGGATTCAAGATTTGTGAAACCCCGATTTATTTTGCCGACCGGCGCTGGGGCAAGTCGAAGATGTCTTTCAAGATCCAGATCGAAGCAGCGTTCCGAGTCTGGAACGTTCTGTGGAACTATCGCGACTTGAGGAGAATAAGGGATGAAGTAAGAAGTAAGAGGGACGATAGCCGACGGACTTAAGACGATACGGGGAAGAGGATGAAAGTACGCCATGAGGAGGGTAAAGCTATTTTGGGTTTTGCGATTCGGGGATGACGAGACAAAGCTTACCCCACTCTTCCAGAGATAACGTTTCTGCCCGCCGCATCGGGTCTATCCCGGCTGCGGCGAGTTTATTTTCTGCCTGTATGGGTGCGATCCCAAGGCCGCCCGAGAGGGAATTCCGCAGCGTTTTGCGTTTTTGCGAGAATCCAGCCTTTATCAACGTAAAGAAAGTATCCAATGATGCAGCGGGGATAACCGGTTCCGGCAGGATTTCCACGCGCAGGACAGCCGAGTCGACTTTTGGGGCGGGAAAAAAGGCTTCGGCAGGGATATAGGAAACAATTTGCGGGTTCCCGAAGACTTGGACACTCAAAGAGAGCAAGCTCATTTTCCCTGGCCTGGCGCAGATCCGCTCAGCAACTTGCTCCTGCATCGTCAGGACCAGGCGGCGTGGGTGGCCTCCGCTTTCCAACAGATGGCGAATCACTGCCGAAGTGATGTAGTAAGGGATATTGGCAACCACCAGGTAATCGGGCTTTTCCATCAGACCGGCCGGATCCAGCATGAGAATATCGCCCTGTACCAGGCGAACGTTCTTGTAGGGTGCGACCACCTTTTCCAGGGCAGGAAACAGGCCCTTATCCAACTCGACCGCGATGATGCGATGGGCCGCAAGCGCCAGATAACGGGTCAGGTTTCCCAGGCCGGGGCCGATCTCGAGAACCTCATCGGTAAGTTGGATATTGGCTGCGTGGACGATGTCCTGCATGGCACGATCATCCAGCAGAAAATTTTGTCCCAGGCTCTTGCTGGGGCGCAGTCCGAACTGCTTTAACAATCCGGGGATATTTAGAGGCGGGAGTGAAATTCCGGTCATGGCAAAATAGTCACAAGGTTCGCCGGGACAGGCGCCAAAAAGTAAACGGTAACAGTGCCATTCACAGGCTGGTAATCTGAATCGGTAAAAGCCAGGTCCACCCAATAATGGTTACCAGGAGGACCGCCGCCAACGTCTCCAACGGTGGCGAAGCCATAGCCGGGGATATAAAGTCGATCGTATCCAAAAGCCAGGTACCAGGAATAAACCATCGCCACTGTACCGCGCTGGACCGGCAAGCCGCTGGAAGTGCCATACGAGCAGCGTCCATCCGGAGTAGCGGAGCGGCAGGGTGAATAGGAGGTCGCAGTCATCGTCAATACCCGGTAATACTGTATGGCAACACCATCCACGACTGCGCTGCGAATGACAACTTTTGTCCCAAAACCGAGGATGCGATCCTGCGGTGGGCGAACGACGATTTCGTCTTCCGTCTTTTGAGATATCTGTACACCATCCTGGCTGCGAGAACGCACGCGTGTGATTGCCAGGCCGGGCTCTCCGCCCTGCAGGAGGGCCTGCTGGTCAAGTTCAAGATCAGCAGATGGTTCGGTACGGGTGGCAAAGGGAAGGGGCTTTTGCGTGAGGGCGACCGACTCGGCGACACGGGTTACGCGGATCTTTCCATCAGCCGGCAGCGAGGCTTTTTCGGAGGGGGTGCTGGAATCCAGCCCGATGAGCGGGATCCCGGATTCTGCCAACGCCTGGCCGACCGTGGAGGCGGCGGAGCGAACCTGTTCCTGAACCCCATCCACTGTAATGGTTAGTGATTGTGAGGGAGTGTATTTAACCGTTAGCGACCCAGTAATAGGCGTATCCACGGGTGGATCGAAGCGGTCGGCCGCGTAAAGGTTAAAACCAGCTTCCTGAAGAGCCTGGCCGACAGAAAGGGCGGAAGTCAGGAGGCTTTTCTGTCCGGCGGGCATGTCCAGGGTCAACGTCACCGCTCGGCGAACTGTCAAGGTATAGCTTGAAGCGGCAGGCAAGGCAGTCTCGACAGGCACAGGGGAGCCAAGAATGAGAATGCGATCATTTGTCCCAAGCGTCAAACCGGCCTCGCCAATAATATCTTTCGGAACAAAACTGGCGGTTGAAAGAAAGAGGGTACGACCGTCAGCGAGAATAGTGACAGATGTTTTAGATGTCTGGCAGGCGGAAAGAATGAACAGGAGAACCAGAACCAGCCTGGTTAATTTCCTCATGTGCGAAATTATAGTCGATTCGAGTAAAATCAAGGCATGCCTGAAATCATTTCGAGTACCAGCAATCCACTTATCAAACAAATCCGTGCGTTGCGGCAACGCAAGGGGCGGCAGGAGTCCGGCCTGTTTGTGGTTGAAGGGATCCATCATGTTGGCGAGGCTATCGAAGCCGGCTGGCGGATCGAAGCGCTGGTTTACGCCCCAGACCAATTGACCAGCGATTTTGGCCGACGCCTGGTGGATGAACAGATCCAACGCCAAGGCCGTTGTGCGGCCTTAACTTCGAACCTGTTTGAGGCAGTCGCGGACAAGGATAATCCCCAGGGAATCCTGGCAGTAGTCCATCAAAAAAAGGTGACTTTAGACGAAATCACCCACGGGCACTTCCACTCTGCCGCAGCGCTGGTCTCTCCACAGGACCCTGGAAATTTGGGAGCAATCCTGCGTTCGCTGGATGCGGTGGGAGGTGAGGGTCTGTTCCTGCTGGATGGCGGAGTGGACCCCTTCCATCCGGCCTGTGTGCGGGCAAGCATGGGGACGATATTCTGGAAAACCGTGGTCCAGGCTTCGTTCGACGATTTCGTAAAATGGGCACGCAAGAATGGCTGTCTGCTGGTTGGATCCTCGGCTCATGCAAAAACTGATTTCCGTATGTTCAGGAATGGTGGGCAACCGACAATCCTGATATTGGGGAGTGAACAAAAAGGATTATCGCAAGAACAGATGGCAATGTGCGATGAGACCTTGTCCTTGCCTATGCGCGGGAGAGTTAGCTCGCTAAACCTGGCAGTTGCGGCCGGGATATTAATGTACAAAATCTTCGAATAATAAAAAAAGGGCGCAGAAATCGCGCCTATATGGGTGGATAAACAGGCCAAAACTCTGGTCAGATCTCGTCTTCTTCCCCTTCCCAGCTTTCATCTTCCTCTTCATCCAATTCCTCTTCCTCCCATTCCTCCAATTCTTCCTCCTCCCAATCGGCGTCCTTGGCAGCGGCTTCCTCGTTGGGGGTATAGGTGGCGCAACCGGTATCGGGGTCCAGTTCGACCGCCGCGGCGCCGCAATAGCCGTCGTCGACGAAAACACAGTCAGTGTAATGGCAGCGGATGCGGGGCATGAATTCCTCCTAAAGTGCAGTTTGTTTGACCAGTCGGATGATGGCCAGAATGAATATCAAGGTGATGATAACTGCCGAAGCCACACAGAACGGGCAAATGGCATTGATCACGTAAATTTCGAGGTAAGTAAGATAGGCTGTGAAAGCAACCCCGCCCAGGCTGATGCCAAAAATGGCCAGCGGACCGTTCTCTTTCGCAAGTTTTAGGCGTGCCTCCAAAATCAAAATGCATATAATGGCCAAATAAGCTGCCAGTCCAAAAATCGAGACCGGGATGCCATTGATCTCCGAATATGGACTGAAATTGACATTGTGGCAACCACCGTTCCCCAGGCACATTTGAGGATTACCGGTCAGTTTGTAAATATATAAATAAATGGCATCCACGGCACCCAGAATGGCCAGAACCATCGTGCCCCAGAATAGAACGGGATTTGTTTTGTTAGTGTGCATGTTCTTTATTTGATCGGCCATATCTCGGCTTCCGAGTTTGCAGGCAGCGATTTTACCCCAGAGGGTACAATCAGTAAAGCATTTGCCTGAACCAAAGAAAAGATGTTTCCGGATCCCTGATGACCGGTGAGGCGGGCGGTCAACTGACCTTGCTCTTCAGTGACCACGGCACGCAGGTAAGATTCGCGCCCATCTGATTCCACCGGTTCGGACAAGCGGGCTTTCTGGCGCGGATGGGGGCGCGGGGTCTGCCCGGAAGCCTGCTCCAGCGCCGGGCGCACGAAGATTTCGAACCCTACAAAAGCCGAGACAGGATTGCCTGGCAGCCCGAAAAAAGGGAGGCCATGGTACGTGCCAAACGCCAGCGGTTTGCCCGGACGCATGTCCACTTTCCAGAAATCCAATTTTCCATCTGCCTCGATGGCGGATTTCACATAATCGAATGCGCCAACGCTGACACCGGCTGAGGAAAGGATGATGTCAGCGCCTTCATCAACTGCCTGCTGCAGGCGGGAGCGAACATCGACCTCCGTATCAGAGGCGATGCCAAGCCGGATCAATTCCACGCCGGCGCTTTCTGCCAGCGCAGAGAGAATGTACGAGTTGGCATCGTGGATCTTGCCGGGAGTAAGAGGCGCATCCACCGGTAGGAGTTCATCTCCGCTGGAAAGCAAGGCCACCCTGGGGGGGCGGTAGACCGGCACTTCCGGCATGCCGAGCATAGCCAACAGCCCGACTTCCTGGGCGCGCAGGAGCGTCCCGGCGGTAAGCACGATATCGCCGGCATGCAGATCGTCACCACGGTGACGAGTGCTTTCCCCGAGGCGAATGGATTTGTAGATTGAAACTGTTGCGGGTGCAGGTGTGCCTGCCAGGCGTACCTTGAAATCGGTGTCTTCCACCATCACAACTGCCTCAGCTTCGGGAGGCAGAGGTGCACCAGTCATGATGCGGGCGCATTCGCCGGGATGAAGGGGGATGCCCGAGTAGCTGCCAGCGCGGATATCCGCGACAACTGCCAACATTACGGGTGAGGCAGCGGCGGCGCCTGAGACATCCGAAATGCGCACGGCAAAGCCGTCTACGGAAGAATTGTCAAATAGGGGGAAATCGGTTTTGGCGGAGATATCCTCAGCCAGGATACGGCCTGAAAGGCGGGCGAGGGGCAGGTTGATCCTGCCAAGCGGTTTAAAATTCGCCAGGATGCGCGAGCGGGCATCAGATACGCTTAACATGAATGTCGCCGTCTCCTATGGAAAGCGGCGACATTATACCATGTGAGTCAATAGAAGCAAATTGAATCTAGCCGTTCTTTTGCTGGAATTCCATCATAAACTTGACCAGGGTCTCAGAGGCCTCGACCGGCACCGCATTATAAAGCGAAGCGCGCATCCCGCCGACCGAGCGATGGCCTTTCAGGCCGATGAGATCGTTCTTCTTGGCCTCACCGGCGAACTGGTCTTCCAAAGCTTCGCTGGGCAGGCGGAAAGTGATGTTCATGCGGGAGCGGTCCGATTTGGCATGACCTTTATAAAAACCGCCGGATTGGTCGATGGCGTTATAAACCAGATCGGCTTTGGCCTGGTTGCGCTTCTCGATGGCCGACAAGCCACCCAGACCCTTTGCCCATTTCAATACCAGGCTGACGATGTAAACAGACCAACAAGGCGGGGTATTAAGCAGGGAGTTCTCTTCAGCCAGCGTCTTGTAATCGAGCAGGTTGGGGAGGTTTGCCGGAACTTTCGCGAGCAGGTCTTCCCGGATGATGCAGATGACCACTCCGGCAGGACCGGCATTCTTTTGTGCACCTGCGTAGAGCATGGAGTATTTAGAGACGTCGATCGGACGGCTGACAAAATCGGAGGAGGCGTCACAAATCAGGGGAACACCAGTTGGCGGGACCGGCTCGGTGAAATACTCGACGCCGTGGATGGTTTCGTTGGAGGTGAAATGCAGGTATGCAGCCTGGGGATCCAGCTTCAGATCGGACTGGGCCGGCAGGTGGTTGAAATTGTCAGCTTCAATGCTGGCAGCGGCTTTGGAAGTGCCCAGTTTCTGGGATTCCTTAAAGGCTTTTTTGCTCCAGGTGCCGGTGACAATGTAGTCCGCACTTGCTCCAGCCGGGCGGAAGTTCATCGGGATCATGGCGAACTGCAGGCTGGCGCCGCCTTGCAGGAAAAGGATCTTATAGTTGGCCGGGATTTTCAACAAGTCGCGCAGATCGTTCTGAGCATCGGCTACGATGGCCTCGAATTCTTTCGAGCGATGGCTGATTTCCATCACGGACATGCCGGTCCCTTTATAATCGAGCATTTCTGCCTGAGCCTGCTGGAGGACTTCCAGCGGCAAGGCGGCGGGACCGGGGTTAAAGTTGAAAACACGCTTTGGGGACATATTTTCTCCTCTTAAAAGTTGACACAGGATAAATGGATTTCGCGGTTTGGATTTGTTCGGATTGCCTGATTGGATTATAGCCGATACAAATTAATTCCGTGAGTGCAAAATATCACTATTTGTTGACAATCGCTATACCCATTGATAAAATGATTTTATAAGATTTCTCAAGTTCTTTACAGGGTCCACGGAAATTAATGCCGGAAACCCCTGTTTTTTGCTTTCGCGATATGATTAACTCAACCCTAAGGAGGAACCCATGAAAATACTTGTTTGCGACAAGACCGAAGCCGATGCGATCGAGCGCATGCGCGCCGCCGGCCTGATGGTGGATACCAATTTCGAGATCACACCCGAAGAACTGCCCAAAGTCCTGCCAGCTTACGATGGGATGGTGGTCCGCAGCCGGACGAAAGTGCGCCAACCGCTGATCGATCTTTGCCCCAATCTGAAGGTTATCGTACGCGGCGGGGTAGGTCTGGATACCATCGACGCCGAGTATGCCCGTTCCAAAGGGATCACTGTGATGAATACTCCCAAAGCCAGCTCGGCCTCGGTGGCGGAGCTGGCAATCGGCTACATGTTAGCCATGGCACGTTCCATTTATAAAGCTTCTGCTACCATGAAAGCGGAGAAATGGGAAAAGAAAGCCTTCGAAGGGGATGAAATCGGCGGGAAAACACTTGGCTTGATCGGGATTGGTAATATCGGCAAGGAAGTCGCCAGACGCGCCAGCGTGTTGGGGATGACCGTTCTAGCCTACGACCCGTATGTCAAGGAAGCTGCAGACGTCAAGCTGGTCGCGCTGGATGAACTGCTGGCAAAAGCGGATTACATCAGCCTGCATCTGCCAAAGACCAAAGAATCCCAGAACATGATCGACAAGACCCAATTCGAGAAGATGAAGACCGGCGTGCGCATTGTCAACTGCGCCCGGGGTGGTATTGTAAATGAAGCCGCCTTATACGAAGCATTGACCAATGGCAAGGTGGCCGGGGCCGCGCTGGATGTGTATGCTGAAGAGCCGCCCACGGACTGGAAGCTGGCCAAGCTGGATAACGTCATTTGTTCGCCACACATCGGTGCGGCTACCAAGGAGGCCCAGGGACGGGTAGGAGCCGAGGTGGCAGAGAAATTAATCGAGTTCGCCAAAGGCAAATAATCCATTCGATGGGGCGATCCAACGGGTCGCCCCGATGTGATTCATTATGAAAACATTCAACGATATTGCCATTAAAACCCCGCAAGTATTTTTACCGAGACCCGGCACAGACCTGACCAAATGGGCTGTCATCGCCTGCGACCAATTCACTTCACAGCCGGAATACTGGCAGAAGGCCGATGAATTTGTCGGCGAAGCGCCTTCGACCCTGAATTTGGTACTACCCGAGGTGTTCCTCGAGAAACCCGATGTGGCGGAGCGCATTCAGCATATTCACTCCAGCATGAATGCCTATCTGGATAATGGCATCCTGCAGCCGCATGAAGGTATGGTCTATGTGGAGCGCAGTGTAGGCGGCAAGAGGCGCAAGGGGCTTGTGCTGTGCCTGGACCTGGAATGTTACGATTACACCAAGGGTTCCACCAGCCTGATCCGTGCGACGGAAGGGACAATTGTCGAGCGCCTGCCACCACGCATGAAGATCCGCCAGGGTGCAGCATTGGAATTACCGCATATCCTGGTATTGATCGACGACCCCGAGTGTACGGTCATCGAAAGCCTGGAGACAGCCAAACCCAATCTTGAAAAGCTTTATGACTTTGAGTTAATGCTGGGCAGCGGTCATCTGAGCGGGTATGCCGTTGATGCGAAAATGGAAGGGCGGGTGGTGGAGGCCCTGCGCAGGCTGGCCAGTCCGGAGGTATTTTCGGCCAAATATGGGGTGGGCAAGGATAAGCCGGTGCTGTTATTTGCCATGGGAGACGGCAACCATTCCCTGGCAACGGCCAAAGCGGTCTGGGAGAAAATGAAACCGCAAGTCGGGCTGGACCATCCGGCACGCTATGCGCTGGTGGAGATCGAAAATGTCCATGATATGGGACTGGAGTTCGAGCCGATCCACCGCGTATTGTTCGGGCTGAAGAAAGACATTTATCCAGCCATGCAAGAACATTTTGGATCGAACATCAGCCTCACGCAAGTTGCCGATGCGCAAGCCATGATTGAGCGTGTGGATCATGCCAAAGGTTCCAAGCAGATCATTGGCATCGTAAGGGGCGGTGAAAAAGCCCCGTGCGGAGTGGTCGAAATCGCAAATTCTTCCTCCAACCTGCCAGTCGGCACGCTGCAGGTCTTCCTGGACGTATTCGTGAAAGAAGGCGGGGCGGATAAGATCGATTATGTGCATGGCGAGGAAGTAGTTCGAAAGTTCGGCGCCAAAGCAGGGAATGCGGGGTTCTATGTGCCTGGCATGGACAAGTCGGACTTGTTCAAGACGGTCATCCTGGATGGAGCCCTGCCGCGCAAGACGTTCTCAATGGGGGAGGCGAAGGAGAAGCGGTTTTATATGGAGGCGAGGAAGATAATTTAGCATTTAAGGTCGCTTGGGGGCGAGAAAAACAAAATGCAAAAAACAAAAAGAGTCAGTCTTAATGACCGGCTCTTAATTTTTTTAGGGCTTCTTCCAAATCTTTGGGGTAGGGGGCGGTGAAACCAAGGGGTTTGTTATCCAGGATAAACTCCAAAGAAAGGGCATGCAAGGCAGGGTGCTGGATCAGGTCTGTTTCAGGAGCGCTGTAGAGGGTGTCGCCCAGCAGCGGATGCCCGAGTGCGTAGGCATGGACGCGCACCTGGTGAGTGCGCCCGGTGGCGGGAATGGCTGCCAAAAGCGCATAGCCATTAAAACGCTCCAATACTTTGAAAGTTGTCTCAGAGGGCTTTCCCTGGCTGTTATCGACAACCGTACGATGCGAGTGGCCCACGTTTATCCGCAGGGGATGGCGGGCGGTGTGGTCATCCCAGCCAGGCGAACCGATTACGATGGCATGGTAAACCTTTTTGATCGCGTGGCGTTCGAACTGCATATTCAGGCTGCGGTGCACTTCGGCGGTGCGCGCAAAGACAACCAGGCCGCTGGTGACCTTATCCAGGCGATGGACAATCCAGAGGCGGCCATAATCCGTTTCCAGGATTTTGACCAACGAGTCAGAGTCGGTTTCCCACCCGCCCGGGATGGTGGCAAGGCCGGCAGGTTTATTGGCGACGAGAATGGAAGAGTCAGCGTAGATAACATCCATGGAGGTATTTTACCTTTAGCGGAGGCGATTTTCAACGAAAATCCCCCAAAAAATCACGAACGAGCCGGGGCAGGCGGTGACAAGTGGCACGAGCAGGCGAATCAGGTGAATATATAAATTAACCCTTGACATTAACGTTACGTCATGGTTTATCATCGGGGCATGTCTTACACTGTCAAGCAACTATCCGACCTGGCGGGTGTCAGCGTGCGCACGCTGCACTATTACGATGAAATCGGGCTGCTAAAGCCGGATTCCATCCGCCCGAATGGCTACCGACAATATGGCGACGAGGCCGTGATGAGACTCCAGCAGATCCTGTTCTACCGCGAACTCGACCTTAACCTGGAAAATATCAAGGCGATTGTCACACGCCCCGACTTCGACGCGGCGGCGGCATTGGAAGCCCATCGCAACTCCCTGCAGGGACGGGCGAGGCGACTAGAACGCCTGATCCAGACGGTGGACGACACCCTATTCCATATGAAAGGATTAAAAAAAATGAGCCAAAAACAACTATTTCAAGCCTTCTCGGATGAAGAACAGGAAAAATATGCCAAGGAAGCTGAGCAGATGTACGATCCCGAAACCGTCAGGGCTTCCCAGAGGAAGTGGAAATCTTATACAAAGGAAGACAAGCAACGGATCGCAGATGAGGGCAATGCGGCATATGCGGCCATTGCAGCAGCCATCCCGCTGGGAGCATCCAGCCCGCAAGCCCAGGCAGGTGTAGAGCTATGGCGCAAGCACATGGATTATTTCTGGACTCCGAGTCTGGATCAATTGGCAGGCCTGACGGAGCTATACAATTCCGATCCACGCTTCAAAGCTAATTTCGACAAGGTCGATCCCAAGTTGGCGGAGTTTATGCGGGAAGCGGTGGGGGAGTATGTAAAACGTAATGCGAAAAACGTAAAGAGCAAGGAGTAACGAGTAAGAAGGAAGAAGTTTGAGGTAAGAACGTCCTGAAGGTTTGTTAATGCCATTTGGATCTGGCGAAAACCTTCGGGACGGTTTTATTAATGGATCACTACCTGTTGATCATGTTACTGTCAGGCGGTCGAGTGGATATTGGGCGTAGCGTTTCTCTTCCACGACACGGCGGATGCGATCCACGCCTTCCCAGACTTCGCCAAAAGAGGTGTAGAGCGGCGTCAGGCCAAGGCGCAGGTTGTCAGGCTCGCGGAAGTCGGGCAGGAGCTGCATTTGCTCGATCAGCGCCCGGTTGATTCGATAGCCTTCCTTATGACGCAGGCTGATGTGTGAGCCGCGCTGGTCCGCCGAACGAGGGGAGCCGAGGCTGAAGCCGAGTGGAACGAGCAAAACATCGCTCAAATTGATCAAATATTCGGATAATCGCACGGACTTGGCCCGCAGAGCCAGCATTCCGGCTTCCAATACAGGATCGAGGGCGGCTTCCATCGCCAATAAAGACAGAATTGGCTGGGAGCCGGTCAGGAAGCGCCGCATTCCCGGGGCGGGGGTGTAATCCAGACCAAAGGCGAAAGGGGCATTCTGTCCCCACCAGCCGCAGATGGGCGAGAACACCTGCTCCTGCAGCTCTTTGCGGACATACAGGAAAGCCGGGGCGCCGGGACCGCCATTCAGATATTTGTAGGTACAGCCGATGGCAAAATCGGCGTTACAAGCGTCCAATCCAACCGGCAGCGCACCGGCAGAATGGCTCAAATCCCACAGCACCAGGGCGCCTTTGCGGTGGGCGATTTCTGTAACAGCCGCCATGTCATAAAGGTAGCCGCTCTTGAAGGTAACATGCGAAAGGGTGACCAGGGCAGTGTTTTCATCGATTGCAGCTGCAAGGGCACCCAGATCGGGAGTGATATCGCCGTCCTGCGAGCCGATACGAAGGATAACATGCCGGTTTCCAAGCATACGAACAAGGCCTTGCAGAATGTAAAGGTCGGACGGGAAATTGAGCGTATCGGTGACGATACGAGTGCGCCCGGAACATAACGCCAGGGCAGATGCAGACAATTTGAACAAATTGATCGAGACCGTATCACAGGCGATCACCTGCCCGGCGGCGGCGCCAACCAGTTGTGCGATTTTTTCGCCAACCCGGACAGGCGCCTCCCACCAGTTATCGTTCCAGCCGCGGATCAGGTCGCGACCCCATTCCTGATCGAGAAGATGTTGAGCACGTGCCTGGCTGGCAAGGGTCATTCGTCCGAGCGAATTGCCATCCAGGTAGATGAGCTGCGGATCGGCGATAACGAAACGCGCTCTGAAGGAGGCGAGGGGATCCTGGCTATCCAGGCTTTCTGCGTAGGAGCGTAAGGGAGTTAAATCCATGGGAGTAATTTACCACAGATAGTCAGCGATAAAGAATGGAGCAGACGGAATATTATTTGTGAGTATTTTCCGGGAACTTGCTCATGGCATATTCCGCCAAAGCCGTGATGGTCAGACTGGGATTGACCCCCGGGTTGGCCGGGATAACCGAGCCATCCAGTATATACAGGCCGGGGTAATGGTGTACCTGGAACGACTCATCGATCACACCCTGGGCGGCATCCTGCCCCATCGGGCAACCGCCCAAAATGTGCGCAGTGGTAGGAACATCCAAAAGGTTTTCGCCCAGCGAACCCATCGGGATGCCATTCGTTTTCTCTGCAAACGAACGGGCGATTGCATGACCGGCGTCCACGCGCGGGTTGACCTCGTGACCAGGGTCGGATTCAGCCACCAGGCCTTTACGGAAGATAGTCAACAGGTTGCGGCCCAGACGGACATTCATGCGATTATCCACGTTTTGCATGACCAGCAGGATGGTCACCTTACGCGCCCAACCGGGCAAGACCTGTGAGCGCAAGAAATCGAGCGGGTGGCTCAGGATCCAGCCGATGGATTTGAACATCCGCACCGGAATGGCGTGGCCGTTGGAGATAAGCGGTGCGGCCATGATGCGCATCAAATCGGAACCTTCCGGGTAACGAACCGGCTCGATGCGTGTGGTTGGATCGGCATTGAAAATGGAGGTTATGGCAATCCCTTTGGAGTAATTGGTCTTTTTATCGCGTGAAACGCTGCCTAAGAGAGCTTCGGAGTTCGTCCGGACACGCTCGCCCAGACGGGAGGAGAGCTGCGGCAGCGTGCGGGACTGATCACGGCAATGCAGCAGTAACTTCAGAGTTCCAAGAACACCTGCAGCTACAATCACGCTGCGCGCCCGGACCGTGTGGCGGGGTTGAAAAACCAGGCCAGTCGAGCGCCGATACTCAACCTCGTAGCGAGCCCCACCTGAAATGGATCGCACAAGCGGGCGGATCTCGAGAACGCTCTGCTCGGCAAGCACTTTCGCCCCATTCTTCTCAGCAAAATACAGGTAATTCTTTGGCAGAGTGTTCTTGGCGTTGTAACGGCAACCCACCATGCATCCACCGCAAAGCTTGCAGCCAGTCCGATCGGGGCCGGCGCCGCCGAAGAACGGATCGGAAACGGTTTCGTTCTCCATACCAAAATAGACTCCCACCTCGATTGTGCGGAAAGAGGCGTCCTGCCCGAGTGTGTCGGCGATTTCTTTGAGAGTCTCATCGGCTGCCCAGAGCCTGGGATTCTGAATGGCACCCAGCATTTTCCGGGCAGTGGCAAAGTGTGGTTTCAGGATCTCACCCCAAGGCAGTGGTTCATGCCAGGCGGGCGTGGCAAAGGTTTCATCGGTGGGGATTTCTAGAACGTTGGCATACCCCAGACTCCCACCTCCCACCCCGGTGCCATGCAATACCATCATTCCTTTTAGCAAACTGATTTGCAGGATGCCAAAGCAGCGCAGTGCAGGGGCCCACAGGTATTTCCAGAAAGCCAGGTTGGATTTTGCGAAATCCTGATCCCGGTAACGTTTGCCCTTCTCGAGGATAAGGACGGAATAGCCTTTTTCAGTCAGCCGCATGGCGGAGACAGAAGCGCCAAATCCGGAACCGATGATGATGTAGTCAAAGCAATCAGACATTTGCAATCAGCTTTCTGATTTCAGTATATTATCGACAACTTAAACACACCTGCCTCTCCGAAGTTGTGGAGAGGCAGGTACGATTACTAAATGTACTACCAATTAAGGAACAAGCGGTGCATGGAATTCCCCTGTCCATAGACCTGAGCCTGCCTGCTTTTCATAGACGACTGAGGCTGTAGTGAAGACATGTACCCAGGTATGGCCGGGCGCCAGTGGGAAAGGGTTGCCTTGTGCGTCCGTAAAACGGATTGGGCGGGTATGCTGGGTTTCCTGCTCATATTGCTGTGCAACGGTGTTCCAATAAATGTGATAAACCTGCCCGTTACGGAATAGATCACTGCGTCCCATATTACCAGTTTGAAGGTTGATATCCAGCTTTGTTTCGGCATAGGCAGTATATTCCACATACATAACGATAACGTTATCGTACATGAGCTGCTGGCCGGTTAACCGGTCGGTTTGAGGGGAAAAATCCAATGGAGTATCAGGTAGGTTGGCGAATCGGTTGTAGGTTCCTGAGAGCGGGTCGTACTGGAACAATGATTGGTTTTGCCAATTCCAGAGTACATTCAATTGGTCGGCCGGCGTGCCGCCATCTGGAGGTGTTGCGTCGAAAACATTGCCTGAATAATTGATCGGGTAACTCGTCTTGTTTTTTTCGGCCAAGGCTTGCAATTCGGTAATATCAAGCAGTGCATGGTTAACATTGGTATCGTCGCCATAAACATATTTACAACCTGGTACCTGCGCAAGCACTGACGGATCACCGCTGGCCGAGACAATGCAACCGCCCTGGAAGAATTTGCCAATCTTCCCATATGGAAGGCGCATGGAGCGAATCGGGCCAATATCCGCTGGGGGAAGCAAGCGAACGTTATCGAGGGCCTGAGGCGCGGGCGTACCCGATTCGAGTGTAGAGGTGGGCTCGGTAGTAGTCTGCAGCTTAGCATATCCGGCATCCCAATCCAAGTTGGTTGAGGAGGGTCTGATAACACCGGTCAAGCCAGTGAGCGGATTGACATCGCTATCCTGATTATCAAATTTCACATCTGGCGTTGTGAAATCCAACCCCTTGATTTTTTCAAAACCGAGTACATAATCCTTGCCTGGATCTACGTTGAAGCCATAGAATCCATTCGAATCGGTTGAGGTGGCCTGGAGAACAGTCCCGACAGCGTCATAGAGTGTGACACAAACTCCGCCGATTCCTGTTTCATCAGGTTCCTGGATCCCATTAGTGTTTTTATCGATCCATACACGGTTACCTAAAATTACTGCTGCGGGCACGAATGCGTCGGTGCGGACTTTGCATGAACCACTAAGGAGTGGTGCGACCCGCGGCTCTTCGCCATAGAAAGTCGCCAGGAACCGGCTCGTGCCTTCACCGATATAAATTTCAAATATCCAGGGAGCGAACGAAAGACCTGCTTGCGGGCGGGCGTCAACAGGAAAGTTTGGGATAGAAATAAGAATCGCAGGCAGATCAAGCAAGGATGGGTTGGTAACAGGCAAGCCGGTCAGCGGACTGATCCCGGAAGGAAAGCCGGCCATCTGTGGTCCGTATTGGCGTGCTACACTGATCGATTGTGGTGTGGGTATGACTGTTGCAGTAAATGTCGGGGGAATGGTTTCCGAGGGCGGGATGCTTCTGTTTGATCCCGAGTCAGTGTTATTCAAGATCTGACTTGATAATCCTGCTGAAGAGAGGTTAGGATTGCTTTGTCCTTCGCAAGCCGAGAAGAGCAATGTAGAAATAGCAATTAAACCCAATAATGCAAGTTTTTTATTTTTCATACTAATAATCTCCGTTAAATGATTAAGGTTGATTCCAGGCAGTGTAGATGCGTCGATACGTTTCGTCCAGTTCCTCTGGCAATACGCGTGTATCAGCCAGGGCCGACATGAAATTCGTGTCCCCCCGCCAGCGCGGTACAACATGCAAATGAACATGCCCTGCGATCCCTGCACCGGCTGCAGCACCGATGTTGGCACCAAAGTTGAATCCTTCCGGCTGGTAAACTTTGCGGAGGATTCTCATCCCTGTGGTTGCCAATTCCATCATTTCCGCACGTGTCTCAGGATCCAAATCCTCAAGAGTAGGCAAATGGATATTTGAAACTACCATCAAATGTCCACTCGTATAAGGATATCTATTCAGGATGACAAATGCCTTCCGGGCGCGAAAAACGATCAGGTTTTCAACGTCACTGTTCTGTATCTGTACTCTGCAAAACACACACCCCCTTTTTGTGTCTTGATTTTGAACAAATTTCATTCGCCAAGGCGCCCAGAGTCGTTTCATTTTTACATTTGAAGAGTCGTTCTTATAATGATACTACACCTCAAATGAATTCGAGTAAGATGGCTGCTCCAAAGGGCCAATTCAAATCTAAGGCATAAGCTGAAATTGAAATTTTATTATATTTACCATCTGAATTGTAGCAAACAATTTCCTGTCCTGGAACGAAAAACATACTTTGTAGGGAAGCTGTAAGCATCCCAAATTCGAGCAGTTGACATCCCTATGGAATGCGAGTATTCTCTAAGTTATGGAGCAAATGACGCTATTTGATGCCTCGCCGCGCTGGACGGTCACAACTTTGACACGTCATCTGCGCCAATTGCTGGAAGCGGATGCCAGCCTGCAGGGCGTCTGGGTGCAGGGGGAGATCTCAAACCTGGCGCGGCCGGCTTCCGGGCATTTATACTTTACCCTAAAAGATTCCGGCGCATCTCTAAAATGTGTGATGTGGCGAAATGAGGCGGCACGCCTGCGAATTCCACTGAAAGATGGACTGGCGGTTGAAGCGCATGGGAGCATCAGCCTGTATGAAGCTGGCGGACAATACCAGCTTTACGCAGATACGATCCATCCACTTGGGGAAGGCGCACTCTACCAGGAATTCCTGCGACTGAAGGCTGTGCTGGAAGCAGAAGGGCTATTCGATGCCGTCCGCAAGCGTCCCATCCCGGTTTCTCCACGCCGGATCGGAGTCGTGACTTCACCCACTGGCGCAGCCTTACGGGATGTGCTTAATACCCTGCGAAGGCGACTCCCGGTAGTGGAAGTTGTGATTGCACCAACCCCGGTGCAGGGTGATGAGGCTCCGCAGGCAATTGTTGCAGCTTTACGCAACTTGATCAGGGTGGCTGCACCGGAAGTAATCCTTTTGGTGCGTGGAGGCGGCTCCATCGAAGATCTGTGGGCTTTCAACGATGAGCGTGTAGTGCGGGCGGTTGTGGAGGCGGCTGTGCCGGTTATCACGGGCGTAGGGCATGAGACTGATTTCACCCTGGTGGATTTTGCCGCCGATATGCGGGCGCCCACGCCGACCGCAGCCGCCGAACTGGCAACCCAGGTAACTGTTCAGGATTTGAAAGCCAATTTGGACGAGATTGGGCGAATACTGGTCAGCGAAACAGCCACGTTACTCCAGCGGTGCCACGAAGCGGCTGCCTGGCTGGATAACCGCTTACGGCAAGCCTCGCCCGTACGGCGCTTGCAAAATGAACGCCAGCGCCTGGATGAGATGAGCCGCCGCTGGAACGCGGCCCAGACTCACCGTTTGGAAATCGCGGCCGAGAAATTCAGGGGAATGGAGAACAGGTTACAGGCGCTCAGCCCACTGGCAGTATTGAAGCGGGGCTATGCCGTCATCACGAAAAATGAAACGGTGGTGACCAGCGTCTCGCAAGTGCGGTTGGAAGATGCGCTGCGCGTGCGCGTCCAGGATGGCGAATTTAATGCCCGTGTGACGGGCAAGGGATAGGTGATCATGCCAAAAACCGTAAACAAACCCATCGAGCAATTAACCTACGAGGAAGCTTATGGCGACCTTGAACGGATTGTCGCGGCGCTCGAGGAAGGAGATCAACCCCTGGAAGAGGCACTTGCCCTTTTCGAGCGAGGACAATTGTTGACCAAACATTGTGCGGATTTATTAGCCAAGGCGGAACTCAAGGTACAGGAATTGTCCGGAGAGACGCTCGAGCCTTACGAGGAGGGTGAATGAATCTGGGTGGATTACTGCAGAACCATGTGTTATTGACCGGGCTGGCAGGTTGGATTCTGGCACAAGCGCTCAAAATCCCGATCGACCTTTTCCAAAGTCGTCATTGGAATTGGGCTCTGTTCATAGCAGCCGGAGGTATGCCAAGTTCGCATTCTGCGCTGGTTACCTCCACTGCTGCTGCGGTTGGGTTGCATTATGGCTTTGACAACCCTCTTTTTGGGGTAGCGGTAGCCCTGGCGATGATCGTGGTTTACGATGCGACCGGCATTCGTCGCCAGGCAGGGATGCAGGCTCAAAAGATCAATATTTTGGTGGAAGAGCTCTTGAAGGGGCATCCGATCTCAGAAGAACACCTGCGGGAAGTGCTGGGACATACACCCCTCGAAGCACTCGGTGGCGTGTTATTAGGTTTGGCGATCGCACTGGTTCTGTGGTTTGTGTGGCGTTAAGGTTGGGGGACCTTTTTTGACAGGCGCCGTTTGATCCATTGGAATAGACTGTTGATTTCCGGGACACGTAACAAGATCAGTACCAGCCCGTAAACTGCTCCACCGACCACTACTCCGCCCAATGTGATTAGTACGGGCGAATGCATCCCCATTAAATGCGTCCAAAGGATGATGATTACAGACATGGCCAGGGAACCCAAAATTGCGGCTGTGGTACCTGTGGCTAATTGTTTACCTTGAAAGCCGTTCAATCGCTTGCGAAGTAATGCAAAAAGAATCCCGGTTTCCAGGTAGGCAGCGATGGAGGTTGAGAGCGCCAATCCGCCCAGGGCAATCCAACCAATTTTATTGAACAGAATTACCAGCAGGATGCTCAGGATAAGATTAATAGTCATCGCGGTTGCTCCCACCAATACAGGTGTTTTTGTATCGTGCAGAGCATAAAACGCCCGGACCACGACTTCCAAAGTGGCGTGACCGACAAGACCAATTGTATATAGGATGAGCGCCCAGGCGACCCAATCGGTATTTTGACCGGAAAATTTCCCATATTGATACATGGCTGAGATCAAGGGAGGGGCAAGCAGGATCAAGCCAAAGGTGGCGGGCACAGAGAGAAACAACACGCCGCGCAGAGCGGATGTAATCGAACCTTTCAGTTCAGCTATTTCGCCGCGTGCCACCTGGGCGGAAAAGGTCGGCAGGGTTGCAAATCCGATCCCGGATCCGATGATCACAAGCGGGACGGTCATGATCGGGAAGGCGAAATTGATGGCTGCCAGGGATCCATCCGGAATAAAATTGGCGACGATCGTGTTTAAGAGTAAATTCATCTGAACTGTTGCCACCCCGATCAAGCGTGGTCCCATTAATATTGCCACTTCACGCACATCCGGGTTTTTCAACCCAAGCGTGGGGGTGAAGTGGCGATCGGGCAGGCGAAGCAAACCGGGGATTTGGATGCATAAATGCATCACCGAACCCAACACTGCTCCCCAGGCGAGGCCCAGGATGCCCAAGGAGGGTACAAAGAATATCAGGCCGATAATCCAGCCCAACCAGTATAGACTGGAAGCCAGGGATGGCAACAAGAAGTGCTGATGGGCATTTAGAACTCCAGATACGATGCCGCTGACGCCAAAGACTGCCGAGGTGATCAGTAATATCCTGAGCAAGGGAACTGCCAGATTTTGCTGATATTTTGGCCAAATAAGATGAACGATTTGAGGTGCAAAGAGAGCTGCCAGAAGGCTGGCAGTGATCAAAATAATGGAAGACAGGTTAATCAGAGATGATACCAAGCGCCAGGCCCCCGGGCGATCGTTTGAAGCTAGCTTGGTCGTGAAAATCGGGACAAAAGCCGAAGCCAGCGCACCGCCAGCCACCAGACTGAAGAGTAGGTTGGGGACAACGTTAGCTGCTCCGAATGCATCCATTTCAGGACCGAGGCCGAAAGTTTTGGCAACCAGGATGCCGCGGACCAGACCAATGAGCTGGCTTAGAGCGAACGCGACCATTACTGTCCCGGCGGCGCGGGCAATTTGCCTGTTGGAGGTGTTGATCGTCTCGCCCATGAAGGGGATTATACACTGGCGACGCAGTATAATCGTGCTAACCACCAAGAGAGGAATTCTACCATGAAGAATCGGCTCGCTGCGCGTAGCCATTATATTTTAGGTGTTATTGCCTTTACACTGGTTTTTTCTTCCTGTGCTTTTCCTGCGACGGAGCTGTCCACCCCAGCTCCGGCGGGATCTGTCACCGCCAGTTTCCCCTCAACCGACTGGCTGCAAATCAGCTTTACAGATCCGACTGCGCTGCGCGCTCACGATTATGAAGGTGGACCGGATGAGGCACTGGCAGCCTCCATTGACCAGGCGCGCCTTACAGTGGATGTGGCGGCGTACAGCCTCAACCTGTGGAGCATCCGGGATGCACTCATCCATGCCTACCAGCGCGGGGTGGTGGTGAGGATGGTGATGGAGAGCGACAATATGGATGTCCAGGAAGTCCAGCAGATCCTGGACGCCGGAATCCCAATCATCGGTGACCAGCATGAAGGGTTGATGCACGATAAGTTTGTGGTTGTGGACCGTTCCGTGGTCTGGACCGGTTCAATGAACTATACCGTTGGTGGAGCTTACAAGGATAATAACAATCTGCTTTCCATCCGCTCAAGCCAGGTCGCAGATTATTACACCCAAGAATTCGAGGAAATGTTCACGCACCGGCTTTTTGGTCCGGATCGAATCTCCAACATTACGAATCCAAAGAAATTGGATATAAACGGGACCGCTATCGAAATCTATTTTTCTCCGGAAGATAAGCCGGGAGCGCGTATCGTTGAATTGATCAAGGGTGCGCAGAAAAGCATCAATTTCATGGCGTATTCGTTCACTTCCAACGAAATTGGCGCAGCGATCGTGGAGCGGGCCAAAGCCGGGGTAGCGGTGTTGGGCGTTTTTGACGGCAGCCAGGTTACCTCCGGTCAGGGAACCGAATATGATCCATTAAAGCAAGCCGGGTTGGACGTGCGCCTGGATGGAAACCAGACTGGCCTGATGCACCATAAAGTCATTATTATCGATAAGTCCATTGTCATCACCGGCTCTTACAATTTCACCGCCAGCGCTGAAGAAAATAATGACGAGAATGTACTGATCATTTTTAATTCTGATGTTGCTGCGAAGTATTTGGAAGAATTCCAGCGCGTGCATGATCAATCCGAGCAACCCTGACCGATGATGACTATATTCAGCTATCCGGAATTACCGTTGTCATTTCCAATCAGTTAGTGTTAGTATCCGTCAAAACCGGAGAATGCCCATGACCGACAAATTCTATCTTGGTAAACTTTTTAACTCCATCCAGGGCAAAGTTACCGACCAGCCTTTGCTGTACGATCCGGCTGATCTGACGACACATGCAGTGGTGACCGGCATGACTGGTTCCGGAAAGACCGGCTTGTGCATCGCTTTGATGGAAGAAGCAGCCTTGCAAGGCATCCCGGCTATTTTGATCGATCCCAAAGGGGATCTAACCAATTTGCTGCTGCATTTTCCGGAACTGACCCCGCAGGATTTCCAGCCCTGGCTGGATCCAGAAATTGCACGACGTGCCGGAAAATCGATCGAGCAGGCCTCCAATGATGCCTCTCTGGCCTGGCGAAATGGGCTCGCAGAGTGGGGCATACCCCATGAACGCATCCTGGCCCTCACGAATGCGGCCGAATTTGCTGTCTATACTCCCGGTTCGGATGCCGGCCTCCCTGTCAGCGTATTGTCCTCTCTGGCTGCGCCCGGCTTGGATTGGGCCAGCAACCGTGAGATCCTGAGTGAACGGATTTCCAGCACAGTAACAGCCATCCTGGGCCTGGTTGGCCTGGATAACCTTGATCCGATCCGATCGCGGGAACACATCCTGCTTTCCAACATTTTCCAATCGGCCTGGAGTAAAAATAAATCGTTGGATTTGACGGAATTGATCTTGCAGATCCAGACCCCGCCCTTTGATAAACTGGGCGCCTTCCCGGTGGATACTTTTTTCCCGGCAAAAGACCGAATGGCCCTGGCCTTGCAAGTCAACAACATCCTGGCTGCACCGACTTTCGATATGTGGCGATCGGGACAGAACCTGGATATAGCCGGTTTGCTTTTTACGGCGGATGGTCGTCCACGTCACAGCGTCTTTTACCTGGCACACCTGAGTGACTCCGAGCGCATGTTCTTTGTGACCATCCTGTTCTCGGCAGTTGAGACCTGGATGCGCACGCAGCCTGGAGCGACTTCACTGCGTGCCCTGCTCTACATGGATGAAATCTTCGGTTATCTCCCGCCCATCGCCATCCCGCCTTCCAAGCAGCCACTCCTGCGGATGTTGAAGCAGGCACGAGCTTTTGGTTTGGGATTGGTGCTGGCCACTCAGAACCCGGTGGATGTGGACTATAAGGCTTTATCCAATGCCGGAACGTGGTTTATCGGGAAACTACAGACCGAGCAGGACAAACAGCGCCTGTTGGATGGGCTGGAAAGTGCAGCCCCGGGGGCTCTGGACCGAAGCACCATCGATAAACTCATCTCCAGCCTGGGTAAACGTGTTTTCCTCATGCAAAATGTCCACGAAAAGCAACCGGTTGTCTTCCAGACGCGCTGGACGATGAATTTCCTGGCCGGCCCAATGACCCGTACGCAAATCCCGGCGCTGAACAAATTGGTGGGAGCCAGCGGTCAGCAGTCAGTGATAAGTAGTCAGCCGTCAGCTTTCAGCGCTCAGCAATCAGGGGAGATTAATCATCAAGCAGGGGTGAATTTGGAGATTTCAGACTCTGGAGCTGTTCCATTGCCATCGCAGACCGAGGCACCGGTCCCGGTCAACCGGCCGATAGTTACTGGAAGCATTACACGACCCCCGGTACCATCCGGTTTTCCCGAGTTTTTCCTGCCGATGAATCTCAGTTTCACCAAAGCACTGGCTCTCTCAGGGAAAGCCATGCCGGAGGAAGCCATGCTGGCCGGCGTTTTGTATCGATCCGTGCTTCTGGCTTCTGCTCAGGTGCGTTTTCTTGACCGGCGATACAGCCTGGATGTGCAGAAGGTCAGGTCGGTGCTGGTGACGACGCTGGACGCGCGTGGAGTCGTCCGGTGGGATGATTTCGCCCGCCCGGTTCCCAATGAAAAGGAGATGGATCCAGCTCCTGACCCACAGGCGCGCTTTGCGGCTCCGGACGGCCCGGTTTCGGATGTGCGACAGCTGGCAGCCTTACACAAGGATTTCGCAGATTGGGCTTACCGGACCAGCAAAGTCATTGTCCGGGCAAATAGTACGCTGGGTGTCTTTGCTACACCGGAGGTTACACAGGCTGATTTTATGAAAGCCTGTTCAGAGGCGGCGCGCACTGCCCGGGATGCCGACCTGGCCAAAGCCACCGCGACGCTTGATCGCCAGATCGCATCATTGCAGGATAAATTAAGCCGAGAGCAGCGCGAACTGCAGCAGGACCAGACTGAATTGGGTGAACGCAAGCGTGAGGAGCTTGTAACGGGTGCTGAAACGGTTTTCAGCATTCTGGGTGGGAAGCGTACCCGCAGGATCTCTGCCGCTATGAGCAAACACCGCATGACCGAACAATCCAAGGCGGATGTGGATGAGTCTGTCGATGCAATCAAGGAATTCAAGCAACAGCTTACCCGATTGGAACAGGCTCGCCAGGAGGCCCTGGATGGATCTGCTGCCAAGTGGGGCGACGCAGTGAATAATATAAGCGAGATCCCCATCCTACCAAAGAAGACGGATGTATATATAAATCTCTTTGGAGTGGCCTGGATGCCTTATTACCAGGTTAAATCGGCTGATCAGAGCGTTGAACTGTCGGCTTTCCAGTAGGAATTGATAGATTCCAGTAAGTTTCTAGGAAAGGTTGATATGATCTGGCTCATTTTAGCGGTACTACTCTGGGGAATTCTCCATTCTGCCCTGGCTTCCTTGAAAGCCAAGGATTTGGCCCGAGGCTGGATCGGCACACGATTGATGCGTTTTTATCGCCTGCTGTATAATTTTCTGGCTGTGCTTACCTTTATCCCGATCCTGGGGCTGGCAGCAGTGACTCCCGACCGAAAATTGTATCTCGTACCATTTCCGTGGTCCGGACTGATGGTCATTGGAGAAATCCTGGCTGTTGTCGCCCTAATGGTTGGCTTTCTCCAAACCGATGCGATGGATTTTATTGGCGTCCGTCAATTAGAAGCAAGCAAGAGATCTGCACGGTTGACTACCAGCGGGCTTTACCATTATGTCAGGCATCCACTTTATTCGGCTGGCCTGGCGTTCATCTGGCTTTTACCATACATGACTGCGAATGTGCTGGCGATCAACATTGGGCTCACAATCTATGTATTAGTTGGGGCATTTTTTGAGGAGCGCAAACTTAGACGTGAATTTGGCCAGCAGTATGCCAACTATGCAACGGTCACTCCCATGTTCGTGCCCTTTCTGAAAGGGAACAAAAAGCTTCGATAAACGTCTGGAACAGGTCTCTGCCTTGCGGTTATAATAAATACCAATGTCCTTCATCAGCCCAACCCGACCCCGACCCCAGCGTCCATCCATCCTTCTGCAAATACTGGCTGCTTTGCTTGGCGGCCTGGTTTTGTACCTGGTAGGTGCCGGGGCGATCAGCAGCAGCTACCAGTTGCTCTTTTCCGGGCGGGTTTTTCCTGGAATCTCGATGGCGGGAGTGGATCTATCCACCCTTACGCCAGAACAAGCCACTACAGTTCTCAGCCAACACCTCACCTATCCCACCAGCGGCCGGATCGTCTTTCAGGATGGCGATCATGTGTGGGTGGCGACACCGTCCGAATTGGGGGTGGTTTTTGATGCCGGAACGAGTGTTCAACGGGCATATGGTATGGGCCGGCAGGGCGGCTTGCTTAGCAGCCTGGCAAGCCAATTAAATGCCTGGCAGGGTGGGCTGGAGCTGGCTCCGGTAATTGTGTTTGATGCGCGTACGGCACAAAGGTATATCGAGAATATTGCTAAACAGATGGACCAGCCTGTGGTTGAAGCTGACCTGCATCTGAACGGCACGGAAGTCGTGTATACAGCGGGTCAGGTAGGCCGCCTGCTTAACGTTGATAAGACCCTGGCTGCCCTTTTGGCGCAGTTAAAAACGTTCCAGGATGGGGAAATACCGTTGGTTATCGAAGAACAAACGCCACAGGTGCTGGAAGCTGCCTCTCAAGCTGAGGTTCTGCGTCAGGCATTAAGTGCACCATTGACATTGACGATTGCGGATCCGCAGACTGGTGATCCGGGACCCTGGACGATCGATCCATCCCTACTGGCGGGAATGCTGACCATCGGGCGCGTACAGACGGATGGCAACTGGAGTTATTCGGTGTCGGTCGATACGCAAGCCATCAACCTGTTATTGGGACAAATTGCTCCGACGATAAACCGGAGTTCAAAGAATGCCCGCTTTTATTTTGACGATGCCTCGCACCAACTGGTACTCGTCCAACCGTCGGTTACCGGGCGATTGTTGGATGTCCAGGCTACGACCGCGACAGCAGTTCAAAAGCTCTTACAGGGAGAACATTCCGTTACTTTAGGAATAACAGTGGTACAACCGGATGTGAAGGATGATACGACAGCCGCTTCACTCGGAATTACAAGCCTGGTCTCTTCTTACACAAGTTACTTCCGTGGTTCAAGTGCGGCACGCTTGCAGAACATTGATACGGCAAGCAAGCAATTCTATGGGTTACTTATCCCGCCTAACACAACCTTTTCCATGGGCGCGGCAATAGGAGATATCAACCTCGATAACGGCTATGCCGAAGCTCTGATCATTTACAACGGAAGAACGATCACCGGAGTGGGCGGTGGAGTCTGCCAGGTGAGCACCACCTTATTCCGGGCGGCGCTCTACGGTGGCTATCCGATCGTTGAACGCCACGAACATGCCTATCGGGTTTATTATTATGAACAGACGGCCACCGGAACTGATCCCGGATTGGCCGGGCTGGATGCCACAGTTTATTTTCCGTTGGTGGATTTGAAATTTACGAACGACCGGCCATACTGGTTGCTGATGGAAACATATTTTAATCCGGGTGATTACTCGCTTACCTGGAAGTTCTATTCGGGTGACGACGGGCGCACCGTGGATGTACAAAACCAGGGTTTACAAAATGTTGTCCCAGCTCCGGACCCGCTGTTCCAGGAGAACCCTGACCTGCCACCGGATACCTGCAAACAGGTGGATTACCCGGGAGACGGAGCCGACATTACAGTCATCCGCACTGTCGCCCAAAATGGACAACAACTGGTATTGCCCGGAAATACCATCAAGACACATTACGAGCCCTGGCAGGCTGTATATCAATATGGCCCAGGAACGTCGAATCCTGAATCTTTGGTGGCCAAAGGGTTGTGTCACTAGACGTGGTAAAATTGCCGTCTGTTTGTATTTAAAACTGGAGAATGCCATGGTGAATCAAGAGTTGCTTGAAATATTACGCTGCCCGGTGTGCGTCCATGATAAAGAAGGCTT
Organism: Anaerolineales bacterium; assembly: GCA_017882145.1. Lineage (GTDB taxonomy): Bacteria > Chloroflexota > Anaerolineae > Anaerolineales > Villigracilaceae > UBA877. Next base: position 28,635 of record JADGQB010000012.1, read on the forward strand.
ATTAAAGGTTTATCAGGAATGCTGGCTGGTTTGCCAGGACTGCGGGCGTAAATATCCGATCGTGGAAGATATTCCAGTAATGCTAATTGAAGAAGGAGATAAATGGGTGAAAGTGGCTGAGAAGGATCTGCCTGTGCCGCCTCCGCCCATGAAGTGAGATGGTTCAAAAGAAATTCGATCTGGTTCAGAAAATGCGCAGCGTCAACCGCCCTTCCGCCCTGCAAATGGGAATTATGGCGTTTGGGTTGGTTTTGGCTGTTCTACTCTATATATTCCTGACCGGCTTTGTGTCCTGCTGGGGATTGACCTCCCTGCCGGGGGTTCGGCCGCCAAGCTGCTCATCCAGCAGCACTCCAGCAGCAGTTGCCACCAATCCGGGTGACACGCCCGTAGCTCTAACGCCTACAACAAGCCTGGATGCGCCTCAAGTACCCCTGCCGCCCCCCTGGGACGGAGCCAGCCGGGTTACCATCATGGTTGTCGGGCTGGATTATCGTGATTGGTTGGCCGGGCAAGGCCCGCCGCGTTCGGATACGATGATCCTACTGACAATTGACCCGGTCAGCAAGACAGCCGGGATGCTATCCGTTCCGCGCGATATGTGGGTGGATATCCCGGGGTTCGGATACAATCGGATCAATAGTGCCTATGCTCTGGGAGAACTGTACAAGCTGCCTGGCGGTGGTCCGGGACTGGCGATGAAGACGGTCGAAAATTTCCTGGGGATTCCAATCCAATATTACGCCCAGGTCGATTTTGTGGCTTTTGAGAGGATGATCGATGAAATTGGCGGGATTTGTGTGGATGTGCCTGTAAAGGTGGATGTAGGTGTGTTGGATGAACACGGAACAACTACCGTGGATGCCGGCCATCAATGCTTGAGCGGCAAAGTGGCACTCGGGTACGCACGGGCCCGCGACCTGAACCAGGGTGTTGCCATGGGGGATGTCGATCGGTCCAAAAACCAGCAGCAGGTTATCCTGGCGATCCGGGATAAAGTGCTCGCCAACCTGCCGGCATTGGTTGCCAAGGCTGGCCCGCTGTACGACGAAATCTCGTCCGGTGTACATACGAACTTGTCCCTGGATGATGTCCTAAGGCTGGCAGTGCTCGCAAAAGATATCCCGTTGAGTTCCATCAAACCCGGGGTGATCGATTACACCATGATGACCGATACAACCTACGATCTAAATGGCCAAACCCTGGCAGTCCTAAGGCCGTTTCCGGATAAGATCCGCGAACTGGTGGATAATGTATTTGGCGGTGGTTCGATGGGGCCGATGGCCAGTGGCGACCCTACCCAGTTAATGCAGCAGGAAGCCGCACGTGTACTAATAATAAATGGCTCGGGTGTGGATGGGATTGGCCAGAAGACCTATGATTATCTGAAATCCCAGGGTATGAATGTAATGGGCCCGGGGAATATGGCCGATTATCCGGATAAATATTATTACCCGCCTCTTCCGGAACGGACGATGATGATCGTTCATGCTGGTAAACCGTATGCGATGAAATACCTGACCGACCTGATGAAATTTGATAGTTCAAATCAAGTTGTGATGGATTTCGATCCGAATGCGGCGGCAGATATTGTGCTTGCGGTAGGGTCTGACTGGGCTAATTCCAACCCCATGCCATAACAATACGGTGCGATCTTGTAAAATTCAATATCTAGCCAAAAGACCGTTTCAGGAAACAAAGATAGTGGCCCGAAGCGGTCTTTTCTTATACTATTATGTAAATGTAACCTTTATTTCCTTGACGCATTTTTCATGCGGTAGTATAGTGACGCAGACAATTGAACCTCGTTAGGCGAGGCAACTGCGTGGAAATAGGCCATTGTCCCGAAACGTCGAAAGACGCCAAGGGATAGACCAGGCCGGGCCGG
>JADGQB010000059.1 GCA_017882145.1 Anaerolineales bacterium
GACTGCCACATCGACAGCGGCGATGACGCCATCGCCTTGAAGGAGGGCGGCCACCGCATCGTGGTCACCAACTGCGTCATCAGTACCCGCTGGGCGGCTGTCCGCATCGGCCCCGAATCGCTGGGCGTGTTTCGCGACATCGCCGTCTCGAATTGCGTGATTTACGACACCTATGGCTCCGCCATCAAAATCCAGGAAGTGGAAGGCGGCATGATGGAAAACATCAGCTTCGACAATCTGGTGATGAACCACGTCACCGGGCCCATCTCGCTGCGCCTGGGTGGCTATTTGGGCTGGAGGCAGGAACGCAAGGAATCGCTGCCCATCGGGGTGCTGCGCAACATCCACTTCAACAACATCCAAGCCACCGTAGCCGATAACGCCTATCCGTTGCCGCACGAAGTGCCGGCCTTCCCTGGCGAAAAGAAGTCGTGCCTCAACATCACTGGTGTCCCAGGCTGTTTCATTGAAAACGTCACTTTCCGCGGGCTGCATCTCACCTTCCCCGGCGGCGGTACCCAGGAAGAGGCGCAGCAGTCTGTTCCCGAACTGCGTGACCGCTATCCCGAATATCACATGTTTGGCACGCTGCCAGCCTATGGCGTTTATCTCCGGCACGTCAAAGGCCTGATCTTCGAAGATGTCACTCTTGACACCGCCGCCCCTGACCTGCGTCCGGCGCTGGTCGGCGAAGATGTGGAAGACCTGGAGCTTTCCAACTTCCGTGCTGCCGGGACTGGCCCGGCGGCGCTGCTGCGTCTGCGCGAGGCGCGCCAGGTCTACCTGCACGGCTGCCGCCCGTTGAACGATGTGGCCAGTTTCTTGAGCGTGGAAGGTGCTGGAAGTCAGGGCTTGCTGCTGCAGGCCAACGATTTGCGCCGGGCTGGCCAAGACTGCAGCCTGGTCGAAGGCGCGTCCGTTGAGGCGATCATTAAATCCTAAAGGAGAGAACCAAAATGACTCACCTTACCCGCCGTGATTTTCTGAAGGTTTCCGCCATGGCGGCCGGTGCGCTGGCCGGCCAATCTTTGCTCAGCGCATGTAGTCCAAAGCCGACACCCGAATTCACCCAGCTTGCAGAACCCACCCAGTCTGCAGAAACCACCAAGCTTGCACCTGCCTCCGATAATGTTCTCGGCATAGGGCGAGGCATCTTTCCAGGACGGGTGGTCTGGGGGCACAATCCTCAGGCCACTGTGTGGGACGGCCTGAGCGATTTCTGGTGGAACGAGAAGTTCACGGATCAGAACCTGGTTAACGAAATGTTCTCGCACTCGCTGCGCCAACTGACCGGCCAGTCCAGTGACACGGCTGCCTGGGAGGCGCTGTTCACGCATTTCAAGACCCAGCGCGGTCAGACCGGCGGGTATCGACCCGGCGAGAAAATCGCCATCAAAGCCAACCTGAATGGCAGCAAGAGCCACAGCGGCCTAAAGAACGACAGCTTTACCTCCCCGGCCGTGGCGTTTGCCCTGCTCAATCAGCTTGTCCAGGCGGGTGTCAAGCCCGACGACATCACACTGTACGATGCGTCCCGCTACGTACCTGATCCGATCGTGAATGCCTGCGGAACAGCGGCGCTGGCCGGTGTACATTTCGCCGACTTCAGCGGCGGTGATGGCCGCGCAGTCTGCCAACGCGATTTGAGCCAACCGATTCAATGGTCAATCGATCCGAAAGGCAACCCGGCCTACCTTCCCACCGTGGTGACCCAGGCTATTTACCTGATCAACCTCGCCCTGTTCAAAGGGCACAGCCTGGCCGGTGTGACGCTAACGGCCAAGAACCATTTTGGCAGCTTGATGAGCGATCTGGAAGGAAAGCCCACGCTCAACCCACCCCAGGGCGCCAATTTGCACGGATTCGTCGCTGCCTACAATGTCCAGGGCCCACCCGACTGGAGCTGGCCGCAAGCTCCGATGGGCAGTTACAGTCCCCTTGTCGACCTGATCGGACATGCACACCTGGGCGGAAAGACGCTCCTTTTCATGATCGATGCCCTGTACGGTGTGGAAAACCAGAACGCCGAACTGTCGAATAACAGTCTCTTCCAGTCGACGCCGTTTAACAATCACTGGTCTTCGAGCCTGCTTCTCTCGCAAGACCCGGTGGCACTCGACTCGGTGGGCGCCGACCTCCTGGTCAACGAGCCTGCCACGGTCTCTCAGCCGAATGTCTTGCCCAAAGACAGCACCTACCAGAACTATCTGCATGAAGCCGCGCTCGCCGACAACCCGCCCTCCAAGACGGCCTATAAGCTCGCCAGCCTGGGCGTGCATGATCACTGGAACAACACCACCGAAAAGAAATATGGCCGTAACCTGGGCTTCAGCCAAGGCATCGAGCTGATAATGGGATAGTCTTAGTAATTCCCGGAGCTGACACTATGCATCTACCCAAGACCCCCATCAATTATTTTAAGGGCGATCCCTGGACGATTGTAGAAGAGGGTTTTGACCCTGCCTACCAACGGGTTTCCGAATCCGTCTTTTCCCTGGCCAACGAGTTCATGGGCGTGCGCGGCTATTTTGAAGAAGGCTACAGTGGGGACCACCTGCTGGGCAGTTATTTCAACCATCTGTACGAGATGATGGATATCCGCCATGACCAGTTGTTCAAAGGTTTTGTCACGCAGGGCGCGGCCATGATCAACTCCGTGGACTGGCTTTTCACGCGTCTGTGGCTGGATGGCGAACAACTTGATCTGGCAAAGTCGAAGTTCTCCGGCTTTATGCGCCAGCTCGATATGCGCCAGGGCATTCTCACCCGTGAGTTTGTGTGGGAGACGGCCAGCGGCAAAAAACTCAAGTTGATCTTCTTGCGCTTCACCGACATGCAATCTACCCACCTCGGCTGCCAGCGCATCATTTTGGAGCCGTTGAATTTCTCTGGTTTGGTTCAGTTCCGTTGCGGGTTGGACTTCAACACGCATTATGAAATCGGCGCTGGTTGGGATCAAACGGGAAAGGGCGGGTTCCAGAAAAGCGGGCAGGTCATAAACTTCTGGAATTGCGAGCGTAAGGATGTGATGGAGGATGGGTGGGCCATCCAGGCGCAGACCGCCCGCAGTGGACACCAATTGTTCTCCAGCTTTCGACTTCATTCGGAGCAGGTCATAAGCCCCTGCCTCGTGCAGGACGAAAAGTTCATCGGTGTGGATTTTGCCCTGGCGGTTCAGCAAGGCGTCGCCGCGTCGCTGGATAAAGTGGTGGTCAACCATTGGCACAAAACGCCGAATGTGGACGAGGTGTGGACGCACGGCCTGGAGTTGACGCGACGATACGCGGCCACCACGTTTGACAGCGCCCTGGCTGAACATACAGCCTTTTGGAAAAAAGTGTGGGAGGTTTTCGACATTGAGATTGACGGCGACCCGGATGTGCTGCAGGGATTGCGCTTCTCCGACTTCCAAACCTACCAGTCATATCACGGTGAGAATGCCGATCTCAACGCGCTATGCAAAGGGCTGACAGGCGAAGTGTATTTTGGCTGGGTCTTCTGGGACAGCGAAATCTACTCCCACCGCCTGATGATGTTTATCGATCCATCGGTGGCCAAGAACCTACTGCTGTATCGCTATCATCGCCTGCCGCAGGCGCTGGAGCGCGCTAAACAATTGGATTGCGAGGGCGCACGCTTTCCGTTTGCCACCATCACCGGCACGGAAGACAGCGGCACCTGGCAGCACGTGGATCTGGAAATTCACGCCGATATGGCTGTGGCTTATGCCATCTGGCATCACGACAAGATTTGCCGGGACAAGGAGTTCTTGTACCAAGAAGGCATTGAGATGCTGTTGCAGATCTGCCGGTTCATGGCCAGCGCAGGCGGATGGAGCCCGTTGAACGGCGATTTTGGCTTCTATGGCGTGATGGGACCGGATGAGTTCCACATGATGGTAAATCATAACTGTTATACAAACCTCATGGGGAAGAAGGCTTTTGAGTTTACGCTGAGTGTTCTCGATGAAATGCAGCGCGAGGTGCCCGACTTATACAAACAGGCGGTAGCGAAAGTACAACTAAAACCTCAGGAGCCTGGGCAATGGAAAGAAATGGCTGCCAGGATGCGGATTCCCAAGGACGAACGCACCGGCATCTATGAGCAGCATGCCGGTTATTTTGACCTGCCGCATGTAAACCTGCAGCAGTTCCCACCGGAGCAAATCCCGGTTTACAAAAATTGGGCTTATATCAAGATTTTCAGGCACAACATGGTCAAACAACCCGATGTGTTGAATTTGATGTATTTCTATAGCCAGGATTACACCCTGGATGAGAAACGTGCGAACTACGAGTTCTATGAAGCCCGGACGATTCACGAATCGTCTTTGTCGCCCTCCTTACATGCCATTCTGGCGGCCGAGCTGGGTAAATTGGATGAAGCGTACACCTTCTTTTCTTACGGCGCCCGGATGGATCTGGATAACTACAATCGCAATACTGATCAAGGGCTGCATGTAACTTCCGCGGCGGGGGTTTGGGCCAGTATGATCTTTGGTTTTGGAGGCATGCGCACCGACGGAGATGTGCTTTGTTTCCGCCCCACGCTTCCAGCCCAGTGGAAATCCTATCGCTTCCGCGTGTGCTACCAGGGTGCTATCATCGAAGTGCGGGTGAACGGCAAGCAGGTTGAATTCCAGGTTATCAGCGGCCCGTCTGTGGATATCCGGGTGTATGGGGAGCGATATATGCTTGACGCCAAGGGGATCACGACCCAATTGCAGCCAGCGTAACCGCCACGCGGGATTTCGCCGACCTCATCTTGACGAAAGATATGCAAGACGTCTGGTCCGCTGCCACGGCTCCTTTGGCGTCCGCCATCTACCTATTATTTGGGCGCAAGATTCTCAAATGGGCTGTTGGAAATGGAATACGAACCGGAAGCAAAATCCACCACCAGCATCGCCCAATCGACTCCATTGTCCCAGCGCATGGTAATTCCGGAGTCACGCGTCTCTGGCATGCTGAACGATCCATTAAAAGCGGGATGGTTGTTACGAAAGCGGATCAAATCAAATAGTGATAGAACCACCGGGCGTTGAATGGCCCGCTCAATTTCTTCAGGTGTGTAATAATGCCTGTTGATATCGCGGCCAATCCCGCTTTTGGAAAGCAAGGTCATATCGTTCTCACCTGCCAGTAAGCCCACATAATATACTTGTGGCACGCCGGGAGCAAAGAATTGGATCGCACGTGCCAGCAAATATTCGCGATCATTCCGCCCAAGCGCATCGTAGAATGTACAATTCACCTGGTACAGATCGAGATTGGAGGCCGCCGCGCCGGTTGCCAGGCGGCTCTGGCCGTTGCTTTTGGAGTGGATTTTTTCCACCAGGGCATCCAGGTCTTGTAATGGAAGAATACCTGGACGATCTTGATGATCGGAGCCGTCCGCGCCGATATCAATTACGCCGATGCCATCGTGCGTGTCCAGCACGGTGACGGCGTTGCGCGGGCTGATCTGAAGCCATTGTTTCAAATAACAACCGGTGTGGTTGAAGATGGCATGCAGCACCAGGGGGGGCAGCGCGAAATCATAGACACGGTCCACCTGGCGGGCGATTTCGATCTGCCTGAGGAAGTGGGAATGGATCTCAACGAGCACTTCAATGTCCAGGGCCGCCGCCTGCCTGGTAAGGTATTCGATAAAAGCGAACGTTTCGGGGATCATGAAACAACTGCTGCCCGGTTTTTTGATGGCATACCCAACGGCATCCAGCCGCACCATGCGGATGCCGTTATCGTGCAGAGTTTGCAGGACAGATTGCAGGTAGGCCTTCCCCTGCGGATGCATTACATTGATGTCGATCTGTTGTTTCGAAAAGGTCGTCCACAGCAAACGCTTCTGGTTGTTCTTTAGCGTTGCATAGGAAAAGGGCAGGCCCGGCCGCGGCCGGTAGATGGTCAGCAGGTCGGCTTCTGTGGCACCATTTGGGAATATGCTGGTCATGGTGAGGAACATGTCTTTATACACCGACGCCTCGCCCTTTTCGGAATAATCCAGGAATTGCGGGGAGGATGAGGAGACATGGTTGACAATCAGGTCCGCCATCAGATCCACATCCTGCCCCAGTTCCTTGATATCTGCCCAACTTCCCAGGCAGGGATCGATCTTGGTATGATCGATCGGGTCAAAGCCGGCATCCACCCCGTGAATTGGATAATAGAAGGGGAGGATATGAACACCACCGAAAAGCCCGGCCAGGGGTCCCTTCAGCAACTGATGCAGCGTTCTTATATCGCCTCCTCCCAGGCGATCGGCATATGTGATGAGTTGAACATTGTTTTTCATGCTGTCCATCTCTGCGGTAACGGTTTGGCTGCCAAAACTGGCAATCCCACTATAAACCCTTCATAAATTGGAAAGCCTGATCATTGAAACCCGGCAGCGGTTCATGTGCAAAATCCGGGTAGATTGCCATGCTCTTGGGTGAAACAATCTTGTTGTACACGGCAAACTGGGTGGATGGAGGGCATACGGTATCCATCAATCCAATTCCCCACAATATCTCAGCCTGAATACGCGCGGCCAGGAATTGAATATCGATGTAGCCCAACTTCTCAAATATTTTCCCTTCGAGCTGATGCAAGGGATCCGAATGGCGAAAATATTCCTGTAACTCCTTGTAGGCATCTTTTGCCTGGTCCATTTCCCATACACGAATATAATCGCTTAGGAAAGGGTACACTGGAGCAGCACGTTTTATGCGAGGTTCCAGGGCCGCGCAGGCGATGGTCAAGGCGCCTCCCTGGCTGCCGCCCATTGCACCAACTCGATTTGCATCCACATCCGGCATTTTCATAACAATCCCGGCAAGTTGGGCTGTATCGAGAAATACCTGCCGGAAGAGCAACTTTTCGGGCGAACCCCGAAGTGCATCCTCCAATCCACGAATGATATGCCCATGCAGGGTATTGCCAGTGACACTGCCTCTATCTTCTGAAAATCCTGCCTGGCCGCGACAATCCAGAGCTGCCACGGTAAAACCTGCCGCGACGTAGCCAAGTTTATCGAACCAGTCTCCGGAATCACCCGTGTATCCGTGGAACAGCAATACGGCAGGGTGAGGGGTGGGAGCATTCGCAGGTCTCAGCAATTTGGCATGGATGCGTGCACCTCCGACTCCTGTAAAAAACAAATGAAAACACTCAACATTCGATGCCTGAAATTCAGCCGGGGTTAATTCGATTTGCGAATCGACAGATCGCATTTCAGCCAGGCCCTTGTCCCAAAACGGGTCGAAATCATAAGGACACGGATTTTTACCCCGATATGTTTTTAACTGTTCGATGGGCAGATCAAAGGTCAAGGGCATTTTCGGCTCCCAGGCTGTTATGAAATCAACAAATGGAAAATGAAAATGGCAAACAAAATCACATTAATTTTCCAGCTGTTCCTGAAGAGAAAATACGATGTGCTTGAGGCCGCGATTTGAATGGGAGATAGGCTGGCCGGCGTGATAACGTGTTGTTCACAAGGCCTTTGCGTCAATTCATTCGCTGATCACCCCTTGACCGAGCCTTGCAGCAGCGCCAGGATGATCTGGCGTTGGAACAGCACGAAGATGACGAGGGTGGGCACGAGGATCAGGATCGTGCCGGCGCACAGCAGGGGGATATCGGTGGCGTAGTGGCCCTGGAAAGCTCCCAAGGCACCCGCCATCGTTCGCTGCGACGGGTCCTCAACCAGCACCAGCGCAAGCAGAAATTGGTTCCACGTCCAGATGGACATGAGGATCCCGAGCGATGCGATCGGCGGTCCCGCGAGCGGGACGTGAATATGCCAGAACAGGTCCCAGGTGGTCGCGCCATCGACGCGCGCCGCCTCCGAGATCTCGGTCGGCATGTTGACAAAGTGGGCGCGCATCCAGAAGACGGCAAAGGGCATATACAAGGCGATCAGCGGCAGCACGATCGCGAGCCGTGTGTTGTAGATCCCGGTTGTCCGCTCCAGGAAGTAGATCGGGATGATGATGCCTGAGAACGGGAGCGTCAGCCCGAACACAAACAGGAAGAGTAGTGCGCGCGAGCCTGGGATCCGCAGCAAGCCAATCGCGAACCCGGCCATCGTCGAGATGAGCAGGGACACGGGCACAACGGCGAGGACAATGAACGTGCTCGAGGCGAGCAGTGCGGGCATCTCTGCGACCCTGAACGCCGTCACGAAGTTGCCCCACTGCGGGTGCGCGGGCCATTCGAGCCCGCCGGGCACAGTCCCCGACGGATGCAGCGCGGTCATGAAGATGCTGATAAAGGGCAGGATCGTGAGTGTCATCAACACCAGGAGCAGGGCCCGGCCTGCCCAGAGTTCGCCGCGAGCAACCCTCATCGCGCGCTCTCCCGGCTCAGCCACTGGATCGGCAGGATGACCACAACGACCAGGACCATAAGCATGACGGCCAAAGCAGACGCCAGCCCTACGGACCGCTGAGTGAACGCAAGGATGTAGATCTGGATCCCGGGGACCGCCGTCGCGTTGCCAGGCCCGCCGGCCGTCGAGACCCAGACGATGTCAAACGCGGCGAGGGCCGCGATCACAGTGACGGTCAGGCACACGCCAATCTCGTTTCTGAGAAGCGGGACGGTGATCGCGACAAATTCCCTGAACCAGCCGGCACCATCGATCCTGGCGGACTCATACAGGGACGGGTCTATCTTCCCCATGCCGGTCAATAGCAGGACGGTGCAGAATCCCAGCAGCACCCAGATTCCGATGACCCCGACGGCCGGGAGCGCCCAGTGAAAGTCGCCCAGCCAGGCACGCGTGATCACGCCGAGTCCCACGACCTTGAGGATCTGGTTGATCAAGCCCGGGAGGGCCAGCAGCCAGCCCCAGATGATGCCGGCCGCGACGAGTGGTATGACCTGGGGCGTGAACAGAATTGTCCGGGCTATCGCTCCGAGCTGCCCGGTCGCCACGCGGTGGATCACGCTCGCGACGACGAGACCGAGACCCACCGGAATGAAGCTGAACCATACGACCAGCCAGAACGCGTTATAGATCGTCCCAATCAGGTTGGGAACCTGTAAGATCGTTATGTAGTTCTTCAATCCGACCCAGGTCGAAAGACCAACGCCGTTCCACTTGTAGAACGAGTACTTAATGGTGAGCACCAGGGGTAGGAGCACGAACAGAGCATACATTACAAGGGCCGGCAGGACAAACAGCCAGCCAACAATTGCCTCCCGGTGGACCTTCCTGTGCAGGAAGGCCCACCGGGAGGACACATGAGCCGCGGGTCGCTTGTCTGACGTCATTGTAGATGTCGTCGTTGATTTGGAAGACGCAGGCATCGTCACGCGGCCCTCACTACTACTGCTGAGCCAGTTCCCGCAGGTACTCGGCTTGGACGGCTTTGAGCAGCCCGGCAGCGTCTTGCTGGCCGCCGACCATCTTCTGGAGCTCGGGTGTCCAGCCCTGGGCGAAGATCGAGCTGGTCGAATTGGCGATGAAGTCCATCGAGTTGCCTGCCGCGCCCATGACAGGTCCGGCGGCCAGCGTCTCGTTCGTGACCGAGCCGGCAGCAACAGCCGGCATCGTGGCATCCGCCGGCCCACCGGGGTTCGAGCCACCGATGGCAACGTCGATCTTTCGGGCCGCGTCGTTCGTGGCGACCCAGTTGAAGAAGAACGCAGCGCAGTCCGCGTGCTTGGCTTTGGCTGCAATGCCGTACGTCAGCGGAGCGGACATGGCGGCAGGCCCTGCGCCGGCCACAGCGGGCGGCATCAGGAAGAACCCGACGTTGCCGGGCATGCCGGTGTCATAGCCGGCATTCTGCCAGTCGCCGTTGAAGGTGAAGACGCCTTCGCCCTTCGTGAAGCGCGAGGCAGCGTCAGTATATTCGATGGCGTTGATGTCGGGCGGGAAGTAGCCGGCCTTGATCCACTGTTCAAGGTGCTGGGCGGCGGTGAGGTTCGTCGGTGTATCGATGGTCGCACCCTTCTTCTGGAAAATCCAGTCGTTAATTGGTCCGACCGGTCCGAAGGCAGCCATCAGGTTCTGGAGCGGGAAGGCGAGCCCCATGCCGCTCTTGGCGCTGCCCCACTCCATGATCGGCTGGAGCCCGGCGGCCTTGGCCTTGGCGAGCAGGTCCTCGAACTCGGCGACCGTCTTGGGCGGCTCGGTCATACCGATCTGGGCCGCCAGCTTCTTATTGTAAAAGACGCCGGTCAGGCTGTAGTTGAGACCCATGGCGTAGAGCGAGCCGGAACCGCGCGTACCATCCGCCGCAACCCGGTTCTGGTTGAGCTGTGGCACCGGCCACTTGTCCCAGCCGAACGCCGTCGCGTAGCTGTCCAGGTTCATCAGGAGGCCATCCTTCGCGAATGATACCATAGTCGGCAGCCGGAGCAGATCGGGCGGGTTGTCACTCGAGAGCAGTTGCGGCGTCGTGGTGATGAGATTCGCGAACTGGTCCTGCTTGATATCCCAGGTTACGTTCGGGAACTGCTTGGTGAACTCATCGGCCAGCTTGAAGGGGATGTCGAAGCCAGTCTCGAAGTAGGCGTTGAGTACAACAGGAGCTGTCCCGCAGTTCGGGACTGCGGCTGCCGGAGGCGCCGTTGGGGCTGCCGTTGCAGGAGCTGCAGTAGCAGGAGCTACTGTTGCAGGGGCTGCAGTAGCTGGAGCTGCAGTGGCAGGAGCTGCGGTGGCAGGAACTGCAGTTGTTGCTGGCGCCCCACAGGCAGAAAGCAACATGGATCCCAGGACCAGCAGGCTTAGCATAGACCATAGTACAGGTTTCTTGTTCATCTCTCTCTCCTTTATGAGCTCGATTATAGATTCAATATGAGGGTCGGGATCTTGGTTTTTTTGAATTCTCAATATGCTAAACCTCCTTAAACTTGAATATGAGAAGGATATGATTGACATTTATGTTAGTGGTATCTTGAAAGCACTTTCAGTGCGAGTATACAACGTTTCAATATGAGAGTCAATCTCCGGTTTTTATGCAGTTTGACGTTCGATTAAGGTGAGGGTAAGCTTGACATGCCTGGGTGGTCTGGAAGGCGATTCTATCTGTGCAAGCAATATTTCCACCGCCAACCTGCCCGACTCATCCAGGTGCTGGCGAATAGTGGTCAGGTCCGTATATTCGGCTATATCGAGATCGTCAAAACCTACTACTGCGAGCTGTTCGGGTACCTGGATTTTCAATTGGCGGGCAGCCTTCAGTACACCCAGGGCTTGCAAGTCTGTTGCAGCAAATATGGCGGTCGGTGGTTGGGGCACACTAAGCAAATCTGCCGCAACCTGGCGAGTTTGTTCCAGCGAATAAGGAGCCAGCTTTACAAATACTTCCGGAAGATCGATCCCGGCCTCCCTTAGCGCCTGACGAAATCCTACCAGGCGCTGACTGACCGGATGCAGGGAATATTCAGGCAGATCGGTGTCGCCCAAAAATGCGATGCGGCAGTGACCTTTTTCCAGTAAATATTGTGCTGCCATTCGCCCCCCCATCACATCATCGATTTCAACGCTGCTCAAGTTGGGGTGCGGGAACTCGACCAACACAGTCGGCAAACCATGCTCCACAAGACGGCGCACATCGGCATCGTCCACCGGCAGGGAAAGAATGATGAGACCATCCAAATTGCCGGTCAAGGGCAGGTAAGAGAGAAAACTTTTCAGATGCTCTGCCGAATCAACAGTGTAAATGACCATTTCGAATTTTTTGGCAGATAAAGCTTCGGAAATTCCCCTCAACCGTTGGACAAAAGAGGGTGCCGTGAAAAACGGCGAGATAACTCCAATCCGTCCCGTACTTCGCAGGGCGCGGGCACGCGCCTCTGCTTTAGGTACAAATTCCAGGGCATCAATGGCTGCCAGGATGCGTTCACGCGTTTCGCCATTGACCTTGTTGGGGGCATTTAGCATCCGTGAGACCGTGGTAATGCTTACCCCTGCTTGTCTGGCAACATCATAAATGGTGGATGCTTTTTTGGGTGGCATAGGGTCCTTCAGTGAAAGGAATATGAAAGCACTTTCATTATACCTTTTCAAGATGCCCTTGTCAAATTTCTTTACTTTAGTATCTTAAGCACTCCATTTCTCTCCCGCTGACTTTGCGGGGCAGGCAGGCCGGGGAGCCGGAGTCTGGTCGCTGAATAATGGAAATCGATTTGGAAGAATACTTCCGGGGTAAACCGGGGTTAAGCAGATGGATTGCAAACAATGGTTATAATCGGTTGATATTTCCAGCAAAAGGAGAATACATGCACGCCAAATTTCCCAGCCCCGAATGGGTCCGCGAACTGGAACAAAAATTGAATAGCGACGAGCACTATGCCCGGACTGCCAGTAAGTGGGAGGGCGATATGCTTATCGTCGTCGAGCCCACCGGCAATTTGACCCAGCGCCTGTATTACTACTTCGACCTGTGGCACGGCACCTGCCGCAAGGCTGCCAACCTGCCCGGACCCGAGGGGTTGAAACCCGCCTTCATCCTGACGGCCACTTACGACAACCTCGTTAAGATCGTCACCGGTCAGTTGAACCCCATGACCGCCATGCTGACCCGCAAGCTGGAGCTGCACGGCAACATGGCCGTAATGATGCGTAACGTTCCCACAGTGTTGGATTTCGTCCGCTGCTGCACCGAGATTACGGAGGAGATCCTCTAAAATCCTATGCAGCCTATCCTGAAAATCGACCTGTCCACCGGACTCAGCGCTGAGTTCATCATCCCGCCGGAGTGGGAGCAGTTTTTCCTCGGCGGTTCGGCGCTCGCCGCCCGCCTGCTCTACCCGTACCTGACTGCCGCGCTGGAGCCCTTCAGTCCCGAAGCCCCGCTGCTGTTCCTCAATGGTCCGCTCTCGGGTACCATCGGCCCCACCACCGGCCGTTCGGTGGTTTGCGGCAAGTCGCCTGCCACCGGGCTGTGGGCCGAATCCAACGTCGGCGGTTTCTGGGGCGCGGAGCTGCGCTTCACCGGCTACGACGGCCTGTGGGTCACCGGCCGGGCCGAAAAACCCGTCTACCTGTGGCTGGATGACGGCCGTCTTGAGATCCGTGCTGCCGCCGGGGTGTGGGGCAGGGATACCTACGATTCACAGTCTCTCATCAAGGCCGAGCTGCAAGCCGCCGGCGCGCATGTGCTCACCATCGGGCCGGCGGGCGAGCAAGGGGTGCTCTTCGCCGGGCTCTTCTGCGACCATGGGCGCACGGCCGGGCGGGCCGGGCTGGGTGCGGTGGCCGGCTCCAAGAACCTGAAGGCCGTTGCCGTGCGAGGCACGCACAAGATTCCTCTGGCGCGGCCTGAGGAATACAACCGCCTGCGCTCCGAGGCCAACCACGCCATCAAGGCCGATAACTATTCCGAGGTGCTGCATGCGCTGGGCACCGCCGGCGCGATCGATTACTCCGATTACCTGGGCGCCTTGCCGAAGAAGTATTATCACCAGGGCGCCTTTGAAACTGTGGATAAGGTCTCCGGCTCCAGCATGGCAGAGACCATCCTGGCCGGCAGCAGCGCCTGCCACGGCTGCGTCATTGCCTGCGGGCGGGTGGTGCGGCTGGAAGATCAACAGAAGCGCAAAGGTCCCGAATACGAGACCATTGTCGGCTTCGGACCGAATATATTGAACGACAACCTGGCCGCCATCGTCAACCTGGGAGAAATTTGCGACCGCTATGGCATGGATACCATCAGCGCCTCCAACGTCGTCGGACTGGCGCTGCGCCTGTTCGAGCTGGGCCTCCTGAAGGAGTCGGATGTGGGTTTCCAGTTGCACTGGGGCGATGTGGAGGCGGTCGAAAGGCTGCTCCAGCTCATCGGCAGGAAAGAGGGTCTCGGCGAGTGGCTGGCGCAGGGCGCGCGCCGCTTCGCCGCCCACTTTGGCGTGGAAGAGGAGGCTGTCCAGGTCAATGGGCTGGAGGTAGCCTACCATGACCCGCGCGGCGTCTCGGGCATGGCCCTGGTCTATGCCACCAGCCCGCGCGGGGCCGACCACAACCAGTCGGACTACTTCTTCGTGGATTGGGGCCAGGTGGAGCCGAGCCTGGGCTTGCAGTTTTTTTCGAAGGGGGCCGGGGCCGAAAAAGCCGCCAACGTCGCCCGCCACCAGGATTGGCGCACGGTCTCGAACGCCCTGGTCATCTGCCTCTTTGCGAACCAGCCGGTGGAGACGGTGGTCGGCCTCGTCAACGCGGCTTGCGGTTATGATTTGGATGTGCCGGGGCTGCTGCTTGCGGGGGAGCGCGGCTGGAATATCAAGCGCGCCGTCAACAACCGGTTGGGTCTCACCCGCGCGAACGACAGGCTGCCGAAAGCGCTCCTGGAGCCCTTGGCGGATGGCCCGGTAGCCGGCTTCGTGCCGCCGCTCGCGGCCATGCTGGAGGCCTACTACGCCGCCCGTGGCTGGGACCCGCTGACAGGCAAGTCCTCCCGTGGGAAACTTGTCTCGCTCGGCCTGGAGGATGTGGCCATAGATTTGTGGGGACCGGAATAACCCTGCGCCCCCACCGGCCTTAGGCGCCCTCCCCCAAATACGACGAAGAGATGTCGGATTTGGGGGAGGGTAGTGGAGGGCGGGAAGCGGCTGGGAACCGGTGGGGGGTCAACCTTCCTTCAAAAACGGCTTGTATTTTTATTGAAACGACTGTAATATGATTTATAAATCTAGGTGGGGAAACTCATAGGAATTTGAGTTAGAAACTTGCGAGCCCTTGCAATTGCATATAAACCGCAAGTTCATCGAATCAGGAGAAGCAATGGATATTTTTTCTGATGATAAGAAAAAGCCTTTCATGCCTATTATCATTGTCATTCTTGCTGCCTCTCTTTTAGTTATCGTTTATACAAATATTTTTCCAGCTAAAGGCAATCGCCAGGAATATCATCAAACGGCTTTGGCAACATTTTTTGCTCCCACCAAGTATTCGCCTATTGTTGAACTAACATCTGCGCAGGCTGATCCCAAAAAACT
>JADGQB010000280.1 GCA_017882145.1 Anaerolineales bacterium
CCCGAGGCGCCGTTGACCAGCACCTTTTGTCCGGGCCGGATCTGGCCTTTGCGCAGACCCTGCAGGGCGGTGATCGCTGCGATTGGCATGGCTGCCGCTTGCTCGAAGGGCACACTGGCCGGTTTCAGCGCCAACTGGTCTGCACGCGCACAGGCATACTCGGCGAACCCGCCAACGCCGAACCCGAAGACTTCATCCCCCACATGTAAGCGCTGCACGGCTTTACCTACGGCTTCCACCTGCCCGGCGATATCCGTTCCGAGAACCTCGATTTTTGGTTTCAACAGCCCGGTGCCCAACAGGCGGGCGACGAAAGCGCCCCGGATGGGAGCCAGGTCCGCTTTGTTGACAGAGGCCGCGTGGACTCTTACCAACACCTGGTCCTCTGCGGGTATGGGCATTTCCAGCTCCCCAAGCTGAAGCACCTCCAAAGGAAGCCCGTATTTTGTGATTACGATCGCTTTCATGAGATTCCTCCGAGTCTATTTTGGTCAGGCAATACTGATGAAAATTTCTACTAAATTATAGCATCCCCGCCTCAAAGCCCGTTTCCACCAGCAGGAAGGAACTGCCGACCAAAAATAACGAAAATTTCCTTACCAAAATGTTGCAAGAGGAGGAAGGGTGGACTATACTAAGAAATATCCAAACCCATTCTTTTTCTGTCGGCGGAGAAATCATGAGTGGATATAAATATATTAAGCTGAGTTATTCGAATAATATGATCCAGGTACGCACCCTTGATAATGGGACTTTGGATTGGGTCATTGAAGAAATAGGAAAAGTAGTTCCTTCCTGCATGGTGCGGCGAGTAGGAGAACTTGTCCAGATTTACAATTTGGATGGAAAAGAAAAGCAAATCGGTATGTGGATAATTCAAATATTATGCAAGCTTGGGTGGGAAACTTGTACAAGCACCGGCCCAATCGACAATGCCTTCTGGCACCATTTGAAACATAGATATGAGACGCATGAATTCTGAACCATCCAACCGGGGGTAAGAACCCGGAGAATGTTCCGCTGTGAGGGTTTGACCGAGGAAATAAATAATCGCGTGCAGGTTATTGAAAATCAATCCAGAAAAGCATATACTTAGGTTGTCAAATTCCGGCAAGCCGGAGGAGAGGAGATCCATGTTTACCCAACGTATGGTTTATTGTATCCTTCCACCTTATCTCTTGCGCGAGATCGCCCAGCGCGGCAGTCCCGCTCAACGCGCCTCGGCCCAGCGCGCGATCATCGCCGCGGAACAGGTCCGCAGCCAGCGACGCACAATACAAGCAAATAGTGCGCCCATGGAAGCAGTCTCCGCCGCTGGCAAACAGCGGTATGTGTATGACGCCAAGCAGAGCTCCGTACTCCCTGGCATCCTGGTGCGCAAGGAAGGCGCTCCAGCCGTCAGCGATCCAGCTGTAAATGAGGCTTACGACGGGTCCGGAACAACCTATGACTTGTACTATGCTATCTACGGCAGGAATTCGCTCGACAACAATGGCCTCAAACTGGATTCCTCCGTCCATTATCAAAAAGGCTATGATAACGCCTTCTGGGATGGCCAACAGATGGTATACGGTGATGGAGACGAGGACCTGCCCGCCCCGGAACGCTTATTCAACCGTTTCACCATCGCCATTGATGTGATCGGGCATGAGCTCACCCACGGCGTCACCCAATTTGCCGCCAACCTCGACTATTCGGGGCAGCCCGGGGCATTGAACGAATCAATCTCGGATGTGTTCGGTTCTCTGGTAAAGCAGTACCAGCTCAAACAGACAGCCGGCCAGGCAGATTGGCTCATCGGCCAGGGGTTATTCACATCCAATGTCAAAGGGGTTGCCCTCCGTTCGATGAAAGCACCCGGTACAGCTTACGATGATCCAGTCCTTGGTAAGGATCCGCAACCTGGCAATATGAAAGATTATGTCAACACCGTGGAAGACAACGGCGGCGTACATATCAACTCTGGAATTCCCAACCATGCCTTTTATGTCACTTCCATTAATATCGGCGGTTACGCCTGGGACAAAGCCGGTCTGATCTGGTACAAGACGCTCACGGAAAAATTGGGCAACCAGTCTAATTTCCAGAATGCTGCCGACCTGACCTATGCAGCGGCTGGCGAGCTGTTTGGCACGAACAGCCTGGAGCAAAACGCGGTCAAGGCCGGCTGGGCGGAAGTCGGGATCATAATTGGCGGTCAAACGCAAGAGGGCTGCTTTAAGGCTACGCTGCGCAAACTTGGCCTGTCAGGGCTGCTGAAGGGATGATCCAACCATGCGAATCAGCTATGAACGCTCCGGCGGGTTCATGGGACGCAAACTCAATTTCAGCGTCGACCTGGAAGAACTTCCCAACGATCAAGCCGAAACTTTAAACCGGCTGCTCCAACAAGCAGATTTCTTCAATCTACCAAAGGATCTCATTTCCAGGCCTGTACCTGACGAATTTAACTACATCATCACTGTCGAGACAGCAACACAAAGTCATAGGGTCCGGGTCAGCGACAGCAGCATGACAGATCCCCTGCGCCCACTTCTTGACGACCTGTTCCAGCGGGCTCGCACTGGAAAGGGTTAATTTATAGCCTGAGTTCACCTGGAAATGCGAAATAACGATCAACGTTCATCCATCAAGCCGGGTACAGCTTGATCCCTTATACCCTGGCTGAAAAAACTGTTCTGGATCCTGCCTGGCCTGCATACGCGGCTGGGGTATGATAGTCATCGATAAAGGAGGCGAAAATGGCTGACCAGTGGGAGATGTGTATCGTCCGGATGGATAATCTTGGGATGTATACTCCTGATAAATACCTGAGTTCAAGCAATCGAGAATTTAATAATAAGCACAAACAAAAAGTTGAAATTGGCAGCGGAGGCTTCCGGGAGTGGACGATCTGCCTGCTGCTGGCCGAGGGTTGGGAGCCTTATGGGAGCAAGGAAAATGAGTTCCTGTTCCGCAGGAAGTATAAAGCCTGATGACTGGTGATTATGGACCGACCACGGGATGAAGCATCGCCCAGGTTTTGCCGCCATTCACAGTCTTGACCAGGGCAGTTTCGCCCTGGTCGTTGAAGACATGCGCCCAACCAAGTTCCACGCTCACGAAGCTGAACTGCCCATCCCAGCTGACCTGCTGAATGAAATTCCAGGTCTTGCCCCCATCGCTGGTCGTGTAGATCAACCGGCCTAAAGCCAGACCGCTCTGGGGCGAAAAGAAATACAATCCCTCCCCGAGGCTGTAATCTGACGGCAGTGGATAAGTTTGCCAGGTACTGCCGGCGTCGCTTGTGAAATAGGCATAATCCTTTTCAATTTTAAAGGTGTCAATATCGCGGCAGGTCATGGCGACGGTGACTGACACTGCCGAGAATGCGTTCGGCGAGGTAGTACCGCACGCATAGGAGTCGTACAGGGTGGGTTCATTCGCCGGTGCGGGAAGATCGTGGCGCACCCAGGTGACCCCACTATCCGTGCTGCGGAAGATGTGCGGGCTCGGATCGACGCCCTGTGAATCCCGGGTCAGCCAGCCAGTTTTGGGGTCCGCAAAGACCATCCCGGTCTTCGAAAAAGACTGAATGTCGTTGTCTGTGTATGGGTCCAGGATATCCGTCCAGGTGGCACCTCCATCAACGGTCATGAAGAGCGCCACGTAAGCATGCATCATGCCTGCTCCGAGAAAGACCATCAGCCAACCGTGCTGTTTGTCTGCAAAGTTCAAAAAATAGGGGCTGAATGCTTCTCCAGTAACAAGGCTGGTATCGATCGAGCCATAGGTCCACTTGCCGCCGCCATCCTCTGTCTTCCAGACCTGAATGAACGGTGGGATATCATATGTCCCTGGAGGTGGGCCATACGTTATCCAGGCCGTATCCGCATTCAAGAAATAACCCAGGGCTGTGATCGAGGCGCTTGCACCCGGGGCAGGTTGGGGTGGAGTAACCTCCCGCCAGGTCTCACCGCCATCCTGTGTGTGGAAAACATGATCGGAGGCCTTGTCCAAACCGCCGAGGCCCCAGCCCTGATCCACATCGACCATGTGAATAAACGTGATGTCGATCTTTTGACCTGGGGCCAAGCGAGCCATGGCGGGGCCAGCCAATGTGGGCGTGCTTACATGGGCTGTCGGAAGGATGGGGGCGGTATCGGTTTCAGTAAGTGTGGGGGTGGCAGAAGGGGACAGTGTGGGCGTGCCGGTGGGAGGCAGGGTTAATATGGGGGTAGCGGTGGGAGGCAAGTCTACTGTGGGCGT
This sequence comes from Anaerolineales bacterium, assembly GCA_017882145.1. Lineage (GTDB taxonomy): Bacteria > Chloroflexota > Anaerolineae > Anaerolineales > Villigracilaceae > UBA877. The sequence goes on from JADGQB010000280.1 coordinate 4,249, forward strand.
GCCGGTGGCCGGTAAAATCGCATGCGTTCCCGGAAAACCGCATGAAAATAAGAACGTGCCCAGCACTACCAACTCTAAAACGAACAGTCTTCTGGATTTCATTCTTCACCGCCTGAACCAAACCGGTCATTTGAATACGACCGCCATTCGTTGCCCTGGCAGGGGCTGCCGTTTCCATTGTAATCCGATTGACTTCGAAAAGGAGTGGCTGTTATTCTTGGTTCTCAACAGACGACAGGCGGTGATTGTTTTTGGGAAATTTCGCTGTATACTGAAATTATGAAGGATGCAAGAATGCATTTTTTCTATGATCATTGAATCAAAATGGGCAATCTCTTTTCCAAATTACGACTGCTGTTAATGTCATTCTTCTGGAGGATAAAATCATGATTATGGAAGGCTCTTCGATCTTAGGGATAATCATCTACGGCATATGGATAGCGCTTCTTATTACCCTGCCCATCCTTATCATCCTGGTTGTAGCTCGGGCCATACGGAGAAGCGTTACTCCCCAACAAAAAGAAATGCTGCGATTGCTCGGGAAAATAGTGGATTTGCTGGAAGAAAATAACCGCTTGCTGAACCAGCAGAATCCTGCCAAGCGACCCGCTGAGAACAGCTAGAAAGGCTGGCCATGGACCGAAAATCGAATTCTCGCATTGCCCTTTCCGTTTCCAGTATGATCCTTGTTCTGGCAATTGCCTGGGGATGCGATGCCGCGACACAATTTATTACCGATCAAATCTCACAGGAATTTTCCAGACCCTGGATTAAAATCTACTTCTGGTCCTCGCCTGTCTTCGTTCTTCTTTTGGCAGCCATCTGGTTGCTATTATTTTGGATTACGATTTTTCGAACAAGTAAGAATGTATGGGTTGGGTTGATCTACCTCCTGGTTGGGTTATTCATCATTCTGTACCCTGCGTCTTACAATCTAGCGGTATTTTGTTGTTGGATCCCGAATATCAAGATTTTTTAGATCGATGCTTCCACGAAATACCTGCAATCC
>JADGQB010000281.1 GCA_017882145.1 Anaerolineales bacterium
GGCGTTTCATTTTTCTTTCTCCTTGTTATAGTTGAGTTGAATAATAGGAACTCTTCCAACTTGTATACTGGGTTCCAATCAAATTAAATTGTTTGGTTACCCGGCCTTTCTTGCGAGACTTGCGCGAACATCACCTCCTTTTTTGCGATCTGGAGCATGGCGGTAGCAAATGTTTGATGAAATGCTCCGAGGCTGGAAAAACATTGCCCAAGCATCGCGGTGCTCATGTGAACCACGCGCGTGCATACCGGAAGATTCCGTTTATTAACATAAATATTGTTATATTTTCTTTTCGTGGATGTGATTGACCACATTTTGGCCTGGAATGAAGTTCTGACAAGCCTGATTATGGAGAATACATAACAAATGTGTAATAGAAATATAACTATTAGAATATATTTTGTCAAGTCTTATCGTTAATCATAATTTTATTAATTTATCCTACAATAAATACTCCCCAGCCGCATCCATCAGCTGGGGAGTATTTACCTCCGCCACTTGGGGGAGAGATTGACATAAACCTGGTTTGCGAAGAGGCTCTCCAGATCCTTTTGGATAGTCCCTTAATAGTGTCTTCGGATGTTTTAGCTTTTCAGAGCATCCCAACCGGCATATTTGGCGGTATCGCCCAATTCAGCCTCGATCCGCAGCAGCTGGTTGTACTTGGCGACGCGATCGGAGCGGGCGGGAGCGCCAGTCTTGATCTGGCCCATATTCAATGCGACCGCCAGGTCGGCGATGGTGCTGTCCTCGGTCTCACCGGAGCGGTGACTGGTAACGGCCCGCCAGCCGGCCCGGTGACAGGTCTCAACCGCTTCAATGGTTTCGGTCAGCGAGCCGATCTGGTTGAGTTTCACCAGCAGAGCATTGGCAGCTTTTTCCTGGATGGCGCGACGAACACGCTCGGGGTTGGTTACGAGCAGGTCATCGCCTACGATCTGGATCTTGTCGCCCAGCTGCTTGGTCATCAGGATCCAGGATTCCCAATCATCCTGCGCAAGTCCATCTTCGATGGAAACAATCGGGTAATCCTTGACCCACTTGGCCCAAAATTCCACCATCTGCGGGCCGGTGAGTTTCTTGCCTTCCTTGCGCAGATTGTAGGTCTTGGTCTCTTCATCATATAGTTCGGAAGCCGCCGGATCAAGGGCAATGGCGACCTGTTCGCCGCGTCCGGCCTTGAAGCCGGCTTTGGCGATAGCCTCCAGGATGACTTCCACGGCCTCGTTGTTGGCTTTGAGCGCCGGGGCATAACCACCTTCGTCGCCGACCAGGGTGACGTAGCCTTTATCTTTGAGGACCGACTTGAGTGCGTGATAGATCTCAGCGCCCCAGCGCAAACCTTCGGCAAAGGTCGGCGCGCCAAAGGGCATGACCATGAACTCCTGGGCATCGGTGGACTGCCAGGCGGTATGCGCACCGCCATTCAAGATGTTCATCATCGGTACCGGCAGCACGTGAGCGTATACTCCGCCAATATAGCGGTAAAGAGGCAGGCCCAAACCGGCTGCCGCCGCCTTGGCAACCGCCAGCGAGACGCCCAGGATGGCGTTGGCGCCAAACTTGGATTTGTTGGGTGTGCCGTCCAGGGCCAGGAGTTCCATATCAATGGCTTTCTGGTCGGTGGCATCCCAGCCGTAAAGTTCTTCAGAGATGACATCATTGACTGCCGCAACGGCTTTCAGAACACCCTTGCCGCCATAGCGCTTCTTATCGCCATCCCGCAGCTCAAGGGCTTCATGGATCCCGGTGGAAGCGCCGGAGGGGACTGCGGCGCGACCCCACGAGCCATCGGCCAGGATCACTTCAACTTCCACGGTTGGGTTGCCGCGTGAATCGAGGATTTCCTGCCCGGAAATAAGTTCGATCGTTGTATCCATAGAGTTCTCCTTCATGAGTTCATTTGATGTCCACGGGATGAACTCCGTAGGACTATGTCGGTTAATTCCAAGCGGCAAGTATATCGCATTTTCTTTAAGATGAGAGATCGATGTGATACTAATCTTTTCAATACTAATTCATCGTTACTTCTTTGCCCGCTCTTTTGCCGCCTTGATCAACCCCATGAACAGCGGATGTGGGCGCATTGGGCGGGAAAGGAATTCTGGATGGAACTGGCTGCCAAGCATGTACGGGTGGTCTGCCAATTCGGCGACCTCCACAAGCATACCGTCCGGTGAGATGCCGGAAAGCACCACGCCGGCTTTCTGGAACTCTTCCCGGTAAGCATTATTGAACTCCCAACGGTGACGGTGGCGTTCATCCACCTGGCTTTCGCCATCATAGGCTTCGGCGGCTTTCGTGCCCGGCTGGAGAACGCACGGATACAACCCGAGCCTCATCGTGCCGCCCATATTAGTGATGGCGCGTTGCTCCAACATCAAGTCAATGACCGGGTAGTTGGTGCTGCGGTCGAACTCGGTCGAATTGGCGTCCTCATGTCCCAAAACATTGCGGGCGAACTCAACGCACATTACCTGCATCCCCAGGCAAAGACCCAGGTAGGGAACCTTATTTTCCCGGGCATACCGGGCAGCCTGGATCTTCCCTTCGATGCCGCGCGAGCCGAACCCACCTGGAACAATAATACCATCAGCGGCCTTGACTGCCTCCCAGCCTTTATTCTTTTCCAGGTCAGCGGAATGCACCCACTGGATCTCGGCTTCCACTCCTTGTGACAGGGCGGCATGTTTAACGGCCTCGCGTACAGACATATAGGCGTCCTGCAATTCAACATACTTGCCGACCAGGGCGATATTAACCGCGGGCTTGGGATTGCGGACCTGCTCCACCAACTTTTTCCACGGAGCCCAGTCGGGGGTCGCACGCGCCTGAAGTCCCAACCGTTCTACAATGTAATCGCCCACGCCGGCTTTTTCAAGCAGCAGAGGGACTTCGTAAAGCACTTCAGCAGTAACCATCGGTACCACGGCGCGTTTATCCACGTCGCAGAACAAGGCGATTTTGTCGCAAAGCTCTTCTTCCACGGGGTTATCGGAACGGGCGATGATCATGTTGGGCGAGATACCGATGGAGCGCAGCGCGGAGACCGAATGCTGGGTGGGTTTGGTCTTGAGTTCCTGGGTGGCACCAATAAAGGGCAACCAAGTGACATGTACGAAGAATGTGTTCTCGCGGCCGACTTCGTTGCGGAGCTGGCGCAGAGCTTCCAGGAAGGGCTGGGACTCGATATCACCCACCGTGCCGCCGATTTCGAGGATAACAATCTCTGCCCCGGTTTCCTTGCCCACCAGCCCGATGCGACGCTTGATCTCATTGGTGATGTGCGGGATGACCTGGATGGTTCCGCCCAGATAATCGCCATGGCGTTCTTTACTGATCACCTCGGCATAAACCTGTCCGGTGGTGAAATTGCTGAAACGGCCCAGGCGGATATCCACGAAGCGTTCATAGTGCCCCAGGTCCAAATCCGTCTCGGCTCCGTCATCAAGAACATAGACTTCGCCGTGCTGATACGGCGACATCGTACCCGGATCCACGTTTATATAGGGATCCAATTTTTGGACGGTGACTTTAAAGCCGCGTGATTTGAGCAACAGGCCAGTGGCGGCAGCTGTTACGCCTTTCCCGACCGAACTGACTACACCACCGGTAAAGAAGATGTATTTGGTTGGCATTAGATCCTCTCGCCCTCACCCTTGCTACTTTTTCATTGGAAAAGGCATAAGGATGAGGAAATATAAAGGGCGTGGGGAGGGCCAGTGACTGGCGTCCTCCCCACGCGGGTAGACGTTATTGAGTGAAGATGGTTGCTTGCCGATTGGTTTCATCCGACCAATTTTACCAGATCCTCTGCCGCCCGGCGCATTTCCAGAAAAATTAGTCCAAGTTTGGCTTCCTGGCGTGCCAGGGTGGTCAATACAGCCTCGGTCCCAACCGCAGTCAGGACAATAAAGCCGGCACTCCCTTTAATATAAACTTGCTCCAAACCGCCGCGCCCCAACTCACTGGCGATCCGTTCACCAAGGCTGAGCATGGCAGCCGACATGGCCGATACGCGGTCTTCTTCGACATCGGCTGGAAGCGCCGAAGCCATGATCAATCCATCCACTGAAACGATGGCAGAAGCTTCGATATCCGGTGCGGCGGCTTGCATGGAACGCAAGCGGTTAACCAACTGTTCGCTGCGGGTTTGACTCATATGAATAACTCCGGAATCTGATCAGACAAAAGATGTTTCGAATTATAAAGGAATCTTGAAAATTATTCATTACTATCCCCTTGCAGTTCACGGCTTTCTCCTGACAATAAGCCTTTTCCAGAACTCCCTGCGCAAGAAATTTCCGGCCATCGCGCCGACGAAAATGGCAATGACCAAACCACCGAAAAATGTCAGGCAGGTGAGATTGGTCAGAATGTTTCCAGAGAGGGTTGCTGTAAACAAACGATCCTTCAACAACAGGAAAGCGGTAATCCACAGCCCCAGACAGAAAATAACAACTATCAACGTTAATGCGCTGAGGATACGCCCGGCACAGGAATGTTCCAGTACCGGATCGTTCTGGATGTTTATCTTCGTGCCCAATTTCCTCAAGCGGAGGAAACTTTTTTTCATTCTTCAATCCAAGGTGAATTGGTAGTTCTGTGCTACCTTATGTAATGGTGACATTTTACGGGTGACTCTGCACCTGACAACATTTGTGCTGCGCTCTAACCGGTCGCGCCTGCTCACGATCGGTATGCTCTGATCATGTTCGGGGAATCCTTTTTCTCGGCCTGCTGATGCTCCATGCTATCTCATCTCGGTAATGAGATTGTCTGGATGATTTTACTTCAAAAAACCACCGGAGTAGCTGACATCGACTGAGTAACCCTTACCTGACAAAAGTATGCCATAAAAAGGGACATTTTACACGTTCATATTCAGCTATTGCTCTCTATAATTCGTTCATCCCCAACCCTATGGAAAAGAACTTTCTTTTTAAGCCCATGGTTGGCTTTTTCTTGCTCCTTTGCCTGATCGTTCCGTGGAGACCGGCAGATGCAGCAAGCGATTCGATTCTTCCATCCTTTTCCGATTTTGTCGGTGAAGTGATGAATGGTCAGGCAAAAATAGTCCGTGGCGTTTATGTGCCGGGCGTCCTGGCTTTACGGGTGGAGCAGCAACCAGTGGGAGAACCGGGTAGCGTTTTAAAGAAGGATGGAGTGGCGACACAATTTCGTGCCGCAGCAAACAACAACAATATCGGTCTCTTAGCCCACAACAACCTGGCAGGTGCGACCTTCTCCG
>JADGQB010000060.1 GCA_017882145.1 Anaerolineales bacterium
CTGGTCAACCACCCCGGGCGGGTTTCGTTCGAGGTGGCAGCGCACCAGGTCAGCCGGGTGCAGTTCAGCGTTCAAGAACACAGCCTGGATTATTACGTATTCGGCGGCCCCACTCCGAAAGAGGCGCTCGAGCAGTATACCCGTTTGAGCGGGCGCCCGGCCCTTCCCCCTGACTGGTCGTTCGGCCTGTGGTTATCTACATCGTTCACCACGAATTATGATGAACAAGCCATCCTGGTCAACCTGGAGCGCATGCAGACAGCCGGCATCCCGGTCAGCGTGATCCACTTCGACTGCTTCTGGATGAAAGAGCTGACCTGGACCAGCCTGCTGTGGGATAAACGCTACTTTCCTGACCCAACCGGGATGCTGAAACGACTGAGGGACAAGGGCGTACGGGTATGCCTGTGGATAAATCCGTATATTGCCGAAGCTTCGCCACTCTTTGACGAAGGCGCGGCCGGCGGTTGGCTGTTGCGAAAGCCGAATGGTGACATCTACCAGGTGGACATGTGGCAACCCGGTATGGCTCTGGTGGATTTCACCAACCCGGGAGCACGCTCCTGGTTCGCTGGCAAGCTGCGGCAATTGATCGAGATGGGCGCGGAGGCATTCAAGACAGATTTTGGGGAGCGCATCCCAACCGAGGTGGTTTGGCATGACGGTTCAAACCCGGAGCGCATGCACAACTACTACACCTACCTCTACAATCAGACCGTCTTCGAGTTGCTGAAAGAAGTCAAGGGTGAGGGGCGAGCGGTGATCTTCGCCCGTTCGGCCACCTGCGGCAGTCAGAAATATCCGCTGCATTGGGGTGGAGACAACTCTTCGAGCTACGTCTCGATGGCCGAGACGCTGCGCGGCGGGCTTTCGCTGGGGATTTGCGGATTCGGCTTCTGGAGCCACGATATCAGCGGTTTCATCGGAACTGCCACTCCCGACCTGTACAAACGTTGGGTGGCCTTCGGGCTGTTGAGCTCACACAGCCGCCTGCACGGCAACGACAGCCCGCGCATGCCCTGGTTGTACGACGATGAAGCGGTGCAGGTGCTGCGCTTTTTCAGCCGGCTCAAAGCCCAGATTATGCCCTACCTGCTGGATTGCGCCAGGGAAGCACACGAACACGGCTGGCCGATGCTGCGAGCCATGCTGCTGGAATTTCCGGATGACCCGGCCTGCCAAAGTCTGGAGATGCAGTACATGCTGGGTCCTGCAATGCTGGTAGCGCCCATTTTCAACCCGGAAGGCCAGGCCGTGTATTACCTGCCCGAGGGTGAATGGCGAAACCTGCTGAGGGGAGAGACTGTCCGCGGGCCAGCCTGGCGTAAAGAGCAGCATGGTTATTTCAGCCTGCCCTTGTGGGTAAACGTTGAGCAAGGCAAGAAGTGGGCCTGCCTGGAAAGCTTTAAATAAATTTCCAGGTTATTCCACGTTATCAAAATCGATCCTTTCCACTTTTCTCATAAGCGCGAATTTACCGATGACAGGCAGGCCGCGTGTGACAGACAAGCTTGAAAACGCCATTCAAAAGCTGGTTGAAGTTGTCGCTGAGCAAGATGCAATCCGAGCGATCGGGCTAAGCGGGGGCGAACGGGCATTCCCCGAACCGGGTAAAGGAGATATTGACCTGTTTATTTATTGCAGCGTAATCCCTGCGAGCCAGCATCGGGCCGATGTGCTTAATTCACATCCCAAGCTTATTCAGATTGGTGAAACTGGCCTGATGGAAAATGGTCATTGGGGGCAGGCCGATCGTGTCTGGCTGCAAGGCGTGGAAACCTGGATGATGTATTTTACCGTCGCCGAAGCACGCAGCGAATTGGAAGAGATCCTGGATGGGTATTACGTGGGGCGAGAGGACAGCGAATTTTATCCGATCGGGCGTTGTGCGCTGTGGAAAGACCTGCGCGTGCTTTATGATCCGGATGGCGTTTTGCAATCATTCAAGAACCGTCTGGTTGCATATCCCCTGAAATTGGCTTTAAAGGTAATCAACCATCATTTGAAGGCGCTACAGGATGTGGAAGATCTCAAGCGGGCAGTCCTACAAAAAGATGTGTTATTCTTTCATTATGCCTTGGATCTGGCCCTGGACCATTTCCTGCTGGCCTTGTTTGCCCTAAATCGCGAGTATTTCCCTAGCCGGAAACGTTCAGAAGTTTTTATCCACAAGTTCAAGGTCAAGCCGGCAGACTGTGAAGACCGGTTGCGGCAGGTGATCCGTTTGGGTGGACAGGCAGATACGCTTGACCAATCTTATGAGATCCTGGGGTCCCTGGAGAGGGATTTGACTGCCCTGGTTGAAATCGGTCGACCCAACCCAGCTGAGTGAGATGGCTCCCCCGCACTCATAAAATATGCGAATGGGAATACAACTGCGGTCCGGCAGTTCCGTAAGGCGTCGGATCGATAATTTCGGGAATGGCATCAGCGAGGTTTCGGCTCGGTGAAACATTTAGCATAGATCTAATTATCTATGCGCAAGTCATCTGAGCTGGGTGCGCCCTTGGTGGACAGACTAACTGCCCATCCTCATGATCAGATGGTTGAGCTCGTGTTTGAAAGCCATCCTTCCGAAGTGCATTCTCGCAGATTGTTTTTTTGATTCGTCAGTAGGTCGTCGTTGCTCTTCGTTTTCATCCATGCGCACGCGTTCCATTTTTCGCGTGCCTTATCCGTGTCCGCCCATTTCCAACATGCCTTCCAGGCGAGCCTTTACTTCCGGCCACTCGGAGTCGATGATACTGTAATAGACCGAATCCCGTTTCACCCCGTCCGCTAGTATGTAATGGTTGCGCAGGATGCCCTCGCGTTTGGCACCCAGGCGCTCGATCGCACGCCAGGAGCGTTCGTTACGCAAGTCCGCCTTGAACTGGACCCGAATGGTTCCAAGCACTTCGAAAGCATGTCGCAGCAGCAGATACTTGCTCTCGGTGTTGACAGCCGTACGCTGGAACTCCAGCCCGTACCAGGTGCCGCCGATCTCCAGGCCGCGGTGCTCCGGGTGGATATCCATGAAACGGGTGGCACCAGCCACCCGGCCCGACTCAAGCTGAATAACGGCAAAGGGCAAATCGGTGCCGGCAATCTGACCTGCAAGTAGATGGCGTACCCAGGTACGCATGTCGTCTTCGGTGTGGATCAGGCCATAGAGCATCAGCTTCCAGATACGCTCATCGCAGCCCACAGCAGCCAGGGCGTGTACGTGGGCTTCAGTGAGCGGTTCGAGCCGCACAAATTTCCCTTGCAGCGTAACAGGTGTCTTCCACGGATCGTCCATCATCTCTTTTCCTGTGTCGGGAGATAGGGCATTTGCGGACCCTGCACTCCAAGGAATTCGGACAATGCGGCGCGCATGGCAGTGCGATCGTCCCAGGGATATTCGGTAACGCCGAAACACATGGATTGCTCGTGACCTTTGCCACACGCCATGAGGATGTCACCGGGCTGTGCCAGGCTTACAGCGAGCCGGATGGCTTCGCCTCGATCAGCGACTCGATAGAAGGTTTTTTGTTCCACCCCGCCCTGCAGGCGTGCGCCTGCGGCCATTTCATCCAGTATCTCTGCAAGTGATTCAGTGCGCGGGTCCTCGGCGGTCAGGATGCTGATATCTGCGAGGCGAGCCGCAACTTCGGCCATCATGCGGCGTTTCTGGCGGTCGCGCAGGCCGGCTGAGCCGAAGACGACGATGACACGCCCGGGGCCCGCCCTTCCCCTCACTCCTGGCCATTCCCCTTCAGGGGATGGGAATTCTTGCATATTTCGAACAGTCTCAATGGCAACCTTTAGAGCATTGGGGGTATGGGCAAAATCGACGATGGCTGTAAAGGGTTGGCCCAGGTCGATGCGTTCCATGCGACCTGGAACACCTGGCAACGAGGCGATCCCGCGTGCGGCCGTTAACGGTTCCAGTCCCAGACCAAGCACGGCTACAGTCAAGGCAGCCAGGCAGTTGGAGACATTGAAGGCGCCCACTAATGGACTGGTGACAGGGACGCTAAATCCAGGTCCGACAGCCTTGAAATGCAGGCCCTGAGCAGAATATTCAATGGACTCTGCCCGGACATCGGCAGAACCGCCCAGCCCATAGCTGGAAATCCGGATTTTTGATTGTTGATTTGAGATTTTGGATTGGAAAAGGGACGACAGGTATTCGTAGGATGAATCGTCCTGGTTGAAAACAGCCAGGCGGGGGTTGCCCTGGGATTTGGGACGGGTAATTTCCAAAGACTGGAAAAGACGCGCCTTGGCGGCACGGTAGTTCTCATAAGTGCCATGCTGGTCCAGGTGCTCGTGGGTAATATTGGTGACCACGCCGACATCGAACTCACAGGCATCCACACGGTGCTGCGCCCAGCCGTGGCTGGTGGTCTCCAGCACCACGTGGGTAAGCCCGGAGGCCAGCATGCGGGCCAGGTAGCGCTGGATATCCGGTGCATCCGGCGTGGTAACATGAAAACCGGTATCGAGCAATTCATCGCCGATAACCGCGTTGACAGTGGAAATCAAACCGGCCTTGTGCCCGGCAGCCAGGAGGATCTGATAAAGCAGGTTGCAAGTAGTGGTCTTACCGTCCGTTCCGGTTACGCCAATGACCGTCAGCTTGCGGGCAGGATAACCATAAAAAGCCGCCGCCAGCCAGGTGAGCGCCTGGCGCGAATTTTCAACCCGGATATAGGGTACGGATAACCCTTCCAGTAATTTCTCACCGACTAGTGCGGCAGCCCCCGACTGGATGGCAGCCGGAATGTAAGCATGTCCATCCACCGAACTGCCAGGCATGGCTACGAAAAGATAGCCCGGCCGCACCTGGCGATTGTCCAGGGCAATGCCGGTAATGGGCGTAGCATCCGGAGTCCCGGAAAGAATTTTCAGTGGGGCTTCTGCGAAAAGGGCGGACAAGGAAATCTGCGGAAAGTTTTCCATGGTAGACAGGAGGCTAATTGCCTAAGAAATTAAACTCGACAGACACGATCCCCATGTCTGGGGGCAGGCGGACCCGACGGATTTCTTCATAAAAAAAAGAGGGTCTTGACGTTTTATTTTACGCCAAAACCCTCCGATGTTCATGGGAATTATTATCGCAGAGACTGACGCAGTTCCTCGAGTTGACCGGCGACCGAGCCATCCAACACTTTATCGCCCACGTATATCACCAACCCACCCAGGATGGTTGGGTCGATGCGAAATTCCACCGCAGCCTGTGAACCCATTTTGGACAGGATATCCCGCTTGACAATGGCCTGTTCATCAACTGTCAGAGGCAGGGCTGAGACTACTTCGGCAGAGGCCCCACCCAGCTCAGCACCTTCGAGAACCACCACCTTGCCGGCTTTGACTCCCGAGAAGAATTCAGCCAGTAGCGCATGCTGGCGCTTTTCATCCAGCGACACGCCCACCAGTTTTTGGGCTGCCGCGATCGCCAGGGCCGCAACCTGCCCGCGCAGGTCGCCCAACATACGATTGCGCTCTTCCTCGACCTCTGCCAGGACAGCTTCACGCTGTTTGCTGATCTCATTATCAGCGCCCGCGCGCACTTCCAGCATGGCCGCATCAGCCCGTTCTGTGGCTTCACTCACCAGGTGAGCCGCTTTGACCTGAGCATCGGAAACAATCCCGGCGGCATCTTTTTCGGCATTGGCGCGTGCTTCCGCCGCAATGCGGGCATCCTCCAGACTTTGAGCGATGGTTTTACGACGCCTCTCAAGCAGACCCTGCAGCGGCTTTACGATCCAGGCGCGCACTACAATGAAGATAATGAAAAAGCAGACGATCTGGACCAGCAGATAACCTAAATTGAGACCCAATTGTGCCAAGGGAAACCTCCTTATTTACTCAATATATCCGCTGAATTAGCCAACCACGAAGAGGATCAGCAGGGCGACAACCAGACAATAAATGGCCACGGCCTCCGCGAAGGCAATGCCAAGGATCATGTTGGTCTGAATTGTGCCGGTTGCGTCCGGATTGCGGCCCATCGCCTGGACTGCGCCGCTGGTCACGATGCCGATCCCGGCTCCTGCGCCGATGGCGCCGATCATGGCCAGGCCTGCACCGATCAATTTTGCCGCTATGATAATACTACCAGTCATAAGATGTTCCTCCGTTTATGAATTCAGGCGGGAATCCCGCCGCTAGGATTAGGATTGCCCGGGCTTTCCACGCCCGCAATTAATCAAATTAGTGCGCTTCCTCATGGTCGCCATGACCCTGGGTGGCCTGAGCCATAAATGTCATTGTCAGCAAGCCAAACACGACAGCCTGGATGGCGCCGACCAGAAATTCCAACATGTAGAAGATGGATGGGAAGATGGCGATCGAGCCGAGCAGCGAACCCATCACGAATAACAAGACCGAACCGGCGAAGATATTGCCAAAAAGACGGAAGGCAAACGAGAGCACTTTCGAGAATTCGGAAACCAGTTCAAGCAGGCCCACGCCCCAATCGATCACACCGAAAATCGGGCGGCTGAAGAAGGTTTTTACATTCCAAAACTTGGTGAAATACTTGATGCCCTGGGCGCGGATCCCGATCACCTGGACCGCAATCACGGCAATGATAGCCAATGCGACCGTAAAGTTCAGGTCGGTGGAGAGGACGCGCACAAACGGAACGAGTTGATAACCGCCTTCGGTAACAGCCGGGTTCACAATCGTGGTGAAAAAGCTGCCCAACTGCTGGATGCCGAATCCGCCCGCCTCGGCATGCTCGATGACTCCGATGCTGTCCACTCCCGGAATGAGCTCCATCCAATTTGCCAATAAAACCATGATTGTTATGGAGGCAAACCATGGAAAGATAGTCCAGGCCCATTTCCCGGCAGTTGATTCGGTCATGTTATAAAGCGCTTCCAGCAGGGCTTCCAGAGCACCCGGGATGCCTTTTAAGACCAGGTCGCCCTTCTTGACTGCACGATCAAAAGATCTCGCCAGCACAAAAACCAACAGGATAACGATAATTAAAGCTACCAGGGTATTGGTCAAATAGAATGGTCCAATGCCCGGGAGTGTGAACAACGGGTTTTTCATCCAGTGTTCGGCCGGGAGCTGGACGAACGGCCGGACGGGTGAGAAGAAATAATTTGCACCGATATAACCCAAAATGATCAGCGCCAACACAAGCCAGCGGTTTGTACCCCAACGCCAGCCTGTCTTTTTGGGAGCCAACTCAGTTGTCTTCTCCACGATGTGGTTCCTCCTCAGATTTAACTTGTTTTTCTGCGGGCCGGATACGGCTGCTGGCCGCTTTCACGACGCGGAATGTGGCATAAATGGTGGCGGGAATGCTGGCGATCGTTAAAACGATCGTGAAAAGGGGCTTACTATTCAGAATGCGGTCCAACAGAATCCCAGCAAACAACGCAATGAAGATAATGCCCAATGTCAGAACAGCCACCAGCACAACAGTCATCGTAACGGCTGATCTAAACTCATCCGGTTGCTTGTTGCCCGATTGGTTCATGGCGGCGAAATTATATCAGATTCTAGGGTCTGCTAAAACAAACTGGTGGCAGCTTTGGTAGCAAGATCAAACCAGGGGCCAAAAAGGGTTCCAAGCAACAGGATTCCGATCACAAGCAGCACCAACCCGATAGCCAGCGGGCGTGAAACCGGGATCGGGTGCTGCTGTTCATCCTGATTCTCCATCCGGAACAGGTAAATGTACTTCAGAACGTTCAAGTAGTAGTATAGACCGATAATCGAATTGACCACCCCCACGATTGCCAGCCAGACCCAACCCGATTCAATAGCCGCGCTGAATACAAAGAACTTGGCTACAAACCCGACGAAAGGCGGCATCCCGGCCAATGACAGGAATGCGACCATTGCTGCCAGTCCGAGGGTTGAATTTCTACGGCTCAAGCCTGAATATGCAGAATAATCTTCCGATCCAACGGCGCGACCGACGATTGCGACAATCCCAAAGGCCAGCAGGTTGGTAAGAACATAACCAAGCAGGTAGAAAACCGTGCTGGAGGTCCCCAATTGTGAAAAAGCGACGACACCGATCATGGCATAGCCGGCGTGCGCAATGGATGAGTAAGCCAACATGCGCTTGATGTTCTTTTGCGCCAGGGCAATCAAGTTGCCGACCGTCATGGTCAAGGTGGCAAGGACTGCCAGGATCAGGCTCCAATCTGGGCTGACAACCGGGAAAACCACCGTGAACAGGCGGATCAGGACTGCAAACCCGGCAGCCTTGGAGGCCGTGGACAGGAAACCTGCCACTGGAGTGGGTGCGCCTTCATAAACATCCGGCGCCCAAAAATGAAAGGGGAACAGCGAGATCTTAAAGGCCAGTCCCACCAATACCAGGAAAGTGATGCCAACCGCGACCAGGTTGAAGCTGCCAAAATATTGACTCAGATCATAAAGCCCGGTCTTGCCGGTGAAACCGTAGATGAGGCTGAAACCGTAGAGCAGGATTGCCGAGGTCAAGGCTCCGAAGAGCATGTATTTGAAACCCGATTCGGTGGAGCGGTCGTCACCCTTCAGGAAACCCGCCAACAGGTAGAGCGGGATGGAGGTAGTCTCGATGGCGAGATACAACATCACCAGATCCGTCGAGGAAGCCATCAGGCACATGCCAATCGTGGCAGCCAGAAGCAGGAGATAGGCTTCGGCGCGGCGGTTCAACGGTTCCGCATCCATGAAGAACAGCGACGTCACTCCAGCGGCGAAGATGAAGAACATCTTGAAGGCAAAGCCCAGCCAGTCGAAGCGCAGCATCCCGCCATAAACAAGTAATGGGTCTGCCGGGCGACCCACCAAAAGGCTGAGGGCCAGGATAATCAGCAGTCCCACTGCAGTAAACCAGCCCAAAAACGGGCGGCGGGATCCGTCTTTCTTCAAGAACGGGTCAATGATAAGAACTAAGATGCCCAATACCAGGAGCAGGATTTCGGGAAGGATGGGAAGGATGGCAGTCATTATGCACCTCCCAACAGGCCAAGGATGTGCTGGACACCGGTTTGCACCCACGGGACTATCACAACCGGGAACAAGCCGATACCAATCATCAACGCCATCAAGAGCACCAGAGCGATTTTATCCAGGCTGCGAATGGGGGTGATATGACCTTCCAGGGCTTCCGGCATTTTGCCGAAGAATACCCGCCTAACGACCAGCAATACGTACGAGGCAGTTACGACGATGGAGATAATTGCGATGACAGCCATCAGCCATTGGGTTTTCCAGACGCCCATAAAGATCGGGAACTCGGCTATGAAACCGGAGAAACCGGGCATGCCCATAGAAACCAGGCTGCCGACGATCACACCGATCGCCACCAGAGGTAACGGCTTGACCATCCCGCCCAACTCAGGGATCTGGCGGGTGTGAGCCCGGTCGTAAACCATACCGACGGCAGCAAAGAAGAGAGCCGTCATAATGCCATGCGAAAACATCTGGACGCCCGCGCCCGTCAGACCTTCGGGGGTCAGCGTGGCGAAACCCATCATAACCAGACCCATATGCGAGACAGAGGAGAAGCCGATCACGTATTTGAAGTCGGTCTGAACACTGGCAATAAATGCTCCGTAGACGATATTGACCAGCGCCAAAACCATGATGAGCGGAGCCCAGAACCTGGCGCCGATCGGAAGGAGCATGATGCCCACACGCAGGGCAGCGAAAGCACCCAGCTTCATCAGCACACCGGCATGGAACATCGACACCGCAGTGGGTGCGGCCACGTGGCCATCCGGCGACCAGTTGTGGAATGGGAAGATGCCACCCAGGATGGCAAACCCCAGGAAAACCGGCAGGAACCAGATTTTCTGGAAAGTTGGTGAGAAATTTACCGTTTCAAGCACAAGCATATCAAAGGTATGTTGTCCACTCGACCAGTACATAACCAGTGCGCCAATCAGGGATATAACTGAACCGATAAACAGATAGAGCGTCAACTTCATGGCGGCGTATTCACGGGTCTTGATCCAACCCCAGATGGCGATCAACAGGTACATCGGGAAGACTGCAATTTCATAAAAGAAAAATAGCATGAAAAGGTCGAGCGAGGCGAACACGCCAAAGACACCCGAGGCCAGGATGAACAGGAAAGCAAAGAACTCGCGTGGGCGGTCATCGATGCCCCAGGAGATCATCACACCGGTGACCATGACAATACCGGTCAGGAGCACCAGGGGGGCCGACATGCCATCCACACCAAAGTGCAGACTGATGCCAAACATCGGCATCCAGTTGTATTTCTCAAGGAACTGGTAACCGGCGACGGCTTTGTCGTAAGACAGGTACACCCACAGTGAAAGCGCCAGTGCAAAGACCGCCGCAGTCAGGGCAGTGATGCGGATAGCTTTCTTTTGCTCCGGTTTATATAGAAGAATTATTAGACCGGCAGCCAAAGGTGTAAAAACGATCACACTTAAGAACGGAAATTGCATGTCGACCTCATCGAAAGAAAGTCATTCGGTCTTACAGGTTTTACATGTCGTACAGGTCTGATACGTCTGACAGGTCCAAGTAGTCCGACATGTCAGACCACAGAGACTTTTTTGATACTTTTAACTTACTAGACTTTAAATAACATCAGCATGGCCTTATTGATAACATCCAAAATCCAGGCCGGATAGACACCGATGACCAGGATAAGCGCCATGAGCGGGGCCATAACGAAGATCTCACGTGTGTTGATCTCGGTCAGTTTGTGTTCAGGCTCCGTCCAGTGTTCATTCAAAGGACCGTGCAAAACGTTCTTGATGCCCTTTAGAATATAGACACCGGTGAACAGCAAGCCAAGCATCGCGATGGCTGTATAGACGGTCAGGATGGGCCAGGAGCCCCGCACGACCAAGAATTCGGATATAAATCCGTTCAGCCCGGGCAGGCCCAGGCTGGCCATACTGGTAAAGATGAGAATTCCGCCATAAACAGGAACCAGTGGGAACAGCCCGCCGTAATCCTCCAGATTGCGAGTGTGGGTGCGCTCGTAGATCACACCGACCAGGAAAAACATGCCGGCGGCCGAAAGGCCGTGGTTGAACATCTGTAAGACCGCACCATTCAGCGCGATGGTGGCATTTTGTGTCCCGATGGCTTTGGCAGCCGCGGCAATCCCAAGCAGTACAAAGCCCATATGGTTAACCGAGGAATAAGCCACCAGCCGTTTAAAGTCTTTTTGGCCATAGGCAGCAAAGGCTCCGAATACGATCGCCATAACTGCCAGGAAAGCCAGCCAACCGGCATAACGTGCCGATTCCACCGGATACAACGGCAGTACCAGGCGCAGAAAACCATACGCGCCCAACTTGAGCAACACGCCGGCCAGGATCATCGAACCTGCGGTGGGTGCTTCAGTATGGGCATCCGGCAGCCAGGTATGGAAAGGCCAGACCGGAACTTTGACGGCAAAGGCGATCACAAACGCCCAGAAGGCGATGGTCTTGACGGTCTCGACGGGCAAGCCCAGCAGCGTCCCGGTTGTATAGGAATTCCACTTCTGATACAGCACGGGCAGGTCATAATTCTGGAATAACACACCCAGCAGTTGAATGGCCAACAAAAGCCCGAGCGAACCGCCCATGGTGAAGATGATAAATTTTAACGAGGCATAGTTACGGGATTGAACTTTGACGCCTTTCCAAATCTCACGCTCACCCTTCTCACTGCCCCACTGGTTGATCAGGAAGTACATCGGAACCAGGCCGACCTCCCAGAATACGAAGAAGATCAGCAAGTCGAGAGACATGAAGACGCCCAACATACCCGTCTCAAGCAGCAGGAACAAGAACATGTATACTTTGAGGCGATCGGTAATGCTGAAAGAGGCCAGTAACGCCAGCGGGGTAAGCAGGGTGGTCAGCAACACCATCGTTAGCGAAAGCCCATCCACGCCGATATGGAAAGTCGAGTGAATGGCGGCGTACCAGGCCGCTTGTTCCTGGAACTGGAAGCCGGTTTCGCCCGCCTTGAACTGGATCCACAAATAGATCGTCAGGAGGAAGGGGACCAGACTCAGGCCGAAAGCAGTCCAGTGGATGGCCTTCAGGTTGTCCTTCGGCAGGCACAAGACGATCACCGCCGCCAACACGGGGAAGAACAGGATGAGGGAGAGAAGATGTTGATTAATAAATGCCATCGATTACTCCAAAGTAGTGGCGACTTCAGTTGCCTTCAACGGGTTAATTCAGCTTTAACATAAAAATAATTAACGACTAAAGTCGTTACTACATGCCTGCTTTAAGGAAAAAATACAAAAATGCGAAGAGCGCCAGCATCAGGATGGAGACAACCATGTAGTACTGGACGCGCCCGGCCTGGATCTTACGCAAACCCGAGCCGGAGGCCTTGACGG
The DNA here is from genome assembly GCA_017882145.1 of Anaerolineales bacterium. GTDB lineage: Bacteria > Chloroflexota > Anaerolineae > Anaerolineales > Villigracilaceae > UBA877. The sequence continues at coordinate 12,314 of JADGQB010000060.1, forward strand.
TCCTGCCAGCTCCGTCACCCAGGAATTCATTGATCACCGGTTTGTCGAAATAGTTGCGGAAGGCATGGCCCAGGAAGAGCGAGAAGCGCGCCAGGTTATGCAGGAAGCCGTCGATGACAATCTGATCCATATACAGCGAGGTGAATTTTTCGGAAATCCATAACGCCGGCCTGACAAACAGGAAGTTGTAAATCTCGTCGAAATAGTATTTATTCTTGAGCACCGGGATCTGCAAGCGGTCTTCTGCAGGGGTGGTTACGTTGCGGTAAGCCAGCCAGCCAAAGAACAGGCCTCCCAAGGCAACGAAGAGCGAGGTGACCACCGGGATCCAATTGAATGCCACTTCCTCCGGCAGCTCGGCGAGGGTCTGGCCCACAAAGCCATGGAACCAGTTGGGGAGCAAGCCTCCGGTGAACCATTCGGGCATGCCGACCCAGCCCACTCCGACTGCGAAAACCGCCAGCACGACCAGCGGCAGGGTCATCGTCCAGGTCGTCTCGCTGGCATGTTCGGCAACCCGGGTGCGGGGTTCGCCCAAAAAAGTCAGGGTGATCTGGCGCATCGTGTAGAAGGCGGTCAGGAAGGCTGCCAATGCCAGGACGAAAAAGACAACCAGATGCCCATTTCCAAAGGCTTCCGCAAAAATCTCATCCTTGGACCAGAAACCGGCCGTCAGAACCGGGAAACCGGATAGGGCAAAGCCTCCGATCAGGAAAGTCCAGAAAGTGATGGGCATCTTCTTGCGCAGGCCGCCCATATTGAACATATCCTGCGCATCCACCTGTTTGGCGCCGGTATGCAGCACACCGTGTTCCATGCCATGAATTACGGAACCGGAACCCAGGAAAAGCAAAGCTTTGAAGAAAGCATGCGTGACGAGGTGGAAAGACGCAGCGACATAAGCGCCGACGCCCAGCGCCGCAATCATGAAACCGAGTTGAGAAATGGTAGAGTAAGCCAGAACTTTTTTAATATCGTTCTGGGCGACTGCAATCGTCGCTGCAAATAGGGCTGTAAAAGCCCCAATAAAAGCTACGACTGCCAATGCCGTGCCGGTGACATCCGCCTGTAAAAGCGGGAACACCCGAATGGCCACATACACACCCGCAGAGACCATCGTGGCCGCATGGATCATGGCGCTGACAGGCGTGGGGCCTTCCATGGCATCTGGAAGCCAAACGTGCAGGGGGAATTGAGCAGACTTGCCCACCGTCCCAATGAAAAGCAGAATACCAATCGCACCGGCAACCGAAAACCGGGAAAAGAAAGGCCACAAGGCTGGCGCGCGCATCGCCATTAACGGAAATGCAACCGCATTACCCAATTTTTGAAGGACATCCGGAGTAAATATCTGACTGAAGGTGAGCGTTCCGGTGTAACTATATAACCAGGCGATCCCCAACAACATAAAGACATCGCCGACGCGGGTGGTTATAAAAGCCTTGATCGCAGCATCCCGGGCGGATTTCTTGCCGTACCAGAAACCGATCAGGAGATAAGAGCACAGACCCATGATCTCCCAGCCAACGAACATGGTCAGCAGGTTATTGGACACAACCAGGGTGAACATGCCAAATGCGAATAAACTTATGAAAGCAAAAAAACGGGAATACATCGGCTCAATGGATGGGACGGAGTGCTTATGTCCATCCTCGTCTATGGTCGCGCCGTGCGGAGGCAGGCCAGGCAGGTCGTGATCGCCCTTGGGCTGGCCAAAGTTATGGTAGCCAATGCTGTAAACAAAAATTGCCAGAACGGTCCAGGCCACAAAGAAAAGTACCACTGCCGAAAGCGGGTCAACCCGCACACCGATCTGGAACCAGGTATTCCCAGTGGGCAACCAATTGACGGCCGATTCGAAAAAATGCTTTCCGAACTCTTGCGTCCCGACTGCCCTGACAAAGACGATCATACTCCCCAGCCAGGAAAGCCCGGCTGCGCCGACTGCCAGGCCGTGGCTGAGAGCCTTGTTCTTATTGGTAAACAGGATAATCGCAAAAAATGCCAGCAGAGGCGGGAGAGGGAGAAGCCAGATAAGGAAATTCATGAAGCCTCCATAACGTGGGAACGTTTGAACGTTTCCACGTTGAAACGTTTTACCATTTCATCAAATCGATTTCATCAGCTACCACTGTCCTGCGCTGGCGGTAAACCGAGATGATCAAGGCTAGGCCAACGGCAACTTCTGCAGCTGCAACGGCAAATACGATCACAGCGAAGGCCTGCCCGGCCATCTGAGCGGGGTTGAGGTAACGCCAGAAAGCCACCAGGTTAACGTTGACGGCATTCAACATCAGTTCAACGCCCAGAAGAATGGCGATGGCATTCTTACGGGATAGGACACCATACAGCCCGATGCAAAACAAGGCGGCGGCCAAAATCAAATACCAGGAAAGCGGGATACTCATCGCGGCCTCCTACTTTTTATCCACGGTTGAAACATAGACCGCGCCAACCAGCGCCGCCAACATGAGAACTGAGGCCACCTCGAACGGCAGCACATAGGCATCCGGGGAAACCAGGGCAGTACCGAGCGCCTGGACGGTGTCAAGACCTGCCGGCAACGCGGCGGCGGTGCGGCCAACACCCGGGACACTCAGGAT